>CBDTYW010000303.1:0-4144 GCA_965364735.1 uncultured Nitriliruptoria bacterium
GGAGCGATCGCGGTCGGCGGCTCCGGCGGCTTCGCCTGCTTCGTCTCGGAGAAGGCCTCCTGGAGGAGCTCCTCGAAGCCCTGGAGGAACTGCTCGGCCTGATCGATCGAGATGTCCCCACGCTTCACGAGCTGCTCGGTGTAGAGCTTGCGCACGGAGCGACGGTTCTCGATGAGCTCGTACATGCGCGGCTGCGTGAACGACGGGTCATCGGCCTCGTTGTGACCGTGGCGGCGGTAGCAGACCATGTCGATGACGACGTCGCGGGAGAACTCCTGACGGAACTCGAAGGCGAGCCGGGCGGCGCGCACACACGCCTCGGGGTCATCGCCGTTCACGTGGATGATCGGCGCGCCGATCATCTTCGCGATGTCCGTGCAGTAGAAGCTCGAACGGGCCTCCGACGCGCTGGTCGTGAAGCCGACCTGGTTGTTGATGACGACGTGGATGGTCCCGCCGGTGCGGTAGCCACGCAGCTCGGACAGGTTCAGCGTCTCCGCGACGACACCTTGGCCGGCGAAGGCAGCGTCACCATGGAGCAGGACCGGAAGCGCCGGGAACTTGCCCGTGGTGGCGTGGACGTCGTAGCGGTCCTCGAGAGCGCGAGCCCGTCCTTCGACGACGGGGTTGACCGTCTCGAGGTGCGACGGGTTCGGCGACATCCCGAGCTTGACGTCGTTGCCCGCCCGTGACGTCCAGGTCGTCGAGGAGCCCAGGTGGTACTTGACGTCACCGGATCCCTGCACGGTGTCCGGGTCGATGTCGCCCTCGAACTCCTTGAAGATCTGGCCCGGTGACTTCTGCATGATGTTCGCGAGCACGTTCAGGCGTCCGCGGTGCGCCATGCCGACCAGCACGTCGTTGATCGAGCCGTCGTCCGCTGCCTCGTCGATGATCGCGCTGACCAACGGGATGAGCGACTCGCCGCCCTCGAGGCCGAAGCGCTTCTGCCCGACGTACTTCGTGTGCAGGAACGACTCGAAGGCCTCCGCGGCGTTCAGACGCTCGAGGATCCACTGCTGCTCGTCCGGCGGGAGCGTCGAGTCGACGCCCTCGACGTGCGCCTGGATCCAGCCCTTCTGAGCCGGGTCCATGATGTGCATGTACTCGATGGACAACGTCCGGCAGTACGCGTCGCGGAGCCGCGACAGGATCTTGCCGAGCTGCAGCTTCTCGAGCCCGTTCGGGCCGTCGGTCATGAACTCGCGATCCAGGTCCCAGATGCTGAGGCCGTAGAACACCGGGTCGAGCTCGGGGTGCATCGCCGGCTCGAGCTGACGGAGCGGGTCGAGGTCGGCGATGAGGTGTCCGCGGACGCGATACATGTTCGCGAGCTGATGGACCTTGAGCTGCTTGGTCATCATCGCTTCGGCGGAGTCGAGCGACGTCGCGTCGGTGCGCCAGCGAGCGGGCTCGTAGGGGATGCCCAGCGCCTGGAAGACCTCGTCGTAGAAGCCGTGCTTGCCGATCAGCAGCTCGTGCACGTAGCTCAGGAACTGCCCCGACTCGGCGCCCTGGATGACGCGGTGGTCGTAGGTCGACGTGATGGTGACCGTCTTGGAGAGCCCGAGGTTGGCGATCATCTTCGGGTCCGCGGCCTCGTACTCCGCGGCGTACCCGATCCGCCCCACACCGATGATTGCCGACTGGCCGGGCATGAGCCGCGGGACGGAGAGCACCGTGCCGATGCCTCCCGGGTTCGTGAGCGTCATCGTCGCCCCGGCGAACATGTCCGGGGTGAGCTTGTTGGTCCGGATCTTGCGGATGAGCTCCTCGTAGGCCGAGTGGAACTCCGCGAAGCCGTGGTCCTGCGCGTCCTTGATCACCGCGACGAGCAGCGAACGGCCGCCGTCCTTCGCGGGCATGTCCACGGCCAGTCCGAACCCGATGCGGTCCGACTCGATGACGCCGGGCTTGCCGTCGACCATCCCGTAGCGCTTCTTCATCGCCGGGACCTCCTCGAGGCCCTTCACGAGCGCGTACGCGATGAGGTGGGTGAACGAGACCTTCCCGCCGCGCTGACGGGTCAGGTAGTTGTTCAGGATGCGACGGTTGACCTCGAGGAGCTTCGCCGGGACGTCACGTACGGACGTCGCCGTCGGGACCCCGAGCGAGGCCTCCATGTTCTCGACGATCTTGGCGCCGACCCCGCGGAGCCGCTTCGGCGTCTCGTCGGTGTCCTCTGCAGCGTCCGTGCTCGCGGCCTTGCCCGAGGGCAGGTCGCGTTTCGCCGGCGGCTTCACCTGCTTCGCACGGGTGGCGGGCGGGGCGCCGCCCGTCCCGTCCGGCTTGTAGTCGGCGAAGAAGTCCTGCCACGACTTCGAGAGCGACGAGGGGTCCTCATGGAACTGGTCGTACATCTCGTCGACGAGCCAGGCGTTCATTGCCGAGCGGGACGAGGGAGCCTGAGATGACATTCCTACGTGCCTTCATCTGTGTGACGTGTCGCGAACGCGAAGCCGTCCGGCCTGTCGACCGGACGCGCTGCGAGGGTAGCGCTGGCCCGGTATCGGGCAGGCTCGCTGGCCGCTCGACCGGGATGGGCGGATCGCGCCACCGCTACCGTCGGTCGTCGCGCGACGCCGCAGGGGCGCAGCGCCGGCTCTGGAGCCACGATGCGGCTGCGACATCTCTTCGTCGGTCTCTTCGCCTTCGCCGTGGTCGGAGGCGTGGTCTGGGCGGTGTTGCCGCTCATCGATCGCGTGCTGCCCGCGGATCAGGAGGTCCTGGCGACGGCCGTCGTCGACGAGTATCTCGCGGCGTTCACCACCCGCGACGTCGATGCGATGAGCGGGCTGCTGCGCGAGACACCCGACTCATTCGAACCTCTGAACACCCAGTGGTTCAGCACGCTCGACGCCGCGACGTTGCGCTCCGAACGGACGCCGGTCGTCGTCGACGACAACACGGCCACCGCCACCGCGACGTTGTTCGCAGATCTCCCCGCCGCGGGCACGATGTCCTGGGACGTGGACCTGGCCCTCGAACGCGACCGCGGCGACTGGACGCTCGTGTGGGAGCCGACGGTCCTGCATCCGCGCGCTGCCGTGACCCTCGCGCTCCGCATCGACACGATCCCGACGGTCCGCGCGCCGATCCTCGACCGAGACGGCGTGCCGATCACCGAGATCGGGACGCGCTACGCGATCGGGATCGAGCCGCGGCGGATCTTCGAGGACGAGGAGCTGATCGACGCGATCGACCTCCACCTCCCCTCCGCGTCGGACACGATCCGCAGCCTGCTCTCCCAGGACCTCCGCCCGACGTGGTACTACGAGGTCGCGGAGCTCACGAAGCCGGAGTTCGACCAGGCGTGGCGGCAGCTCGCTCCGGTCAACGGGTTCGTCCGACGTGAGACGCAGGACGCGCGTGTCGCGCGGACGGTCGGCTTCGCCCGTCACGTGATCGGCAGCTACGGCGAGGCCACGGCCGAGCGTCTCGAGCAGCTCGGCCCGCCCTACGAGGTCGGTGACGACGTCGGTCTCTCCGGACTCGAGCGTCAGTTCGAGGCCCAGCTGACGGGTGCCGACGAGCTTCGCGTGATGCTCGTCGAGGAGGACGGCGACGTCCGCGCCGTGCTGCACACCTTCAACGGCGACGCCCCTGAACCGCTCCGCACCAGCCTCGACCTCCAGGTCCAGCTCGCCATCGAGAATGCGCTCGTCGGCACGGAGGCCCGGGCGGCGATCGTCGCGGTCGACGCCATGGACGGGGCGATCCTCGGCACGGCGTCGCGCGGCCTCAACGAGTTCAACCGGGCGTGGGCGGGGCAGTACCCCCCCGGCTCGACGTTCAAGATCGTGACCCTCGCCGCCGCGCTGGACAACGGAGCGACGCTCGATGATCGGGTGGCCTGCCCCGCGAGCGACGTGGTCGGTGGCCTCAGGATCTCCAACGCCGCGGACCTCGACCTCGGCGAGGTCAGCCTCCAACGAGCGTTCGCCGCATCCTGCAACACGACCTTCGCACGCCTCGCCGCGAGCCTCGACGACGGGGAGATCGACCTGTGGGCGGAACGTCTCGGCATCGGGGCCGAGACGTGGGCGCTTCCGAGCGACGCGTTCGCCGGCAGCCACCCCGTCCCGCGAGACACGGCCGAGCGCGCCGCCGCCGCGATCGGGCAGGGCCGCGTCCTCGCGTCGCC
>CBDTYW010000304.1:0-4069 GCA_965364735.1 uncultured Nitriliruptoria bacterium
ATCTGGAAGTGGTAGCCGATGTCACGCGCGCCGATGGCGACGTTCTCGTGATCGACGTAGAGCGCGAGGCGCTCTTCGGATGCGTCGGTGGCCATGTGGGCCCTCCGTGGGTGTCGTGACGACACGGCCCGCGGCCGCCGTCGTCTGGTGGTGTGCCGTCGCCCTCATGACCCGGACGGGAGATCGGCAGCTGCCCGCAGGGAGCCACCGTCACGCAACGCGACGTCCTCGAACTCTAGCGCTCCGCGAACGCCGGCGTCAGGGAACCTGCACCTCAGGCGGCGGCCCCACCGCCGCGACCAACGGCACGCCGAGGAAGGTTTCGAGCGTCGCGGCCGTGGTCGCGGCGTCGGTGTGGAGCACGCCGAACATGCCGTACTCCAGCGCTGCATCGACGTTGGTCTGGATGTCGTCGACGAACGCGCAGGCATGCAGCGGCAGCCCGACGATGCCGGCGGCGTGCACGAAGATGTCGCGAGCCGGCTTGCGCATCCCGATCTCCCCCGAGATCACGAGGTGATCGAAGACCTCCCCGAGCTGCGCCCGGGGGTAGCTGTCGACGCCCCAGGAGTTCGAGAGCAGCGAGGTTCGCACCCCCGCGCTCCGGGCTGCACCCACGACGCCCCAGAGCCCACCGTGGGGGCCGAGGTCGGAGAAGAGGTCCCGGATCGCGGCCTCCGGCGAGACGTCCACGCCGAGCATGGCGAAGCCCGCGCTCAGCTGATCACCGAACTCCAGGTCCGAGAGCTCCCCGCGTTCGAGCCTCGCGATCGATCCGTCCTCGTCGCCCCCGGAGTACACGGTCGCGAGGACGCCGTAGATGGTCCCGGCCTCCATGCCGTGGGTGGTCTCGAACGACGCGAAGCACTCCGACAGCGGCTTGGTCAGCACGCCGCCGTAGTCGACGAGGAGCGCACGGCTGGAGGCGTCGATCTGCTGGGGGGTGCTCACGATGCGTCCCGTCGGCTGATGGCAGCGTCGGCGTTGTCGAGCAGGGTGTCGACCACCTGCATGAAGGCCCTCGTCCCGTCGTCGGCATCGTCGCCGTAGGCCCCCGCCGCGAAGCGCGTCAGCACGCCCTCGAGGATGAGCGCGAGCTTCCAGTACGCGAACGCCACGTAGTAGTCGAGCTGGCCGACGTCGAGGTCCGATCCTGCGGCGTAGCGGGCGATGACCTCGTCGCGGCTGGCGAATCCGTCCAGCACGGTCGCGGCGTCGAGCAGCGGGATGGCCACGTCGCCCGGCTGGGCCCAGTAGACCATCAGCAGACCGAGATCTGCCATGGGGTCGCCGAGGGTGCAGAGCTCCCAGTCGAGGACGGCGAGCACCTGCCCGTCGTCGCCCATCATCACGTTGTCGAGGCGGTAGTCGCCATGGACGATCGCGACCTTCTGCTGCTCGGGGATCGTCGCGGCGAGCCGGTCATGGACGTGCTTCACGAGCGGCAGGTCGCGCTCGGCACCAGCCTCGTACTGGCCCCACCAGCGGCGGAGCTGTCGGGAGATGTAGCCGTCGTGCCGACCGAGGTCGCCGAGCCCGACGGCCTCGACGTCGACGGCGTGGAGCGCGAGCAGGGTGTCGACCAGCGCGTGGGACGCGGCAGCACGCCATGCCGGCGAGAAGTCCGCTCCCTCTGCCACGCTTCGCACGACATGACCGTCGACGAAGTCCATGACGAAGAACGGGGCGCCGTTCACCCCCGGATCCGTCTCGAGCCCGACGAGCGGCGGCACGGGGATCGATCCCTGCAGCGCGTCCATGAGGCGGTGCTCACGCCCGACGTCGTGGGCGGACTGCAAGACGTGGTGCAGCGGAGGACGGCGCAGGACCCAGCGGCGGTCATCGGCGTCCGTGACCGTGAACGTCAGGTTCGAACGGCCCCCCTGGATCATCTCGAACGTCAGGGGCTCCGAGAGCAGCGGCACCCGGGACGCGAGCCACGCGGTGACGGCGTCGGCGTCGATCCCAGCAGGAACGTCCACGGTCATCGAAGCACTCCTCGCGATTGCACGGACCCTCCGGCCCGCCTCGCCGACGCTAGCGGCCTCCGCCTACGATCCGCCCCATGAACGAGAGCCCCGCGGTGAGCAGCGATGACCGGACCCGACAGCTGGTCGGCGACGACCATCGCTACGTCTGGCACCCCTTCACCCAGCAGCAGGCGTGGGTGCAGGAGGAGCCGCTCGTCGTCGAGCGGGGAGAGGGCTGCTGGCTCATCACCACCGATGGTCGTCGGCTGCTCGACGGAAACTCCTCGCTCTGGGTGAACCTCTGGGGTCACGACCGCCCGGAGCTCGTCGAGGCGTTGCGGCGGCAGGCCGCTGCGCTCCCCCACGCGACGTTCCTCGGCCTCACGAACCCGCCCGCGATCGAGACCGCCCGCAAGCTCGTCGAGCTCGCTCCGGACCGGATGACGCGGGCCTTCTTCAGCGAGAACGGCTCGGCCGCGGTCGAGGTGATGCTCAAGATGGCCTTCGCCTACCACCGGCATCTCGGCGACGAGGGCCGCGATTTGTTCGTGTGCCTCGACAACGCGTATCACGGCGACACGCTCGGCGCCGTCTCGGTCGGCGGGATGGACGCCTTCCACGCGCTCTACGGCGACCTGCTCTTCGACACCGTCCGGATCGCGTCGCCCTACTGCTACCGGTGCCCGCTCGCGCTCGAGTACCCGTCCTGCGACCTCGCCTGCGCCGAGACGCTGCGCGCGGCGCTCGAAGAGCACGGTGACCGGATCGCGGGCGTGGTCACCGAGCCGCTCGTGCAGGGCGCTGCCGGGATGATCACCGCGCCCGACGGACACCTGCGTCGGCTCCGCGAGATCTGCGACGAGTTCGGCGTGCTGCTGCTGGTCGACGAGGTCGCGACCGGCTTCGGCCGCACCGGCGAGGCGTTCGCCTGCCAGGTCGAGGGCATCGAGCCGGACCTCATGGCGGTCGGCAAGGGGCTCACCGGCGGGTACGTCCCCATGTCGGCGACGCTCTCGTCCGAGGCGATCTACGAGGCGTTCCTCGGAGATCCGGAGTCCGGACGAACGCTCTACCACGGGCACTCGTACTCGGGGAACCCGATCGCCGCCGCCGTCGCGTCGGCGAACCTCGACCTCTTCGTCGCGGAGGACATCCCGGCGATGGCGCGCGCGAAGTCGACGTTGCTCACGGAGCTGCTTGCGGGCTTCGCTCCCCTCGACCACGTCGGCGAGGTCCGCCAGCGCGGCCTGATGGTCGGCGTCGAGCTGGTCGCGGACCGCGCCACGCGCGAGCCGTTCCCGGCCGGCTGGGAGGTCGGCAAGCGTGTCTGCGACGCCATGCGCGCGCACGACGTCATCCTGCGTCCACTCGGTGACGTCCTGATCTTCATGCCGGCCCCGGCGATGACCGGCGACGACCTGCGTCTGCTCGTCCGCGCCGGCATCGAGGCGACCGCCAAGGTGACCTCCGAGCTGGTCGCGAACGGTGGCCCTGCGTGAGCGACGATCCGCTCGGCTGGATCGACGGGGCGCTCGCCGATCTCCGCGAACGGGATGCGCACCGCGTGCTCCGCCACCACGCCGGGCGTGCCGGGTCGTGGATCGACCTCGTCGACGGTGACTCGACGGCCGCCACGACGCGTCGCGTGCTGCACCTGTCGTCCAACAACTACCTCGGGCTCGCCGACGACGACCGCGTGATCGCGGCCGCCGGGCTCGCGGCCGTGCAGCACGGGGCGGGCAGCGGAGCGTCGCGGCTGGTGACCGGCGGCACGACGCTGCACCGCGCCTTCGAGCGCGATCTGGCGGCGTTCAAGGCCGGCGATGACGGCCCTGACCTCGACGCGTTGCTGTTCTCGTCCGGCTACCTCGCGAACCTCGGAGTGCTGACCGCACTCGCCGGGCAGGGCGACACGATCGTCTCGGACGCCCGCAACCACGCCTCGATCATCGACGCATGTCGTCTGTCCGGGGCGGAGGTGCGGGTGTTCGCCCACGCCGACGCGGCCGACGCGGAGCGCCTCCTCGCCGACGCGCCGGGGCGCCGGGTGCTGGTCACCGACGGCGTGTTCTCGATGGACGGCGACCTGGCCCCGCTCC
>CBDTYW010000305.1:0-4060 GCA_965364735.1 uncultured Nitriliruptoria bacterium
CCAAGACCGGCAGCACCGGACGTGGTCCCCCGCCAGCGACCCATCCCACGCACCTCTCGAACGGCGACCCCGCCGGCCGCTCCCCCAGAAGGTCGGCCCACCCGCGCCCTGCCTTGAGCCTCGGCCCCTCCACCCACCCACTCACGCACTTCCCGGGCGGCAGCTTCGCCGAGCGACGTCGAAACCTGCACCACGCAGAGAAATCCATCGCTCGGCGGAGGGGCGGGTCACCCGTCGGAGAGGTGGGTGGTCAGTCGACGGGGGTCGGGATGGCGCGGAGGGATGCGGCGAGGTCGCGGATGGCCGCGGTGGCGGCCGGGGATGAGTCGATCCACCAGTCGCAGCGGTCGGAGTCGGGGTCGGGGCCGTGGAACCACAGGACCACCTCGACGCGGCTGAGCGCGGGATCCCGCAGCGTGTTGGTAAGGTCGTCGATCCAGGCGCCCTTGCGCTCGGGGTCAGCCGGGTCCTCGGTGGATGCGATCTCGGCGATCATGACCTTCGCGTCCGGATGCTGGCCGGCGAAGGCGAGGAAGCTGCCGAGCACCTCGCGCGGCCGACGCCACTCCCCGGGGGTGTCCGTTCTGCATCCGAACCAGTTGTAGGCGTCGACGCCGATCCAGTCGACGACGTCGCTCCTCGGGTAGTACCTCGGGGCTGCACGCGCGTCGTCGGGCTCCCGCTCGAAGCCGAACGACGTCGCGAGCCAGGAGAACTCGAGCTCAGCCGGTCCGTGCGGGCGCATGATCGCGACGACGTTGCGGAACGCGGCCACGTAGTCGACCGCCTCACCGAACGGACCCTGGCCGCTCTCCGGCTCGTGATGGAACGTGACGCTGTGGACGCCGCCTCGGCGCGCGATGTCCTGCGCGATCCGGACCAGCTGCTGACCGAGCTCGTCGTCCTCGGTCGTCTCGGCCCAGTCGCGCCATGGGATCGGGGCCCCGGACCGGGTCCGTGGCTGCAGCGACAGGACGAGGTCGGCCCCCGAGCGGATGAGCGCGTCGCCGAGCGGGTCCGGGAAAGGCTCGGACGTCCGCTGGAAGTGCCGGACCAGCCGCAACGGCTCCTCGATGGCGGCAGCGATCCGCTCCGCCTCGACCAGCGGTTCCCGGGCGGCTGCCCCGACCGATGACCCGAACTCCGCCGCCACCGTCCGGGGCGGGAGCTGCAGGTCGCCGCCGTCGCCCCGCAGTGCGACGCCGACGATGACCACGAGGATCACCGCGACCGACACCGCGGCACGCCGCATCACCCCGCAACCCGTGCCGACCCACCCCAACACCCTCGGCGAGCGATGCCTGAACCCGCGTGGTGCAGGTTTGGACGTCGCTCGGCGGAGGGGGGTGGGGCGGTGGTCAAGCCGTGCGGGCGAGGGCGTACTCGGCGAGGCGGGTCAGGGCCTTGCGGGGGGCGTCCTCGGGGAAGGGCGTGAGCGCGGCGATGGCCTCGTCGACGTAGGACGCGGAGACCTCGCGGGCGCGGTCCAGCAGGGCCGGGTCGCGGAGCAGCGCGAGGCCGCGTGCGACCTCCTCGTCGTTCAGCTCGTCGTCGCGGCCGAGGAGCTGCGCGATCTCGCCGTCCGGGTCCGCGTCGATCGCCTCGAGCATCGGCAACGTGAGCACGCCCTCGCGGAGGTCCGTGCCCGGGATCTTCCCGGACTCGGTCTCCTCGGAGGCGATGTCGAGGATGTCGTCGGAGAGCTGGAAGGCCATGCCGACGTTCCAGCCATAGGTCGTCAGCGACTCGACCTCGTCGGGCTGCAGCCCCGCGAGGAGCCCGCCGAGCCGACAGGACGTCGCGATGAGCGACGCGGTCTTCTCGCTGATGACGGTCAGGTAGTGCTCACGGGTCGGGTCGAGCCGCGGCACCTCGGGCGGCAGCGCGCCCTTCGACCCCTGGACCTCGCGGATCTCGCCCTCGCAGAGGGTCGCGATCGTGCGGGCCATGAGCCGGGTGACCTCGACACCGAGGTCCGCCGAGAGCTCCGACGCGCGGGCGAACAGGTAGTCGCCGGTCAGCGTGGCGATCGTGTTGTCCCAGCGGTGGTTCGCGGACTCCGCGCCCCGACGTGCCCGGGCCTCGTCGATCACGTCGTCGTGGTAGAGCGTCGCGAGATGCACGAGCTCCACGACCACGCCGGCGTCGGCGATGTCGGGCGAGTCCGGGTTGCCCAGCTGGGCGGCGAGCGCGACGAGCAGCGGACGGAACCGCTTGCCGCCGGCGTCCATCAGGTACTTGGCGGCCTCGTCGACGAAGGCGTAGCTCGACGTGACCTGCTCACGCAGTCGGTCCTCGACACGATCGAGCACCACCCCGACGGAGAGGCCGTGCTCCTCGAGCTGCTCGAGGACGGGCGCAGGGATGGCGAGCTTCATGGACGGGGATGGCACGGAGATCTCCGCTTCATGCACGATGACGGACCGACGCACACGACCCGTGAGCGTCAAGTGTCCACAGTTCGGAGCACCGGCGCACTTCGGACCGGGCGGCGTGTGTCACCCGCCGGCCAGAACCGTGCTCAGGCGCTGCGCCGAGTCGAGCAGCCAGCCGGGTGCGACACCGAGGTAGATGACGAGGGTCGCGGCCGCGGCGAGCGCTGCAGCGAGGCCGGTCGTGAGGATCGGCGTGGCGTCCGCGTCCTCGGGCTCCTCGAGGAACATCATCCCCATGAGCCGCAGATAGAAGAAGGCCGAGACGACGCTCGCGAGCAGACCGACGACGGCGAGCCATGCGTACGGCCCGCCGATGACCGACGAGAACACGACGAACTTGCCGCTGAACCCTGCCGTTGGCGGGATGCCGGCCAGCGAGAGGATCGCCAGGGCGAAGAGACCAGCCAGCGCGGGCGACGTCTTGCCGAGCCCGCGGAGGGTGTTGAGCGTGACCTCACCCTGACGACGACGCTCGACGGCGATGAGCGCGGCGAACGCGGCCATCGTCGAGACGGCGTAGGTGACGAGGTACCAGAGGGTCCCGGACAGGCCCTCGGCGTTGGCGGCCACGACGCCGATCGCCGCATAGCCCGCGTGGGCGACGGACGAGAAGGCGAGGATGCGCTTGACGTCGTGCTGGCGCAGCGCCACGACGGCGCCGTACACCATCGTGATCGCGGCGAGCACGGCGAGGATGGGCCGCCACTGGTCTTGGAGCGGGTTGAACGCGACGAGCAGGATGCGCAGCACGGCCGCGAACCCGGCGGCCTTCGTGCCGGCGGCCATGAACGCGGTGACGTTGGTCGGCGCGCCCTGGTAGACGTCGGGCGTCCAGAGGTGGAACGGCGCGAGCGCGACCTTGAAGCCGAGCCCGACCATGATCAGGGCCATGCCCACGAGCGGGATGGTGATCGGGGTGGTTGCGTCGCCGAGGCGCTGCGCGATCTCGGCGAGCTCCAGCGTGCCGGTCCCGACGTAGGTCAGGGCCATGCCGTAGAGCAGGATCGCGGAGGCGACCGCACCGAGCACGAAGTACTTGATCGAGGCCTCTTGCGAGCGGCGGTCACGTCGGGCGAGGCCCGCCAGGATGTACAGCGCGATCGAGAGGATCTCGATGGCGAGGAACAGCATGATCAGGTCGTTCGCGGCGCCCAGCAGACCCATGCCGACCGCTGCCAGCAGCAGCAGCGGCTCGAACTCGGCGCGGTTGAGGCCGCGGTCGATCAGGTAGCCGTGGCTGAGCGGAACGACGAACAGGGTCGTCAGGTAGACCGTGAAGCGGGTGAAGAACGCGATCGAGTCGAGCGCGACCGAGCCGAAGAGCTCGACGCGGGGCGCGGCAGCCTCGACGCCGGCGCCGTCCACGACCGACAGGATGTCGATGCCCTGCCAGACGGTCAGCGCCAGGGCGCCAGCCGCGGCCAGGAACGCAATCCAGGCGCGGGAGAGCGCCGGGCGTCCCTCGAAGGCGATCGTGCAGGCGACGACCGCAGCGCCACCGGCGATGGCGACGACCCCCGGGACGAGCAGGTTGTAGGTGGGCAGGCCGGCCGCGACCGCGTCCACGGGGACGGGGCGCGAGACGAGCCATGCGCCAGCCGCGACGCCGATCACGCCGAAGAGCA
>CBDTYW010000306.1:0-4059 GCA_965364735.1 uncultured Nitriliruptoria bacterium
TTCAGGAAAGGCGTTCAGATTCCGAAGACGTCCAGGATGCACTTCGCGAAGCTGTCGCCCATGTCGACTGGCGCGGCGTCCGCGTCCGCGACCTGCTCGCGATGGCCGGCGCGGCGCCGGGCGCGGAGGTCGTCGTCCACTCGCTGGAGCAGCGCGGGTCCTACCGCCGCTCGACGTTGCTGCCGACCCACACGAACGACCCCGACACCCTGCTTGCGCTGGAGCTCAACGGTGAGGAGCTGAACCTCGACCACGGCTTTCCGTGCCGGCTGATCGCCCCGAACCGCCCCGGCGTGATGCAGACCAAATGGGTCACGCGCCTGCAGGTGATCGCGTGAGCCGCCCGGTCGAGGGCAGCCCGGACTGCGACGAGGACCTGCGTGTCGAGACGTATCGCCTCGGGGCGGTCCTCGGTCTGCTCGCCGGCGCCCCGCTGATGGCGTACGGCGTCTGGTGGACGTTCCACAACGCTGCCCTGACGATGCCGGAGGGGCTCGGGCCGTTCATCGCGGTCCTCGCCGGGCTCAACGACCTGCTGCTGATCCCGCTGGGCTTCGCGGTCGCGTGGCTGGTCGCGCGCGTCGTCCCGTCGCGGGTCCGCCCGCCGGTCCTCGGGGCGCTCTTCGCGAGCGCCGCCGTCGGTCTCTACGCCGTCCCGATCGTGACGCGGTACGGCACGCGGGCGACGAACCCGACCATCGTCGGACGCCCGGGCTGGCCCGGTCTGCTCATCGCGCTCGGCATCATCTGGCTCATCGCGGGCGCGCTCGTGATGCGCAGAGCGCGCGGATCAGCGGTGCGGCGCTAACACGGGCCCGGCGTGATGCGTCGCCTCGGTGTGTACCTCCACGGAGGCTCCAACACGTCGGGTGTTGATCGGCCGCATCGGGGATCGAGCGGGCTGTCCGTCCCCTCGATCTTCCGCGATCCACCCGTCTCGGCCGCGTCGTCCCTGCCCGGATGGCGCGGCCACTTCCGTGTCCGCTGCCGAGGAGCTCAGAGCCCGATGGACCGCGCGATCACGAGCCGCTGGATCTCGCTGGCACCCTCGACGATGCGCAGCACCCGCAGGAACCGCCAGATCCGCTCGATCGGCAGCTCGCGCATCAGCCCCGCGCCACCGAGGACCTGCATCGCGGTGTCGGCCGCGCGGAACGCCATCTCCGTGGACTGCAGCTTCACGATCGAGGAGTCGAGCATCAGGTTGTGGCCGGGGGTCGCCTGATCGACCTGCCAGGCGAGGTGGTAGGTCAGCCAGCGGGTCGACTCGATGTCGACCTTCATGTCCGCGAGCGGGAACGAGATGCCCTGATTGCGCCCGATCGGCTTGCCGAACGCGGTGCGCGACGACGCGTGGTCGACCGCGGTCTCCAGGCAGAACTCCGCGAGCCCCAGCGCCATCGCCCCGATGTAGGCGCGGCCGGCGTTGAGGAACTTCATCGCGGTCAGGAAGCCCGCCCCGACCTCGCCGACGACGTGGTCGGCAGGGACCTGCGCGTCCTCGAGCACGATCTCGTACGGGTGGGTGTCGGCCAGCGTCGACTGTCGTCGGACCACCCGGTACTGGTCGCGCGGGACGATGAACGCGGTGATCCCGCCGGCGGCGCGCAGGGCGGGGTCCGTCACGGCGAAGGTGAGCGCGAGGTCCGCGTCGTCGGCGCCGGTGATGTAGTGCTTGGTCCCGTTGATGACCCATCCGGTGGGGGTGCGCTCCGCGCGGGTCGTGATCGACTGGGCGTCGCTGCCGGCCTCGGGCTCGGTCAGCGCGAAGCACATCGTCGAGGTGCCGTTGAGGAGCGGGCGGAGGTAGTGGTCGCGGACGTGGGGCGGGGCGTCGAGCAACGCCGAGGACGGGGCGCCCGGGTTCGGCGGGCCGATGAGGCCCTGCGCGAGCGTCAGCCCGCTTCGGCCGGAGTCCTCCACCAGCAGCGTCGTGCCGAGGGTCGAGACGCCTTGTCCGCCGACGTGCTCCGGCAGGTAGCAGCCGTAGAAGCCCTCCCGCGCCGACAGCTTGCGCAGCTCGACGTGGGCGTCGTGGACCTCCGGGTGGACCTCGCGCGCGGCGAGCTCCTTCGCGAGGTCCTCCTCGAGTGGCCGGACCTCCCGGTCGAGGAAGGCCGCGTACGACGAGCGGAGCGCGGCGAGCTCCTCCGGAACGGTGAAGTCCATGGCGTGGCTCCTGGTCGGGGCGTGCCCGCGAGCATGCCAGACGCGGGGTGGTCGCGTTCCCCGGTTCCCGGGCGCGGTTGTCGTGGTTTCCCTGCTCCGCACGGTTTCCGCGACAACCCGCGTTGCCGACCAGTCTGGTCGACAACCGAAGGGGCCTGCGCGGCGCGTCGATCGGTGCCATGCTGCCGCTGCCTCGACCACAGGAACGGTGACGCATGGGCGTGATGGACATGTTCGACCTGAACGGCAAGGTCGCGGTCGTGACCGGGGCCTCCTCGGGGCTCGGGGTCGCGTTCGCCCAGGCACTCGCCGAGGCAGGGGCCGACGTCGTGCTCGGGGCACGTCGCCTGGACGGGCTGACGGAGACCGCGCGGCTGGTGGAGGCTGCGGGGCGTCGAGCGCTCGCGGTGCAGACCGACGTCACCGACCCGGACCAGTGCACCGCGATCGTCACACAGGGCCTCGAGGAGTTCGGCCACGTCGACATCCTCGTCAACAACGCCGGCGTCGCGTCCGCGGTCCCGGCCACGCGCGAGACCCCCGACGAGTTCCGCAAGGTCGTCGACGTCAACCTGATGGGCTCGTACTTCATGGCCCAGGCGTGCGGCCGCGTGATGCAGCCGGGCTCGTCGATCATCAACATCGCGAGCATCCTGGGGCTCACCACGGCAGGCCTGCCCCAGACGGCCTACAGCGCCTCGAAGGCCGCGATCTTCGGCCTCACGCGCGACCTCGCCCAGCAGTGGACGGGCCGCAAGGGCATCCGCGTCAACGCGATCGCGCCGGGCTGGTTCGCCTCCGAGATGACCGACGTGCTCGCGCCCGAGTACGTCGCTGGGCTGCAGCACCGCATCCTCTCCGGCCGCATGGGCGACCCGGTCGAGCTGGCGGCCTCCGTCGTCTTCCTCGCCTCTGCGGCGTCGGGCTACATGACCGGCTCGACCATGGTCGTCGACGGTGGCGTCACGATCGCCTGAGCTTCGGCCACACCTCTCAGGGTGAGGACGGGGTCGTTGCGCGGCAACGTTCGCTGGCGATCGGACGGTGTGCGGCTGCGCCTGTGGAGAAGCCGCGACGGACGGGCGAGGTCTAGTCTTCGCGCCTCGTCGCCGCGTCGAGGAGTGCGAAGATGCCCACCGCCACCACGCCGACGACGCGCTCCCGGCGCGTCACCAGCCAGCTTGCCCTCGTGGCGCTCTGCGCGACGCTGCTCGTGGCGGTGACGGATCGTTCCGCAGACGCGTCGCCCGCCCGTGAGTCGCGGCTGGCGGGGGATTCGCGAGTTGAGACCTCGGTGGAGATCGCCTTCAACTCCGGGCTGCGTCGCCACCGCATCTACCTCGCGAACGCCTTCACCAGCGCGGACGCGTTGGCAGCCGGCGCGTTCGCCGATGGCCCGGTCCTGTTGGTGCCGGGCTGCGGTGATGCGCCCGAATCCGTGCGCACCTTCATCAACAACTCGTTCGAGTCGCCGGTGGTCACGGCGCTCGGAGGGACGAGCGCGATCTGCGAGCAGATGCTGCAGTCCGCTGCCGGCGACGAGGAGACCGACCGGATCGCTGGCGCCGACCGCTTCGCGACGGCCGCGGCCATCGCCCTGCGCGCCTTCCCCAACGGGGCTGACGAGGTGTACCTCGCAAGCGCCTTCAGCTCGCCAGACCCTGTTGCCGGCGGGGTGCTGCGCGACGGGCCGATGCTGCTCGTGCGCGGTGACGGCGCCGTCCCACAGGTCGTGCTCGACGCCATCGCCGAGCTTGACCCGGACCGGGTCGTCGCGCTCGGCGGCACCGCGGCGGTGAGCGCCGGGGTGCTCGACGAAGCTGCCGAAGGGCGTCAGCAGGACCGCCTCGCCGGGGCCAACCGCTTCGCGACGGCGGTCGAGATCTCGCG
>CBDTYW010000307.1:0-4033 GCA_965364735.1 uncultured Nitriliruptoria bacterium
TCATCGGCAGCGGCGTGCGCTGGCCCACGATCCGGATCACGCTCGCGGCCCGCGTGACCAGCGTGTCCCCGGAGCTGGACTCGACGACGAAGCCGGCGTGGTGGACGGCAGCTCCTGCGGTCAGCAGCGCCGGATCGATCCAGGCCTCGATGGTCCGGCGCTCGCCGGGGGCGAGGGTCACGGTCTGGTCGGCAAGGGTGATGAACGGTGCGTCCGCAGTTCCGGTGAGGACGGGAGACCCGCCAGCCGGGACGTCCGCGCCGACGACGTAGAGGCGCACGGTGCGCTCCTCGTCGACGATGTTGCTGAGCCACAGCCGGACCGGGACCTTGTCGGTCCCGACCGCGACCTCGAGCCGGCCGTCGACGCCACGCGGCAGCTCGGCCTCGAGCTCGACCCCGGCGACGCCGACCGCGCGTGCTGTCGACGTGGCCCACGGGGCGACGAGCAGCACGAGCGCGACCAGGGCCACGGCAAGAAGCCGGGCCCGGCTCAGCGCTGTGGGTGCGGTCATTCGACGAGCGTCACGGTCAGGGTCCCGGTGTAGGAGCCAGCCAGAGAGGTGGTCGGGTCGACGGTGAGGCGTGGGAACGAGACGTAGACGCCGCTGGTGGAGAGCAGCGAGGCCGCGTCGAGGTCCACCGGGATGACGCTGAAGAGGGTGTTGACCAGCGCCTCCTGATCGGCCACGGCGTACTCGCCGAGCGACTGGCCGAGGTCGGAGATCGCGGTGTCTGCCGAGTCCTGGAGAGCGGAGAGCACTGCGGTGAGCGTGGAGACCTCGTCGCCGACGCTGCCGACGATGTTGCCGCTCGGCAGGGCCGCGGTGAGGAGCGTGTCGAGCGCCCCGGTCAGGGCGCCGGCGACCGGTTGACCGCGCAGCATCGTGTGGCTGGTCCCGCCGGTCGCACCACAGCCGCCGTCGGAGGAACCGAGCCCGTTGACGCAGTCGGCGTCGGTGAAGACGCCCGAGGTCAGGTCGGCGGTGTCGAGGCTGATCGGCAGGAGGCTGTCGACCAGCGAGGAGAGGTCGATGTCGGTGATGGCTGAGCCGTCCAGCGGCACGTCGGTGACGTCCACCGGTGTCACGCCACCGAGGCCGCCGGCGAGCAGGCAGAGCTGATCGGTCAGGGTCTCGAGGTTGGTCAGCCCGAGGACGGTCTGGACGGACTCGCAGTCGATGTCCGCGATGCTCGAGAGCAGGTAGTCCGGGCTCAGGGTCGCGATGTTGTCGAGGGTGTTGAGGGCGTCCGAGGCGTAGTCGAGGGTGACTTCGCTGGAGGGGATCAACGACGTGTAGTCCAGCGAGGTGTCCGCTTCGACGCGGTACAGGTTGTTCAGCGTGCCGTTGACGGAGAAGGCGCTCAGGCCCAGCCCGGTGTCGGAGACGCGGAGCTGGAACGGTGACGGTGAGCCCGGCGTCAGCGTCAGATCCGTCAGCGGGGCGCCGAGCAGATCGACGACCGTCAGCTGGCGCGTGCTTTCGCCCACGGTGGCCGTGACCGTTGTCGATGCCTGCCCGAAGGCGGCTCCCGCAGCGCTGAGGGACAGGAGCCCGGCGACCGCGGAGATGGTCTGGATGCGAGTTCGCGTGCTCATGAGTGGTCCCCCTGGGGATCGTGCTCCCACCGGCGCTGGCGTGACAGGAGCGTCATGCCGGCGAGGACCAACAGCAGCGCGAGCACGATGGGGAACATCGTGTCCATGCCGGTCCTGGCGAGCTGCGGGTCGGTCCCGGGAATCAGCGTGGCCGGCGGCCCTGCCGTTCCGGGTTCACCGAGTTCGACGACCACACGGACGTCGGTCGCTGCAGCGAGGAACGGTTCCAAGAGCTCAACCCCCGGAGTCGCGGCTGCTTGGTTCAGAACCTGTCGGCGCTTCGGGCGTTCGGGTCAGCGCACAGCGTGACTTCACGCCGCTCCGGCGCGTGGAGCGCGCGAATGGTGCCAGGGGCGTGCGTTCGCGGGGGTGAGGCTCGACCAGCCGGACGTTGGCACGTGGTGCAGCGGGTCTCAGAAGGTGACGTGGGCGTGATCGCCGGCGGAGTCCTCGTCAATCTGGTCGCCGGTGATGAGGGCCTTGGCCATGCCGGCGACGTAGGAGAGGATCGAGCCGCCGGAGACGTCCCAGTACTCGCCCTCGGTCAGGTCGACGGCAACGGCAACAACGTCGGGGGAGTCGGGGCCGTCGGGGAACCAGGCGCGCATCGGCTCGGCCCAGAGCTCGTCGATCTTCGTTTGGTCGTCGACGAGCCGAGCCCGCCCGTCGGCGGCGAGCCAGGTCCGGTCGCCCTGCACGGTGATCGACGCGCTGCCCTCGCTGCGGATCTCGCCGGCCTTGCCGCTGTCGCGCGACGTCAGGAACCAGACGGTGGCGCCGTCGCGTCCGGCGGGGCTCATCGGTCGAGCGTGCAGCGAGTCATCGGACTGCAGCGTCGTCAGCATGACGCTGCGTGCGTCGTCGAGGATTGCGTGGAAGCGGTCGGTGCTCATCTGGGCTCTCTCCGGGAGGCTGTGAGAGAGAGGTGCCCGGCGCCGCGAGACGTGAGACGACCGCGGGGCCGCGACGGCGTCGATCTGTTCGCTCCGCTGCCGGGCAGCGCTCCGCCCAGGAGCGGTTGGCTCTGACTAGCGTGCGACTGACCGTCTTGGGGGAGTTTCGTCATGGTTCGTCGGATTCTGATTGCGTTGCTGACGATCGCTTCGGTGTGCGTCGGTGGCGTTGCAGCCGCGCAGGTGGCAGCCGAGTGCGTCCCACGAACGGACCTGTTCGGTGGGTTGTCGGCGATCAACACCGACATCCATCTGGACGCCACGGGGAGGCTGCGGACGCAGGTCATCTTCGTCGACTTCCCCGATGCCGTCGCCACCGCATCGGATGACACGAACGACTACCTCGCGGTCTTCGACGGGGCACCCGAGTGGTTCGACGAGGTCTCTGGCGGACAGATCGACGTCGAGATCATCGCTGAGCACCAGTGGTTCCGGATGCCGTCGGACGACGACACCTACGACTACCAGCGCGGGCTGACGTTCGCGTCACACAGCCGCTACATCTCCGACGCGGTGGCGGCCGCGGACGCAGCGGTCGACTTCTCCGACATCGATGCGCTGTTGATCGTTCCGGTCGACGACGCGGATGCGATCTCGTTCTCGCCCACGGCGGTCGCGAATCCCGGCGACGGCTGGATCGCTGACGGCACAGAGATCCGGCACGCCGTCACCTTCGGCCAGGACATGCATTGGTGGGGATTCAAGGTCGTCAACCACGAGTACGGCCACATGCTCGGCCTGCCCGACCTCTACAGCTACGCACCGATCGTCAGCGAGCACGAGGCGGTCGGCGGCTGGTCGCTCATGGGGCTCATCTCCGGCCACGCGCCGAACCTCAACATCTGGGAACAGCAGCTCCTCGGGCTCCTCGACGACGCGGACATCGCATGCATCGACGAGCCGCAGGACCTCGAGCTCACGCTCGCGCCGCTGTCGGCCACGTCCAGCCCGCTGGCGCGCGGGATCGTGATCCCCGGTGGTCCGGACGGCGTCGTGCACGTCGCCGAGTACCGCGACGGATCCGGCGTGGACACGGCTGAATGCGATGTCGGCATCCTCGTTCACCGGATCGACCAGAACGTCCCGGGCGGTCAGCGGCCCGCACAGGTGATCGACGCCGACCCGGGAACGCCACCCGCCGGGTGCGATGCGCTTGATGACGGTGCTTTCGGTGTCGGTGAGACCTTCGCGATCGCGGAGCTCGGCGTTCAGCTGACGGTGCTCGAGCTCGGCGCGAACGCGCGGGTCGAGGTCGTCCGTGGCGGGGTCGTCCGGCTGGAGGGCGCCAGCAGGATCGGGACCGCGATCGCGGCATCGCGCCAGGCCTTCCCGGATCAGCGGTCGGCCGGCGCCGTGGTGCTCAGCCGCTCAGACGGCTTCGCCGACGCGCTCGCCGGGACGCCGTTGGCAGTTGCGCGCAATGCGCCGATTCTGCTGACCCCTCCGGATCGTCTGCATGAGTCGACGGCCGCGGAGATCGC
>CBDTYW010000308.1:0-4023 GCA_965364735.1 uncultured Nitriliruptoria bacterium
GAGCAGCCCCGCAGCGGGCAGCGCCGCCAGCACCGCGATGGAGGCGACGGCCTGCGTCCACGGCGTCCTGGCGCCCGCGTCCGCCGCCACGGCGGTCCTCGAGAACGAGCCGCCGACGGGGAAGCCTCCGACGATGCCGCTCGCGAGGTTCGCCACGCCCTGGGCCACGAACTCGCGGTCGGCGTCCCACCGCCCGGCGCCGGGAGGTGGATCTTCGACCGGGACCGGCGTCACCCCTTCGTAGGCACGCGAGATCGCGGCGACGTCACCGAACCCGATGACCGCGATGACCAGCGCCGGGACGCTCAGCTGGACGAGGTCCGCGACCGACGGCAGCGCCGGGAGCTTCGGGGCGAGCGCCGGGAGCGTCCCGATGACCGTCCCGTCGTAGCCACCCGTGGCGACGAAGGCGATCGACGCTGCGACGACGATGAGGACGACGGGGATGCGTGTCTTCAGCCGCTTGGCGATGACGAGGACCACGGCCGTGCCGAGCCCCAGCGCGGCCGTCGCGGGGTCGACGCCGTTCGTCGCATCACGCAGGACGCGAGCGCCCTCGGCGAGCGGGGCACCGCCGGTCGAGGCGACCCCGAGGAGGTTCGACAGCTGCGTGGAGACGATCACGACGCCGGCACCGACGGTGAAGCCCTGCAGGACCGGCTCGGACATGAGGTAGGCGAGCCCACCGGAGCGCGAGACCCCGATCGCGACGCGGATGAGCCCGACCATCAGCGCGAGGGTCGCCGCGAGCCCGAGGTACGCGGCGCTCGTGGGCTCGGCGAGCGGGGCGAGCGCCCCGAAGGTCAGCAGCGCCGTGATCGCGACGGGGCCCGTCTGCAGGACGCGGGAGGAGGCGAAGACCGCCGCGGGGACCCCGCAGACGACGGCGACGAGCAGGCCCGTCGCGGGCGGCATGCCGGCGAGGGTGGCGTAGGCGAGTGACTGCGGGAGCAGGACCAGCGCGACGGCGATCCCGGCGATGACGTCGGCGGTCCCGAAGTCGCGCAGACGGAGCGCCGGCAGCCACGGGGGACGCGCGTCGACGTCGGCCATGGCGGCGGTCAGAAGTGCTCGGCGAGGGCGACGAGCAGCTCCTCGACGGTGAACGGCTTCGAGATGAACCGCACGCCGAGGCCCTCGCTCAGCTCCTCGAGCTTGGAGCGTGGGACCGCCGAGAGGAGGTAGGTGAACTCCGGCTCGAGGCCTTCTTCGCGCAGCTGGCGGAGCAGGCCGGGCCCGTCGATCTCGGGCATCGTCACGTCGAGCAGCATGACGTCGGTGCGAACCGTCTTGAGGTGCTCGCGCGCTTCGGTCGCTGACCCGACGGTCGCCACGACGGCGCCGTCCCGCGGCAGGAGGATGAGCTCCACGAGCGCGCGGACGTCTGGCTCGTCGTCGACGATCAGGAAGGAGGTCATGCGCAGCCTCCTTGCAGGTCGGACGGCTCCGGAGCGGGACACCCTAACCCACGGTGTGTGCGTGCGACGGCCGAACGGAGGTTGAGAACCGGCGCGTTCAGATCAGGTTCGACGCGTCGAGGGAGACGAAGCCGGCGACGGCGATTGCTGCGCCGAGGACGATACGCACCCACAGGCCGATCATCTGGCCGCGGGTGGGCTCGATGAGCTCTCCCGGCTCAGCACCGGGGAACTCGCCGGTACGGCGGTAGCGCAGCAGGGCGGCGAGGGTTCCGAGCGACATGGCTGCGCCCACGGCCGCGAACGTGCCGACGAGCATGAACTGCCAGGAGATCACCCGAGGTCCTCACCACGCGGGGCGATGAACATAGCCGTCATGGACCGGTCACTCGACCCGCCGAACATCCCCCCGTCGTGTTCGCCACGCCCACTCCGCGTGGTGTCGAGGTGTCCCGCCGAACGGCCCGATCGGCTCGTTCACACGGACGAACACGGCGTTGTCGCGTGCGCCCGACGCACGCGACGACCGCGCCCCGTCACGCGATACCGGAAGAAACGGACAAGAAGTTCACGCTGGGTGGAGTCGTCGCCACCTGAAGATACGCCCGCGCGGCGTCACCCTGAGGCGTTGTTCGAGGGACAGATCCGGGGTTAGTCTCGCCTTCAACGACGTCGAACGGTTCGGGGGGATCGTGACATCCACTACCAACTCATCCATGGCCGCGCGGGCTCCTGCGCCGGCCGCCGCCTTCGACCCCCGACGTGGGGGGTTCGGTGCCCTCTGGGACCGAACGCCGCGCATCGCCGGTCGACGGCCTTCCCAGGACGACCTGATCGACGAGGGCTGCTCGCTGCTGCTCTCGTCGCAGCGGGTCGAGATGCGCCAGCTCGCGTCGGACTTCCAGGTCGGCCGCTCCACCCTGTACCGCTGGTTCGGTGACCGCGACGGCTTCCTCGGCGAGGTGCTCTGGCGCCTCACCCTGCCCTCGCTGCGCTGGGCCGACGAGCACGCCGAAGGACTTCACGGTCCGTCACGCCTCGTCACGGTCGCACGGTCCTTCGTGCTCTCCGGGCTCTCGACGCCCGGGATCAAGGACTTCGTCCGCAGCGAGCCCGAGACGGCGCTCCGCGTCGTGACCGGCACTTATCAGGGCCAGCTGGTCCGGGCGTTCGCGGGCATGATCCAGCGTGAACAGCAGGCCAGCTACTACCCACGTACGACCGACGCTGCGTCGCTCGCGCTGGGGCTGGTCCGCTTCACCGAGAGCCTGCTCTACGTCGACCAGATCACGGGCGCGAACCCGCGAGCACGTGAGGGCCAGCTGGCCATGCTCACGCTCCTGCGCGCCTGACCAAACGGGCTCACCACACCCTGACGATCACGCGGCTCCGGCCGCGTGATCGTCGCGTTGGGGCCGTTTCGCGTCGGCGGGAGGCTCAGAGCGCGCCGGTGACGTGGTGCGGGACCGGCACGCGGGTGGTGAAGAGGGCCGGCGCGATGACGTCGGCGCCGTCAGCGAGCTCGTTGGCCATGGCCACGAAGCCCTCTCGCGGACCGCCGTACGGGTCTTCGACGTCCTCGGGCTCAGCCGGGTGCAACGACATCGGGCGGGCCTGGTTGGCGGCGAGGACGGCCGCGCGGACGCGGTCCGCGCCGTTCGGCGCGTCCGGGATCTTCGCCTCGCCCAGCAGGCGGACGAACTCCGGCCACGTGAACGTGCGGCGGGACAGGCCGGTGGCCTGCTGGACGATCCAGTTCTGGTGACGCGTCGTCATCGTGATCACGAGGTCGGCGGCCTCGAGCTCGGCGATCGCGACCGGTCGGCTGCGGTGCTCGTCGAGGTTGAGGTCCCACATCTCGGCGCAGTACCGCGAGCCTTCGGCGGCCTGGTCACCGTCGCGGGCGTGGATGCCCGCGGAGCGGATCTCGACGTCGGTCGGGTCGAGCAACCACGTGTCGGCATGAGCGCGCAGCACGACCTCGGCCAGCGGGCTGCGGGCGATGTTGGCCGTGCAGATGATCAGGATCCGGGCAGGATCGACCGCTCCGGCAGGTTGGTCGGTCAACGCGGGACACCGTTCAGGAGGCGATCAGCAACAGGCGACGCGCCCCAGCGCCGGCTGGCATGGAGGATACGCGACCCCGGCCTGTTCACGATCCCGCGGCCGGGTCACGGCGCAGCGTCACCGCGATGGCGGCGTCACGGACGAACTCCCCGTCGATGTGGACGAGGCCGTCGTTGAACAGGATCGACGGGGTCGGAACGACCCGGCTGAGCCAGCGTCCCCCGCCACCGACGATCGTCGCGTCCCCGATCAGCCACCCCTCGGGCGGGGTGATGTTGATGCCGACCGCGTCGACGGTGGCGCTGGGCTGACGACGGTAGACGAGCCGGTAGACGGCCTCGACGCCGTCGTACTCGACGTCGACGTCGGTGTCGGTCGTGACGTCGAAGTGGTTCGACGTCAGCGCCGGGATCTCGAGGAAGTGGTCCAGCGGGCGCAGGCCGCGGAACTCCTGCGTCCCGACGACGAGCCGCTCCCCGTCGGCGTCGAACGCGCTCACCAGCGCCGTGCCGCCGGGCTGCCAGACGGTGAACCAGGT
>CBDTYW010000309.1:0-4022 GCA_965364735.1 uncultured Nitriliruptoria bacterium
CGCACCGGCCGAGGCCGAGGCTGCTCCGGCACCGGCCGCCCCCGCCGAGGAGCCCGTCGTGGCCCCCGTGCCGGCGGCGACCACCGGCGAGGGCGCCTGACCCCCGTCACGACACCAGACCCACGCAGGCTGTCGCCTGCACACCACAAGGAGAACGACCGTGGCGAACGCCGCTGACGTCAAGAAGCTCCGTGAGCTCACCGACGCCCCGATGATGGCCTGCAAGAAGGCTCTCGACGACGCGAACGGTGACATGGAGAAGGCCGCCGCGCTGGTGCGTGAGCGCACCGGCGCGAAGATGGACGCCCGGGCCGCGGACCGCACCGCCGGTGACGGGATCGTCTACGCCTACCTCCACAAGCCCAACCCGGAGCTGCCGCCCAAGCAGGGCGTCCTGCTCCAGCTGTCGTGCGAGACCGACTTCGTCGCCAAGGGCGAGAAGTTCCAGTCGCTCGCCCACGACATCGCGCTGCACATCGCGGCGATGAAGCCGTCCTCGATCTCCGAGGACGACATCGACGCTGCGCTGGTCGAGAAGGAGCGCGAGTTCGCGAAGAAGCAGGCGCTCGACGAGGGCAAGCCCGAGCACCTGCTCGAGCGCATCCTCGAGGGCCGGATGAAGAAGTTCTTCTCCGAGCAGGTCCTGCTCAACCAGCCGTTCGTCAAGGACGACTCCAAGACCGTCGGGCAGCTGATCTCCGAGATCCAGGCCCAGGTCGGCGAGAAGATCGAGGTCGCGAAGTTCACGCGGTACGCGATCGGCTGACGCCGCCCCACGCATGACGACGGCCGCCCCGCTGGATCACTCCAGCCGGGCGGCCTTCGTTGGTCTGCGGCTGATCGACCTTCGCGTCACATCGACGCTCAGTCCTCCTGCGCGACGCGGGGGACCGGGAGGTGCAGGCCGGTGAGGCGGGAGCCGACGCGGATCAGGACCGTCGCGGCGGCGCCGGCGACGACGGCCGTCTCCAGGCCGACCCGGCCCTCGAGCAGCACGTTGACGAGGAAGGTGATCGCCGCGCCACCGGCCGCTGCCGAGGCGTAGAAGTCACCTGAGCGGTACAGGACGCCGGGGATCTCACCGCTGAGCATGTCGCGGATGATGCCCCCGCCGACCCCGGAGACCGCTCCGGCGAAGACCGTGCCCCAGAACCCGAACCCCACCTCGATGCCGCGCAGCGCTCCGAGCGCGGCGAACAGGCCCAGCGAGACGGTGTCGACGCCGTAGAGCATCCGGCCGAGCCGGAAGCGGTCGTGCACGAAGAAGGCCACGACCGCCGTCGCGGCGATCGACCACAGCAGCGGCTCGTTGAAGAGCGCCGGCGGGGGCGTGCGACCCGTGACCAGGTCACGGATCGAGCCTCCTCCGATCGCGGTGACGGCCGCGAGGACGAGGACCCCGACCAGGTCGAAGCGCTTCTTGATCGCCGCGAACGCTCCGCTGAGCGCGAAGGTGAGGGTCCCGATCCAGATCAGGACCTCGATCACGGGGCTGTTCATGCCTGCGCCCAGCCGACGACCTCGGACCTGGTCGTGCCGCGGACCTGGATGGTGTCGAGAGGGCCCATGGCAGTGCGCTCGATCGGTCGGAGCGGGTCACCGACCGTCGGCCGGGAGCATCACGATAGGCTCCCGAACGCTCGTCGCGCCATCGGTGCGACGTGCTCTCTCGACAAGGCTGAAGATGTCCCGCACCCCGTACCAGCGCGTCCTCCTCAAGCTCTCCGGCGAGGCGTTCGCCGACGAGGAGCTCGGTGGCGGGATCAGCACCGACATCGTCCGTCGGGTTGCCGCGGAGCTCGCCGAGCTCAAGGCGTCGAGCGGTACCGACGTCGGCATCGTGGTCGGCGGGGGCAACATCTTCCGCGGCGCATCGCCGTCCGCGGCCGGCATGGACCGCTCGTCGGCCGACCACATGGGGATGCTCGCCACCGTCATCAACGCGCTCGCGCTGCAGGACTCCATCGAGAAGGCCGGCGTCGAGACCCGCGTGATGTCCGCGATCTCCATGCAGGCCGTCGCCGAGCCCTACATCCGTCGTCGCGCCATGCGGCACATGGAGAAGGGACGCATCGTCATCTTCGCCGCCGGCCTCGGCGCGCCGTACTTCACGACCGACACCACGGCCGCCCAGCGGGCGCTCGAGATGGAGGCCGACGTCATCCTGAAGGCGACCAAGGTCGACGGCGTGTACGACGCAGACCCCATGAAGGTGCCCACGGCAACCCGCTTCGACCGGCTCGACTTCATGGACGCCCTCAACCGCGGGCTGAAGGTCATGGACGCGACCGCCCTGTCGCTCTGCATGGACAACGACCTCCCCATCGTCGTGTTCAAGATGCTCGAGGCCGGCAACATCGGCCGCGTCGTGCGTGGCGAGGATGTCGGCACCCTCGTCACCACGGGCGGCTGACCCCCGACGACTCCCTGCGGGGCGGCGTCGCATCAGCGACAATGGGCCGCCCGGCATGCATGCTGTGGACCCGCCCGAACGCCCCGTGAAGCGACAGGCCAACGATGAGTGACTTCGATTCCCTCGAGGACGTCCTGCTGGACGCCGAGATGCACATGGACGCCACGGTCGAGCGCGTCCAGGAGAACTTCTCCGGCATCCGCACCGGTCGCGCGAACCCCGGCCTGCTCCACAACGTGATGGTGAGCTACTACGGCACGAAGACGCCGCTGAAGCAGCTCGCCAACTTCTCGGTTCCCGAGCCGCGCATCCTGATCATCAACCCCTTCGACAAGGGCTCGACCAACGACGTCGAGAAGGCGATCCGTGAGGCCAACCTCGGGCTCAACCCGGCGACCGACGGCGGCATCATCCGCTGCGTCTTCCCGGAGCTCACCGAGCAGCGCCGCATGGAGTACGTGAAGCTCGCCAAGAACTACGCAGAAGAGGGCAAGATCGCCATCCGGAACCATCGCCGCAGCGCCAAGGACGCGATGCAGAAGATGGAGGACGACGGCGACGTCGGAGCAGACGAGCACGAGCGGAGCTCCAAGCAGATGGAGACGCTCACGTCGAAGTTCGTGACGCGGATCGACAAGCTGCTGGACGCCAAGGAAGTCGACCTGCTCGAGGTCTGATCAGATGAGCGCCGGCCCTCCACGCCCCGTCGACGAACCCCCCGCCCATTACGTCGGGGGGCGCAACCTCCCGGTCGCGATCGGGGTCGGCGTCGTCCTCGGAGCCGTGCTGATCTCGGCGATCTTCTGGCACCCCGGTGCGATGCTCGCGCTCATCGGCGGGCTCATCGCGGCGGCGGTCGTGGAGTCGGGGCGGACGCTCGAAGGTCACGACCAGCGCCTCGACGTGCCGCTGCTGCTGGTCGGCTGCCTCACGATCATCGGGGGGGCCTACGTCGCCGGCGTCAACGGGATGATGTTCGGCCTCGTCGTGCTGTTCCTGGGCACCGTCATGCTGCCGCTCGTCGACGGCGACCGGTTCAGCCTGGTCCGCAGGCTCGGACGCAACGTCTTCTTCGGCATGTGGGTGGCCTTCAACGCGTCGTTCGCGGTGCTGCTCGTCGCGGACGACAACATCGTCGCCTCGGCCGGCGCGCTGCTGGTCATCGGCTCAGCGGTGTTCACCGACGTGTTCGCGTTCGCCTGCGGCGTCGCCTTCGGGAGCCGGGCGGTCGCTCCCCGCGTCAGCCCGAACAAGACGTGGGAAGGGCTGATCGGCGGCGTGATCCTCACCTCGGCGCTCGCCGCGTTTGTCATCCCGATGATCAGCGACGTCTACGCTCCGGTGACGGCCGCGGTCGTGGCAGCTGCCTGCGGCACCGCGGGCTTCTTCGGCGATCTGGTGGAGTCCATGGTGAAGCGTGACCTCGGCATCAAGGACTTCGGCGCGATCCTGCCCGGGCACGGCGGCATCCTCGACCGCGTCGACGGCATCCTGCTCGCGCTGCCGGTCGGCTACTACCTGCTCCTGTTCCTCCTGTGAGCGGCGACACGAGCACCCCGGACGCGCCGTACGACGGCCCGCCCCGCACCCCGGCCGAGGCCCGAGCCCA
>CBDTYW010000310.1:0-4015 GCA_965364735.1 uncultured Nitriliruptoria bacterium
TTCCTGCACCTGACGGGCCGGGCGCTCCGTGACTGAGCCGATCTCCACACCACGCGCAGCCGGGGTGATCGCGAGCCGGATCCTCACGCAGCGACTTCGCGATCGCAGCGCGATCATCTTCGGGCTGATCGTGCCGCTGGGCCTTGCCGTGATCTTCTCGCTGCTGCTCCCGTCGTTCGACGGTGGCAGCCTCGGTGTCCAGGTCGCGGTCGTCGACCAGGACGGTGGGGGCCTCGGTACCGCGTTGGCCGCGGTGTTCGACGCCGTTGACGATCAGGTGGTCGCCCGCATCGAGGTCGACGACGTCGACGCCGGCGAGGTGATGGTCACGGACGGTCTCCTGGACGCTGTCGTCGTCATCCCCCCGGGCTTCACGATCGCCGCCACCTCGGGAGCATCCCCGGACCTGCTCGTCATCGCCGGTCCCGACCGTCTGATCGCCCGCGAGGTCGTGGTGGGCATCACCCGTTCGTTCACGGCCGAGGTGGACCGCATCGACGCCATGGTGCTCACCGCACTCCGGGCCGACCCGACGCTGGACGCGCGCGGCCCCGGCGTGATCGAGGGCCTCGTCGCACGGGCCCGCACGACGGCGACCACCTCCGAGATCACCTCGGTCGGCGCGTCGGACCGCACCCTGGACTCGACCACCTACCTCGCGGCCGGCATGGCCGTCTTCTTCCTGTTCTTCACGGCGTCGTTCGGGGTCATCGGCCTCATCGCCGAGCGCCAGGAGGGCACGCTGCCGCGACTGCTCGTCGCCCCGATCGAGCGCTCGGCCGTGACCGCTGGGGCGGCGCTCGCCTCGTTCGTGCTCGGGCTCGTCTCGATGACCGTGCTCGTGGCGGCAACCACCGTGCTGCTCGGCGCGACCTGGGGGCCGCCCCTCGGCGTGGCGCTGCTCGTCGTCTCCGCGATCATGTCGGCGACGGGGATCATGTGGATCGTCGCGGCCACCGCGCGGACGCAGGAGCAGGCGACGGCCCTCGCCTCGATCATCTCGATCGTGCTGGGCATGCTCGGTGGTGCGTTCTTCCCGCTGAGCACCGACAACCGAATCGTGGCGACGCTCGCCAACCTGTCGCCGGCTCGCTGGTTCCTGCGCGGGCTCGGTGACCTCGCGGGCGGCGGCGTGAGCGCTGCGATGCCGGCGGTCGGCGCGCTGCTCGCGTTCGGGATCGTCTCGTTCGTGGGCGCTCGCCTCATCGGCGGGGAGCTGTCGACATGATCGGTGAGCTCGCCGTTGCCCGTGTCGCGATCCTGCGATTGTTCCGTGACCGCTCGAACATCTTCTTCATCTTCATCTTCCCGCTTGCGCTCGTCCTGCTGCTCGGGCTGTCCTTCGGCGGCTCGGTGTCGCTGCGGATCGGGGTGGCCGGCGGGGTTGGGGACCCCAGCGTCGCCGCGGTCATCGCGGACCTCGAGGCGCGCGACGTCACCGTCATCAGACACGCCGACGCCGCGGATCTCGTCGCCGCCGTCGAGCGCAACGAGGTGGCGGCCGGGATCGTGCTCCCGGACGACCTCAGGAACCGGCTCCTCGCCGGAGACACGGCACCGACCTCGTTCGTCGCGCGCCCCGACGGCAACGGGCCGGCGCTGCAGGCGTTCGTCGTCAACGCCGTCGCGCGCGAGGAACGTGTGACCTCAGCCGCGAGGTTCGCCGCCGAGCAGACCGGCACCTCCGCGGCCGAGCAGCTCGCGCTCGCGACTCAGGTCACCGAGAACAGCCCCGGCATCGCGGTCCTCGTGAAGGAGGTCGGGGCTCCGGACCCGCTGTTCGAGGAGTTCGGGGGGCTCGGGCAGTACGACCTGGGCGCGAGCTCGCAGCTGGTGCTCTTCATGTTCCTGACCTCGCTCGCGGGTTCGGCTGCGCTCATCCAGAGCCGGCAGCTCGGCGTGTCGCGACGCATGCTGTCGACGCCGACGTCGGTCGGCCAGATCGTGCGCGGTGAGGTGCTCGGCCGATGGGGCGTTGCGCTGGTCCAGGGCGCGTACATCCTCTTCGCGACGCTCTTCGCGTTCGGCGTCGACTGGGGAGATCCCGTCGGAGCGATCGCCGTCGTGCTGATGTTCGGGCTCGTGTCCGCGGCCTCGGCCATCCTCGCCGGCTCGGTCTTCACCAACGACAGCCAGGCCTCCGGTGCCGGCGTCGGGATCGGGCTCGGCCTGGCCGCGCTGGGCGGCTGCATGGTCCCGATCGAGGTCTTCCCGGAGAGCATGCAGACCTTCGCGAAGGTGACGCCGCACGCGTGGGCGAACTCCGCCTTCGCGGAGCTGGTCCGGCGGGACGGAACGATCGTCGACATCCTCCCACAGCTGTCCGTCCTCGCAGGCTTCGCGCTCGTGATCGGAGCGCTTGCGACGGTGCGGCTACGCCGGGCGATCACCGCCTGACTACCATCCGCGGGCCACACCCAGGAGCCTGAAACCGTGACCGCCGTCCTTCGTGATGTCCACCAGATCTTCGGATACATCGTCTTCCTCGTCATGGTCGGCGTGGCGATCTTCGGGGTGATGCAGTCCCGCAGCGGCGAGTCGTTCCGCGTCCAGCCGTTCCGGGTCTCGTCGGGGCTGCTGACGCTGCAGTTCGTGGTCGGGATCGCGCTCTACGGATCCGGCACGTACTGGAACGTGGACGCTCCGCTGGTGGTCTACGTCCACCCGCTGATCCAGTTCCTCGCGGTCGGGATGGCTCACGCCGCGGTCGCCCGCGGGCAGCGCGAGACGATGGCGGCGGACGCGTGGATGTGGTCCGGTCGGTTCACCGGGATCTCCGCGCTGCTCGTGACCATCGGCATCGGCATCGCCAGCGCGGCCTGACGTGGCCGTCGCCGCAGTCCTCGTCGTCAGCGATCGCGCCTCCACAGGGGAGCGCGCGGACGAGGTCGGCCCGCTGCTCGTCGCTGACCTGCAGGCGGCCGGGCACGACGTGCTGGCCGTCGAGGTCGTCGCGGACGAGGTCGATCAGATCCGGGAGGCAGTCATCCGGCTGGCCGCACGGGTCCGCCTCGTCCTCACCACCGGCGGGACGGGCCTCGGGCCGCGCGACGTCACCCCGGAGGCGTGTGCGCCGTTGATCGAGCGCCAGATCCCCGGGATCGCGGAGGCCATGCGTGCCGCGGGGCGTGTGAAGACCCCGATGGCGGACCTCACCCGTGGGCTGGTCGGCGTGCGTGGGCCGACCGTCATCGCGAACGTGCCCGGGTCGCCGAAGGGCGCTCGGGAGAACCTCGCAGTGCTCCTGAAGACCCTGGACCACGTGCTGGACCTCGTCGCTGGGGCCACCGGGCACGGCGATGACCCGGTGACGCCGAGCACCGCAGCGGAGGCGGTCGTGCCGGACAGCGCGCTCGCCGTCGACCCGGCGGGTGCGCTCGCGGTCGCACGCGGATCAGGACGTCCCGTCGTCCTCGCGACGGCGGTCGGGGTGGAGGGAGCACCGCCCTGCACGGTCGGCATGACCCTGCTTCTCGACGCGGAGGAGCTGATCGCCGGCACGTTGGGGTGTTCGGACTTCGACGCGGCCGCTCGTTCCGACGCACGCGCCGTCCTGCGGGCCGGCGCTCCGGTGCGCCGCACCTACGTCCACGACACGGGCAACGTCGACGTCCTGCTGACCCCGCACCTGCCCGGACCGCTCGTCGTGGTCATGGGGGCGACCCCCGTGGCCGACCACGCCGTGGATCTGCTGCGGCGCGTCGGCTTCGACGTCCAGCGGCTCAGCAGCGCAGCGTCGGATCGGGCACGGGTGCTCGCCAAGGTCGACGCGACCTCGATGGGCGTGCACACCGATCACGACGATCCCAACCTGGTGCACGATGTCGCCACGCTGCTCGAAGCAGGGGTCGGTGCGGTCGACGTCATGGGGTCGCGGCGACACGTGTCCGCCCATCTGGGTGCGCTCGAAGCCCTCGGCGCGGACGTCACGCGCGTGCACACACCGGCGGGGCTGGACCTCGGCGGGCGTGAGGCGGCGGAGATCGCGCTGTCCATCGTGGCGGGCTGCGTCGCG
>CBDTYW010000311.1:0-4000 GCA_965364735.1 uncultured Nitriliruptoria bacterium
CACGGCAGATCGTGTCAACACGTCACCTACAGGCGTCACGTGCTGTCAGCGCGCGAATCGAAGGGCGGCTGTGCGGTTGGCCGGTCCTGTTCCCGGAGCTCAGGCTCGTGCGAGATCGAGTCGCATCCGATGGACCCGCGTTCGCGGCATCCCGCGGGCGGTCGGGGAGGTCGCGATGACCGCGAAGCCGAGGCGCTCGTAGAGCCGTCGGGCGTCGGGGTTGGTCTCCGCCACGTCGAGCTCGAGGTACCGGGCGCCGGCCGTGTGGGCGCGCTGCTCGGTGTCCGCCATCAGTCGGGTCCCGATCCCGAGGCCCCGGGCTTCGGGATCGACGCCGATCGCCTGGACGTAGAACGCGTCGTCGTCGAGTCGCTGCATGAACCGGAGCACGGGCGCCATGGCGAACGCGACGGCACCCATGCGGGCCGCGCGAATGCCCGCAGCCCGATCACGGCATGCTCGTAGAAAAGGTCGTGGCCAGGTTCGAGGTAGGCCGCGGCCAGGATCTGCGGGGCGCGGCGGCCGAGCATGAGCCCGAACAGCCCATCGGCGGCTTGGTCGTGCGCCGCCGCGAAGAGCGCACCATCCTCAGCGTCCGGGCGCGCGGCGCGGAGGGTGACGGTGCGGTCCATCGTCGATCCTTCGCTGGGCGGGAGACGTGGGTCGCAGCCCGATGCCGCCCAGTGTGGCCCGACCGTGACCGCGTGGCAGCCAGCGATGCTCCGCCCCCCCATCCAGCTACGGCGCGGCGTCGAACCAATTCTACTTGCGAATCATTCTCAGGAGTGGTTGCGTGGGCAGAGCAGTCCCAACGACCATGGCCCACCTTCATGCACGCACCCGACGGGTTCCTCAACGCCGCCACCGCGGTCACGACCGGCGCCATCAGCGCGACGGCGATCAGCGCTGGGCTGCGCGTGACCGGACGCGACCTCTCGGAGCGGCAGGTGCCGCTCGCGGGGCTCGCCGCCGCGTTCGTGTTCGCCGGGCAGATGATGAACTTCCCGGTCGCTGCCGGCACGACCGGGCACCTGCTCGGGGGAGCGCTCGCCGCGATCCTGCTCGGACCGCACCTCGGAGCGCTCGTCGTCACCGTCGTCGTGGTCGTCCAGGCGTTGCTGTTCGCCGACGGCGGGCTCACCGCGCTCGGCTACAACATCCTGAACATGGCGATCGTCCCGGCGTACGGCGGCTACGCGCTGTTCGTGCTCGGTCGCAAGATCCTGCCGAAGAGCGGGGCGTCGGTCGTCGTCGCGGCGGCGGTCGCCGCCATGCTGTCAGTCGTTCTTTCCGCGCTCGCGTTCTCGCTCGAGTTCGCGCTCGGCGGCACCGCCACCGGCATCGACCCGAGGACCGTCACGATCGCGATGGTCGGCGTCCACGTCCTCATCGGGCTCGGCGAGGCGGCCATCACCGGCGCCACCGTCGGTTCCGTCATGGCCGTGCGACCGGACCTCGTCCACGGCGCGCGCCACCTCGACGCCGCAGGGATCGCGAACCGCGCCATGAAGCCGCTACGACCCTTCCTCATCGGCGGGGCGATCATCACCGTGCTCATCGCCGGCGTCGGCAGCCAGTTCGCCGCGGGCAGTCCGGATGGCCTCGAGCGCGTTGCGCAGGAGCAGGGCTTCGACTCCTCGGCCGTCGACTCCGCGGTCGCTGAGGGGCCGCTCGCGGACTACGACGCCGGTCTGGGGAGCGACGGCGCCAGCGTCGGTGTCGCGGGACTCGTCGGTGTCGCGACCATCTTCGTGCTCGCAGCGATCGCGCTCACCGTCGTCCGCCGCCGCGGCGCTCCGGAGCTCGAGCCGATCGACCTCACCGTCGGCGAACCGATGATCAACCTCCACGATCATGACCACCAGAACGGTCACGTGCACGCCCGCGACCGCACGCACTGATGCTCGCCAGGACGTCCTGATGGGCGCCGGTCACAGTCATCCGCTGCACGTGCACGGCCACTCGCCCGTCCATCGTCTCGCGCCTGAGGCGAAGGTCGTCGGGGCATTCGGCTTCGTGTTCACCGTCGCGCTCGCGCCCCGCGAAGCCATCTGGGCGTTCGCGATCTTCGCGGCGATGCTCGCCGCCGTCCGGTGGCGCGGCGAGGTCCCGGCGAAGTTCCTCATCGCACGGCTCGCGCTCGTCCTGCCGTTCATCGCGTTCGCGTTCATCGTGCCGTTCATCTCGTCCGGCGAGCAGGTCGACGTGCTCGGGGTCGGGGTCAGCCGCGAGGGGCTGTGGTCGTCGTGGAACATCCTCGCGAAGGCCCTGATCGGCGCGACCACCTCGATCCTGCTCGCCGCGACCACGGAGCTCCCGGCGTTGCTGCGTGGGCTCGAACGGCTCAAGGTCCCGCGTGTCTTCACCGCGATCACCGCGTTCATGGTCCGCTACCTCGAGGTCGTCACCGGCGAGCTCGGACGCATGCGTGTGGCGATGATCTCGCGCGGCCATGACGCCCGCTGGCTCTGGCAGGCCAAGCCGATCGCGCAGCAGGCCGGGTCGTTGTTCGTCCGCAGCTACGAGCGTGGCGAACGCGTCCACGCCGCGATGCTCGCGCGGGGGTTCACGGGCGTGATGCCGGAGCTCGACGACCGCCGCGCGACGTCCACCGAGTGGCGCCTCGTGGCCGTCTGGCTCGGTTTGGCGATCGCCGTCACCTCCACCGCCTGGATCCTGCGATGACCTCCACCCCGACGGTGCACACCGAGGGCCTCGCCTTCCGCTACCCCGACGGACACGTCGCGTTGCGGGGCGTCGACCTGCGCGTCGACGCGGGGGAGCGGGTGGCGTTGCTCGGACCCAACGGCGCCGGCAAGACGACGTTCGCGCTGCATCTCAACGGCATCCACCGCGCGACCCAGGGCAGCGTCGAGATCGACGGGCTCCCGCTGACGGACGAGAACCTCCCCGAGGTGCGCCGTCGTGTCGGCCTCGTCTTCCAGGACCCCGACGACCAGCTCTTCATGTCGACGGTGCGCGAGGACGTCGGGTTCGGGCCGGCCAACCTCGGCCTGTCCCGCGACGAGGTTCGGCACCGCACCGAGGAGGCGCTCGACGCCGTCGGGATGCTCGACCTGATCGACCGCGCACCGCACCACCTCAGCGGCGGCGAGAAGCGTCGTGTCGCGCTCGCCACGGTGCTCTCGATGCGGCCCAGCGTCCTCGTCCTCGACGAGCCGACCTCCAACCTCGACCCGGCATCACGACGCGAGCTGATCGAGGTCCTCTCGGGCCTCGAGCTCACGGTCCTCACCATCACCCACGATCTCCCGTACGCGCTCGAGGCGTGCGAGCGGTCCGTCATCTTCGACGGGGGTCGCATCGTCGCCGACGGCCCGACGAACCGGATCCTCGCCGACGACGAGCTGCTCCGCGCACACCGGCTCGAGCTGCCGTACGCGTTCGATCCCGCCGCGCTGGGCCTGCGCTCGTAGGCTCCGTGCATGACTGACCCCCGCCTCCCCGTGGTCGTCGTTGGAGCCGGTCCTGCCGGCCTCGCGGTGGCCGTCGCCCTCGTCCGCGACGGCCTCCCCGTCACCGACCTCGTCGTCCTCGATCGCGACGGCGACTGGCTCGTCCGCTGGGACGCGCAGCTCGCGAAGCAGCGCGTCACCCACCTCCGGTCCGGGTGGGTGTTCAGCCCAGACCCGGACCCGACGGCGCTGCGCCGCTGGGTCTCGAACCGAGGCGGCATCGACCACAACAACGACCGCACGCCGCCGGTCGAGCTCTTCGACCGGTTCTGCCGCGACGTCATCCGTCGCACGGGGCTTCACGGCGCCGTCACCGCGGCTTCGGTCTCCGCGATCGACGTCGCCGAGGGGGCTGCGGTCGTCGTGCGCTGCGACGACGGGACGGACGTCCGCGCGCGCGCCGTCGTCGTCGCGGTGGGGTCCGAGCCGACGCCGGCACATCCCGTCATCGACGCGCACGCCAGCTCGAGGACGCCCCGCCCCGACCTCGTCGGGGCGCTGGACGTCGACCTCCGTGACGGCGG
>CBDTYW010000312.1:0-3997 GCA_965364735.1 uncultured Nitriliruptoria bacterium
GAGGTCGGGACGGTCCAGGCGCTGCGACAGCACCTCGCCCTCCATGGTCAGCAGCTCCACCTCGTTCGAGATCCGCTCGATCCAGGCGAGCGAGCCGAGCGGCCGGGCCATGATCGCCTCGTGGACGACCTTCGCGGCGCGGTCATCCGAGGACAGGAACTCCTCATCGACCTGAGCGAGCGCCATGAGGTCGTCGATGTCCGGGAGCGCACGGTTCGCCGGCAGCCCGGAGAGGACGTCCTCGAGGCGTGTGAGGGCGTCGTCCCAGTCACCGTGCGCGTGGGCGTGGGCGTGAGGGTCGGTGGGCATGGCCAGACCTCCTCATCGTCGCTGGAGTCGAGACTATCCCGACGGTCCTGCTCGGTCCGGAGAGGGTTCCCCGGCCGTCCGACCGGGCTCGTCCGCGCGGTCGGACGTGGTTCGTGTCACGATGGGGGCATGGATCCCGTCCCCACCCCGAAGCAGCTGCGTGGCGCTGGTGCCGTCGCGGTCTCCTTGGCCTACTTCTCCGGTCTGGCCGGCGTCGTTGCTGGCGGCCTGCTCTATCAGGGCGGTGACACGGGCTTTGCCTTCGTCGTCTGGATCGTCACGTTCGCGATGGGAGCGCTGCTCATGATCGCGTCGTTCCTCGTCCGCGGGATGGCCGGGATGATGGCGCGGCTCGAGCACATGGAGCAGGGCATCAACGTCGTCGTCCGGCGCGATGCCGGCGCGGTCGAGCGGGCGCTGCCGCGCGATGACCACCCGAACCCGTGGTGACGCCGGTCAGCTGAGCGTCATCAGGTCGCCGCCGCACCAGCGGTGGAACGCCTGCTCGTGGTCGTGGGTCGGGGCCTCGAGCCGTGTGACCGTCAGCGTCGGGCGAGGCTCGCCGAGCGTGACGTCGAGGTCGAGCAGACGCGGCCCGCGGAGCACCTGGAGCGTCACGGTCTCGCCGGCGCGGTACGCCTTCAGCACCGTCTCGAGCTGACCACGCGCCACCGTCCCACCGTTGATCGCGACCAGCAGGTCACCGCCGGTGGCCCCGCCCTGCCACGCGGGCTGCTCACGGTCGACGTGGGTGATCGTGACGCCGCGGTCGCTGTCGGAGGTCCGAACGCCGAGGTGCGGGTGGGGACGGTCCGCCTCGGTGACGCGGAGCCCGATGACCTCGAGCAGCTCGTGGATCGGCGCGGGCGTGGTGCCGCGAACGTTCTGGGTGAAGAAGCTCGTGAGATCGATCCCGGCAGCGCGCTCGCACGCGGCACGGACGTCGTCCATCGTGTAGCCCGGGGCGCCGTCGTGCCCGTGCTTCGCCCAGAGGTCGCGCATGACCTCGTCGAGGCCTGCCGACAGCGGCCGCTCCCGACGGATGATCAGGTCGAGGCACCAGGCGAGCACGGCCCCGTGGCCGTAGTAGTCGACGCCGGCGTTGAAGAAGTTCTCGTCGCGCACGTACGCCTTGACCCAGGCCTCGCGGCTCGCCTGGGCGACGGGCTGCAGCTTCGCGGCCGGGCGGAGCATCACACCCTCGATCTGGGTCGCGGCCTTGTTGAGGTAGCGCGGCATCGTCCACACGCCGGAGCGCGCCGGGATCAGCTCGTCGTAGTAGGCGGTCCAGCCCTCGGCGACCCACAGCATCTCGGTCTGGGTGTGCCCCATGAGGTCGGGCGCGACGAGCTCGGCCGGGGTGATCCGCTTGACGTTCCACAGGTGGAAGTACTCGTGGCACATCAGCGACTGGAAGGCTGCGTAGCGCTCCTCGTCCTGGAAGGTCTGCACGGGCATGAGCAGCACGGAGCCATCGCGGTGCTCGAGGCCGCCGCCGCCCACGTCCCACCCGGCGCAGAGGAACGTGTAGGACGTGATCGGCAGATGACCGCCGAAGACGTCGACGCACGTCTCGACGAGCCGCGTGATGTCCTTCGCGATCCGCTCGAGATCAGGAGAGCCGCCGTGGCCGGTCCAGACGAAGGTGTGGGGCCGGCGGCTGGCCGTGAACTCGATGAAGGGGAAGTCTCCGACCTCGAAGGCGCTGTCGACGAGATGGAGCCAGTCGTCCGCGACGAACGTGTCCGGCGCGTCACCGTCGGGCAGGAGCGACCACGCACGCTCGCCCTGAGCAGCCGGAAGCACGACGTGGTGTGGCCGGTCCTCGGTGCCGGCGATCCGCGGGAACGTCGCGGCGGGGATGATCAGGGCGTGGTGGTCATCGATGTGGTTGGTCCGCACCGTCAGGTCGTTGCCGTAGATCTCGAACATCACCTCGACCGGTCCGTCCACGTCGTCGGGCAGCGACCAGACGGAGATCCGATCGGGCGTGACCGTGACGGGTCGACCCTTCGCGTCGACGGCCTCCACCTGCTGGACGTGGTGGACGTAGTCGCGGATGACGTAGGAGCCGGGCGTCCAGCGAGCGAGCTCGAGCCGCGCGCCGGGCGCGACGTCAGCGGGCACGGTGACCGTGACGCGGACGAGGTGCTGGACGCGCAGGCTGAGGTCGACGCGGTAGATGATCGGTGAGGTCGTGATGTCGGCGTCTCCTCGCGGCGAGCGGGCCACGGTAGTGGTCGTCAGCTCGACGGCAGCTGATCGCGGAACTGGGCGCGGTACATCTCGGCGTAGAGGCCCTGTTGCTCGAGGAGCCCCGCGTGGTCGCCCCGCTCCACGATCTGGCCGGCGTCGACCACGAGGATCTGGTCCGCATCCTGGATGGTCGACAGCCGGTGGGCGATGACGAAGCTCGTCCGGCCCTCCATGAGCCGCAGCAGCGCCTGCTGGATCGCGGCCTCGGTGCGAGTGTCGACCGACGACGTCGCCTCGTCGAGGATCAGGATGCGAGGGTCGCTGAGGATCGTTCGGGCGATCGCGAGGAGCTGACGCTGGCCGAGCGAGAGGTTCGTCGCACCCTCGCTCAGCAGGGTGTCGTAGCCGTTCGGGAGTCGTCGGATGAACCGGTCGGCGTTGGCCATGCGCGCGGCGGCCTCGACGTCCTCGTCGGTGGCGTCGGTCCGGCCGAACCGGATGTTCTCGCGCACGTTCTCGGAGAACAGGAAGGTGTCCTGCAGGACGATCCCGGTCTGCTTGCGCAGGGAGTCCTGACGGACATCCCGGATGTCGATCCCGTCGATCGTCACCGTGCCGCCGGTGATGTCGTAGAACCGCGTGAGCACGTTGATGATCGTGGTCTTGCCCGCGCCCGTCGGTCCGACGAGCCCGATGATCTCACCGGGGCGAGCATGCAGGTCCACGTCGCGCAGGATCGGCGTGACGCCGTCGTAGGAGAACGTCACGTCGCGGAAGACCACGTCGCCGACGATCTCTGGCATGTCCGGGGCGTCCGGGGCGTCGGCGACGGTCGGTCGCTCGTCGATGACCTGGAAGATCCGGTCGGCGCCGGCGCTCGCGGTCGCGATGGCCGTCGCGGACTGTCCCAGGGTCGAGAGGGGCTGGCCGAGCCGCTGCGCGTACGTGATGAACGCGGCGATCAGTCCGACCGAGACGCTGTCCGGGGCGCCGACGGCGAGGATGCCGCCCACGCCGACCACCATCGCCGTGGAGAGGTTCGCGAACGAGAAGGTCAGCGGGAAGAGCAGCACCGTGAGCGACTGGGCCCGGATGCCGGTCGTGGCGACGGCCTCGTTTGCCGCCTGGAACTCGTCGCGGGCGGCGGCGTGCCGGTCGAACGCGACGATCACCCGCTGGCCGGTGATCTGTTCCTCGGCGACCGACGTCATGCGGCCGAGGTCGCGCTGGTAGGCGCCGAAGAGCGGACGCGACCGACGACCGACGACCGCGACGGCCTTGAAGATCAGCGGCATCGGCACGAGGGCGGCGATCGTCAGCCGCCAGTCGAGGACGATCATGATGCCGATGACGCCGACGAGGGTCACGGCCGACCGGGCGACGTTGATGAGGTTCTGGTTGAGCAGCTGCTCGACGGCCTGCACGTCGTTGGTGGTGCGCGACATCGTGTCGCCCACGGGGCGCTGGTCGAAGAACCGCAGGCTGAGCGTCT
>CBDTYW010000313.1:0-3938 GCA_965364735.1 uncultured Nitriliruptoria bacterium
CGTCACCGCGAGCCTGGCGCTCGCCGCGACCGCCGCCGCGCTCGCCCGAACACGGCCGCGCCCTGCCGAGCAGGACTGATCCGGATCTGCTGCAACCGATCGGCGTGATCCGGCGTCTGATCTGCACCACCGTCCAAGGCGCAATCGCACCATGCCATCACTCCGTCGCCCCGCCGCCGTCGTCGCCCTGACGATCGGTCTGCTCACCTCCGCATGCGGAGGCTCGTCACCGGAGGTCTCTGCGCTGACAGCAGACCAGTTCCAGGACAAGTCCGGCTGCGGCAACACCTACCTCTACGCCGTCGCGCAGCAGGGCCAGAGCGAGGCCGTGCTCAGCGTCGACTGGAGCCAGCTGCTCGACGCCGGAGCCGGAGAGCACACGGCCACCGTCGACGACGCCCAGGTGACGGTGCGGCTGCAGTTCGGCCAGTTCATCTCGAACCTCGCCTGCAACGATGTCGTCGAGCGCGAGCCGATCGTCACCAGCGAAGGCACGGCGACCGCGGGAACGCTCGTCGCGACCGTCCGCCCCCACGAGGACCCGAACGCCGGTGACACCGGCTTCGTCGACCTCACCGCGTCTGACCTGGTCTTCCGCGACGAGAATGGCAACGAGGTCACCGTGACGGGCGACCTGCGCTTCGACAACGTCTTCGTCGGCTGGCTCGCCGGCTGACGCACTCGGCCGGCGCGCCGTGGACGTGGGAGCGCAAGAGGTTGAGACGCAGCTCACGAAGCTGTTGGACCGGGTTGCGCTCGGGGAGCGCGTGACGATCACCCGACATGGCGTTCCGGTCGCCGTGTTGGTGCCGTCGGAGCCGCCTGCGAGTCGGCAGCGCGGCGTTCGAACAGTGAGCGCGTGCTCGACGTGAGCCCGCGATCAAGGTGCAGATCCCAGCTCAGCTGATGATCGGGAGCCCCGCCCCGAAGCCCCCGGAGGAGTCCGTTGGTTTCGGCGCCTCCTCGACTGCGGGCAAGGCGTCGACGGCGTGCTGCAGCGGGTGGAGGAACGGCATGGCCGTCGGGTCGAGCACCTCGGCTTCGACGAACTCGATGAGGTGGCCGTCGTCCGCGTCGATCGTCGACGCGGTGATCTCCGGTGCGTGCTTGCGTGCCCCGTACACGGCCACCACGATCGGCGTGCCGTCGGCCGCGTCGGCCTCGGCGACGAAGCCCCACGCGGGGACCCCACCTGCGGTGATCTCGTCGAGCGCGAGCTCGGCAAGGACGGCGTGACGTGCCTCGTCGTCCTCGGGGAAGTCCCGGAGCGTCATCAGCCGTGACTTGGGCGACCCGGGCAGCACGACCGTCGGCGGGATCGGGCGTGGCTGGTCGGCCACGAGCTTGATCGCGGCTTCCTGACACATGAAACGCAGCTCGTTGAGGTTCATGTCAGCAGGACGTCGTTGCGCCGACGGAGGCCGAAGACACCGTCTTGGCGTACTTCGCGAGCACCCCGCGCGTGTACTTGGGCGGCTTGGGCTCCCAGCCAACGCGACGCTCGGCGAGGACCTCTTGCGAGACTTCGAGCTCGATGGACCGCGCGTGGCAGTCGATCGAGATGATGTCGCCGTCGCGGACGAACGCGATCGGGCCGCCGTCGACGGCCTCTGGCGCGACGTGGCCGATCGAGAACCCGTGGGTCGCGCCGGAGAAGCGGCCGTCGGTGAGCAGCGCCACCGTCGAGCCGAGCCCTGCGCCCTTGACTGCGGAGGTCACCGCGAGCATCTCGCGCATGCCCGGGCCGCCCTTGGGGCCTTCGTATCGGATGACGATGACCTCACCGTCGTTGATCTGGCCGGTGAGCACGGCCTCCATCGCGCCGTTCTCGCCGTCGAACACGCGGGCCGGTCCGGAGAACGTGAGCTGCTCGGCGGGGATGCCGGCGATCTTCACGACCGCGCCCTCGGGGGCGAGCGAGCCAAACAGCGCAGCGAGGCCGCCGTCGGCGTGGAGCGGGTTGTCGAGCGTGCGGATGATCTCGCCGTCCGGAGCCGGCGGGTTGATCTCGGCGAGGTTCTCGGCGACGGTCTTGCCGGTGACGGTCATGCAGTCGCCGTGGATGAGCCCGGCGTCGAGCAGCACCTTCATGATGACGGGGATGCCACCGACCTTGTCGATGTCGTTCATGACGTACTTGCCGGCGGGCTTGGTGTCGCCGATGTGCGGGACCTTGCGGCCGACGGCGTCGAAGTCCTCGAGCGTGAACTCGATCTCCGCCTCGCGCGCGATCGCGAGCAGGTGCAGCGCGGCGTTGGTCGAGCCGCCGAGCGCCATGACCACGGCCGTCGCGTTCTCGAGCGACTTGCGGGTGATGATGTCACGGGCGGTGATGCCCTTGCGGATCAGGTTGAGCACGGCCTCGCCGGACTGGCGGGCGAACTCGTCGCGGCGCGGGTCCGGTGCGGACGGCGACGCGGAGCCGGGGAGCGCGAGACCCAGGGCCTCGATCGCGGACGACATCGTGTTGGCGGTGAACATGCCGCCGCAGGAACCCTCACCGGGGCAGGCGTTGCGCTCGATCTCGAGCAGCTCGCTCTCGGTCATCGTCCCCGCGCCCACGGCACCGACCGCCTCGAAGGCGTCCTGGATCGTGATGTCCTTGCCGTGCAGCCGTCCCGGGAGGATCGAGCCGCCGTAGAGGAAGACCGTCGGCACGTCGAGGCGAGCGGCGGCCATGACCATGCCGGGCAGCGACTTGTCGCAGCCGGCGAAGGTGACCATCGCGTCGAGCCGCTCGGCGTGCATCACGACCTCGACGGAGTCCGCGATCACCTCACGCGAGACCAGCGATGCGTGCATGCCCTCGGTGCCCATCGAGATGCCGTCGGACACGGCGATGGTGACGAACTCGAGCGGGAATCCGCCGGCGTCACGCACGCCCAGCTTCGCCTGCTTGGCCAGCCGGTCGAGCGGCAGGTTGCACGGCGTGACCTCGTTCCACGACGAGACCACCGCGACCTGGGCCTTGGTGAAGTCGTCTTCGCCCATGCCGACCGCGCGGAGCATCGCGCGCGCGGGCGCGCGCTCGAACCCTTCGGTGACGTCGCGTGAGCGGGTTCGCAGGTCCTCGGACATCGTTGGATCTCGTTCATCTGTGGCGTGCACGGGCCGGACACCCACAGGTGACCACCGAACAGGGCGGCACACAAACCTCCGCCACATGGACGGACGAAACGGGCGTAGGCTGGAGGGTGGCAAGCGAGGGGCAACGCCATGGGATACGTCAAGTTCAACCGAGAAGCAGACACGCACCCGGAGACCCTGTTCGAGTACGTGATCCGGCCGGATCAGCTGTCGAACTGGCTCACACTGCTCAGCCATCTGGGCACCGCCGATGACCGGCTCGACCACGTCGGGGCGAGCTTCACGGGCGATCTCAAGATCGCGGGCCGCACGCTTACCACGCGGTGGGTCGTCGAGGACGTGAAGGCCAACAACCGCATCCTGTTCCACGGCTCGGCCGACGGGGGTGGCGAGGCCAAGCTCTGGTATCGGTTCTCGGACTGGGACAACCGCACGAACATGCTGGTCGAGCTCGAGTACGAGCTACCGGGGAGATTCCTGACGCTGATCGGCAACGGGACGCTCGCCGAGAAGATGATCAGCCGGGATCTGCGTCGCTCGGTCGCGCAGCTCGTCGGCATCTGCGAGCGCCAGGCGCAGGCTCCTGATCCGTCGGCCAGAGCCTTCGCCGTCCCGGCCCGACGTCGACGACCGCCACGCCAGTAACGCTCCAGCGTCTGCGACGTGAAGCGGTCCCGGACGCGTCTTTCGCCGTAGGCCTCGACGTCCTCATTGGCGTCGGCCCGCCAGCGGCTGCCGTCGAAGGTCACCGACACTGCCCGGACGTGGATTTCAAGAAACTGGTGGGCAGCGGGTCCATCGTGCAGCAGCGAGACGCCGCTTCAGCTCGGATCCAACAGCGCGGGGTCCTC
>CBDTYW010000314.1:0-3931 GCA_965364735.1 uncultured Nitriliruptoria bacterium
CCACCGGCGTGTCCTTGCCCAGCTCGCCGTGCCGCACCGCCAGCGCGACCGCGGCGCGGATCGCGCCCGGCACCGAGTCACCGACGACCTGACCGCCCTGGGAGATCACCCCGTCCACCCCGACGAACGCGTCGAGCGCGGCGACCTGCGCGTTGTGCACCGGCTCGGTCGCGAGATCGTCACCACGGATCAACACGTTGGTCTGCTCGCCGAGACCGCCGGCGAACCCGTCGTTGATCCGCTCCCACGCCACCGCGAGGTCCGAGCCCTCGGGCAGGAACGCGGAGACCGAGAACTCGGTCGAGATGCCGGTGGCAGCGGCGGTCGCCGCGCCGGTGACGACGAGACCGGCGACCATCACCGCGACGGGGCGCTTCAGCCCGGGCCGCGCCAGGACGTTGGCGATGCGCGGGAGCACGCTCGACTCGCCGTTCGCGACCTCGACCCTGGCGAGCCGACCCTTGCGCTCGGCTCTCAGGTCCAGCAGCACCCGGACCGCCGGCAGGAACGTCGTGGTGATGATGAACGCCGAGACCAGCCCGATCGCGGCGAGGATGCCGAGGTCGCGGATCGCCGGGATCGGGGAGGTCACGTTCGTCAGGAAGCCGATCGCCGTGGTGACCGCTCCCATCAGCAGCGCGAGGCCCACGCTCGAGAAGGCGGTCTGCACGGCGGCGCCCGGCGACTCCCCGGCGCCGAGCTCGTCGCGGTAGCGGCCCTGGAAGTGGATCGAGTAGTCGACGCCGAGCGCGATCAGCAGGATCGACACGAGCTGGCCGGGCGGCGTCGGCGCCTGCACGATGCCGAGCCCGTCGGGCCCGATCGCGACCTGCATCCCGGTCACCCAGATGTTCGCCAGCACGACCACGCCGAGGCCCAGGGCCACGTCGGCGGCGGTCCGTCGGATCGCGGCACCTCGGCCGAGGCTGGGGCCCTTGCGTGCCCGCATGACCGAGGCCAGCACGAGCATCACGACGAGGATCGTCCCGCCGAACAGCATGCCGACCTCCGCCGCGAAGGTGCCGTCGTCGCTCTGCAGGAGGGCGAACGAGAAGGGCAGGACCTCGAGGTCGAGGTCGGCCGCCCTGAGCGCGGTCGCGAAACCCTGCTGATCTGCCGAGCGTGCGACCTGCGGGTCCTCAGCGTCCGTGTACGCCGAGGCGTCGAGCGTCGCGAGGAGCAGACCGGTCGCGCCGTTCACGGGATCCTGGTCCGACACCAGCGCGCGGAAGAGGTCCGCGGTCTCGGCAGGCGCACGCGCGATCGTCGCGGCGAAGAGCGACTGGATCTGTGCGTCGGTCGCGGTGTCGAGGTCGACGCCAGCAACGGCGGCCGCCTGCTGGACCGGGCTCGCGAAGCTGAAGATCGGCGGACGGCCGTCGCTCGAGACGAGCACGTCGCCGAGCTCTGCCCGGAGGATCTCCTCGACCTCGGCCACGGCCTGCAGCCCCGCCGCTGACAGGATCGGGCTGGTCACCCCATCCGCGTCGACGTTCGTGATCAGCACCTGGGTGATCACGGTCGAGTCGTCGCCGAAGCGCTGCCCGATCTCCTGCTGGGCCGTCAGCTCCGGCAGGCTCGGTGCGTACACGGCCTGGGACTGATCGATCGGGCGCAGCTGGGTCGCGAGCTTCACGCAGCCCATCGTCACCAGCAACGTGATCGCGACGATCAACGCCGCGACGGTCCGCTCGAAACGTCGCTCTGCCATGTCCATGCATGCCCCTGCTGAAGAGTTCGCGCGGACGCTAGCACTCCGAGACACAACGTCTCACATCCTGACGGTCAGCCCCGGCTCCGCGCGTCACCTAGGTTCATGACCGTCGGCCGACGAACACGATGGAGTCTTCAGTGGAGGGTGGCCCCGCCGTAACGATCGGCCTGCCGATCGCCATCGCCGTCATCATGGTGGCCATGGGGATGGCGCTGACGGTCGCCGACTTCCACCGCGTCCTCGAGACGCCCAAGGCCGTGGCGGTCGGGCTCGTGTGCCAGATGATCCTGCTGCCCGTGATCGCCTTCTCGGTGGCAGCAGCGTTCGATCTCGAGCCGATCTTCGCCGTCGGCGTCGTGCTTCTCGGGGCGTGCCCCGGCGGGACGATGTCGAACCTGATCATCCACCTCGCCGACGCCGACCGCGCCCTCTCCGTCACGCTCACCGCCATCTCGAACACGGCGGTGTTCATCACGCTGCCGCTCTTGCTCCGCCTCGGGTTCTCGACGTTCACCGACGGCAGCGAGACCGTGGCGCTGCCGGTCGTGCAGACGACGGTCCAGCTGATCGGCCTCACGATCCTGCCGCTCGGCATCGGCATGGTGATCCGCCACCGCAGCCCCGAGTTCGCCCAGCGGATGGAGCAGCCGGCGAAGCGGTTCGCCGGAGGGCTCATGGCCGTGCTCGTCATCGGCGTCGTCGCCGCGAACCTCGAGCTCATCGGCGAGCAGGCCGCCGCGCTCGGCCCCGTCATCGTGCTGCTCAACCTCCTCGCGATGGGGACCGGGCTCGCGCTGTCGAAGCTCGCGAAGCTGGACTTCCGCATGTCCGCCACCGTGGCGGTCGAGGCCGGCATCCAGAACGGCACGCTCGCGATCACCGTGGCGCTCTCGATCCTCGAGAACGATGACCTGGCGATCGTCCCCGGCCTGTACGGCGCGTGGATGTTGATCGTCGGATTCGCGTTCGCGTTCTACGTCAACCGTCGGCTCAACGGAGCGGGCACGCCCGCCGTCGTCTGATCGGCTTCACCTTGGACGTGCCGACCGACCTCGAACGCCTCCGACGGCGTGTGCTCGCCTACGTCGACGCGGCGGCCGGACGCTCCCCGCTGACCTCCGCGATGGCGCGTCTGCTCGCAGCCGACGACGAGCTGCTCGGGCTGCTCAACCACGTGCCGGACGAGCGCCAGAGGATCCCGAACGTGATCCTCGCCGCAGTGCACTTCCTCATGCTGCGCTCCCCCGATGCGAGCGGGCACGAGCTCGCTGGCTGGTTCCCGACCGTCGGGGGATCACGCCTCGTCGACGACCCTGACCTCGGCCGCGCGCTCGGCAGCTTCCTGCGCAGCCACGAGGAGATCCTCGGGCTGCTGCGCACACGCACCACCCAGACCAACGAGATCGGCCGCGCTGCAGTGCTGCGCCTCGGGATCCGCGCCGTGGCACGGGACCGCCCGGTGGCGCTGATCGACGTCGGCACCTCGGGAGGGGTGAACCTGCACCTCGATCGCGCCCGGATCGATCACGGCATCCATGGCACGGTCGGTCCGGCCGACTCCCCGCTTCGTCTGGAGTGCGAGCTGCGCGGCGACATCGTGCCGGACCTCGGTTCGGTCACGATCGGCTGGCGCCTCGGGCTCGACCGCGATCCCGTTGACCTGACTGATGACGTCGCGGCGGACTGGACGCGTGCCTGCATCTGGCCGGACCAGCACGCCCGCCACGAACGCTTCGTCGCCGCGCGGGACGCGGTCCGCGCCGCCCCGCACACGGTGCTGAAGGGCGACCTGTTCGACACGGTGCCGGCCGCAGTCGCCGCAGCACCCGAAGACCTCCTCGTTGTGCTGACGCACTCCCTCGTCCTCTACTACCTCGATGCTGCGCAGCGGCTCGAGTTCGAGGACCTGCTCACCGAGCTCTCTCGCCGACGCGAGATCGGGCGGGTCGGGCTCGAGACCGATCGGGTCATCCCGCTGACCGCCGACGAGGAGGCGCTGCTCGGAATCGTCGGCGACGAGGCATCCGCCCTCGTCGCGAGCCGCCACGTCGGCGCCGCGCGAACGGTCGTCGGCCTCGGCCGATCCGACCACCACGGCGCCTGGATCTCCTGGCGCTGACGCTGGACACGACGTGTCCGCGGTCGCGTGCAAAGTTGTCCACAGATTCCCTTGTGTCGAACATCAGTTCGGGTTTGCGGGCTAGGCTGGGCGACATG
>CBDTYW010000315.1:0-3795 GCA_965364735.1 uncultured Nitriliruptoria bacterium
CGGGCACGCTGGAGGCCAGGGCGTCGATGGTGCTCGCCGAGCTGACGAGCACCGCGTCCACCGCGCGGCGCTGCGCGTAGACCCTCCGGCGCGCCGCCGCCCCGGTGATCCAGCGCCCCTCGTCCGCAACGACGCCCCCCGACGTCGTGTGCGCCAGCTTCAGGGTCAGATGGGGCCGGCCGGTCGCGGCGGAGACGAGGAAGGGCGCGTGGGCCTCGCGCGCCCACATGCCGAGCTCGCTGGTGGACACCGCGATGCCGGCCTCGCGCAGCCGACGTGCCCCGCCGCTCGCCGCCTCGTGCGGATCCAGCGCCCCGACCACGACACCCGCCACGCCGGCCTCGATCAGCGCGAGGCTGCACGGTCCGGTCCGGCCGACGTGGTCGCATGGCTCGAGGGTCACGTACGCGATGGCACCGCGAGCGCCTTCCCCCGCAGCAGCCAGCGCGACGATCTCCGCGTGCGCCCCACCCGCGGGCCGCGTCCAGCCCTCGCCGACGACGACGCCGTCACGCACGAGCACGCATCCCACCGACGGGTTCGGGCTCGCGAGCGCACGGCCGTTGGCAGCCAGACGCAGCGCGCGCGCCGCATGGCCGGCTCCGGGACTCATGACCCGACGGGGGCCTGCGGCTGCGCGTCGTCCGGCTCGACGTCAGCGGACGGCGCCTTCTCCGGCACCTCCTTGTGACGACGGTCGACCGCCCAGTTCGACGGCCCGGTGTTCGCGTTCTTCGCGAACGACTTCATCTCCGTCGCGATGGACACCGGCTCGCCGTGGTGCGCGAAGCCGCGGTCGCGGTTGTGGGCGACACCGATCGAGACGCTCATCAGCGGCAGCGACACGGGGTTGCCCTGACGGTCGACCGTGTCGATGAACCCTCGCTCGCGGTCCTCGTCGTCGTAGAACGTCGGCGCGATCGCGTCGAACCGACGGCAGTACTCGTCGACGACGTTCTCGTACTGCTCGATCGCGGTGAGCATGACGAAGTCGTCGCCGCCCACGTGCCCGACGAACGTGCGCCCGTCACCGACGTCCCCAGCGACCTGGAGCGCGAGCCGGGCCGCGGCCGTCAGGACCTCATCGCCGCGGAGGAACCCGTAGTGGTCGTTGTAGCCCTTGAACTGGTTCAGGTCCGCGTACAGCAGCGCGAAGATCGTCCCCTGGTCGACGCGCCGAGCGATCTCCTTCTCGATCCGCGGGTTGCCGGGCAGCCCCGTGAGCGACGAGACGCTGCGCATCTCCCGGGCGCGCCGCAGCGTCGCACGGATCCGGGCGAGCAGCTCGCGCGGGTCGAAGGGCTTCGTGACGTAGTCGTCGGCACCGGACGAGAAGCCCTCGATCTTGTCGATCGCCTGGGCCTTGGCCGTCAGCATGATGACCGGGAGGTGGCTGATCCGCCCGTCCTCCCGGAGCTCGTTGAGCGCCTCGAGACCGTCCTTGCGCGGCATCATCACGTCCATCAGGATGATCGCCGGGCTGTACTTGACCGCCAGCTCGAGCGCTTCCTCGCCGTTCTCGCCGAGGACGACACGGAAGTTGTGCAGGGTCAGCGTGACCTCGAGGAACGTCCGGATGTCCGGGTCATCATCGACGACCAGGACGAGCTCCCCGTCACCGCTTCCGAGGATGCTCACGTGGTCTGCCGCCCCGCTTCGTGGCGCTCCGACTCCTCGATCGACAGGACCTGACGCGAGCGACCCTCGGCAGCACGATCCATGATGGTCGTGATCGCCGCGATCCGGTCCTCTTTGCCGAACACCGCGGACCCGGCGACGAACGTGTCGGCGCCGGCCTCGGCGCAGGCTGCGACGGTGTCGGGAGCCACGCCACCGTCGACCTCGAGACGCCACGTCCACCCGTTCGTGCGGCGCAGACGGTCGAGCTCAGCGATCTTCGGCAGGACGCTGGACATGAAGGCCTGCCCGCCGAAGCCGGGCTCGACGGTCATCGCGAGCACGAGGTCGACGTGCGGCAGAAGACCGAGGAAGTCATCGAGATCCTCCGACGGACGGATCGCGATGCCCACGTCGACGCCGAGCGAACGGATGTGCCGGATCAGGCCGAGCGGCTCGTCGTCCGTGCTCGGGTGAAACGTCAGCGACGTGGAGCCTGCCGCGACGAAGTCCTCGGCCCAGCGACGGGGCTCCGAGATCATCAGGTGCGTGTCGAACGGGAGGTCCGTGGCGCCGCGCAGCGCCTTGATGACCGGCGGCCCGATCGTGAGGTTCGGGACGTAGTGCGCGTCCATGACGTCGACGTGCAGCCACCCCACGTGATCGGCGACCACGTCGATCTCGTCGGCCAGCCGCGCGAAGTCCGCGGACAGGATCGACGGCGAGAGGACGAGATCGTGGGACATGGTGGCGATCACGATGGTCAGGGGAGGTCGTTGGACCAGACTAGCCCGAACCTCTTCTCCCACCCGGTCAACCGGCGCACGACGTGAACCGTGTCCGCGACGGGTCACCGGGACCCGGACGGATCAGACCGGTCGCGTCCAGCTGGCCACGTACATGCCGTCCGTGTCGTCGCTGTCGGGCCAGAGCTGACGGCGCGGGCCGGCCTCGAGGCGCGGCATGCCGGGGCTGCGGATCATCTGCCCGTCCCCGGTCATCTCGTCGACGAGGTCAGCGATCCCGTCCGTCTCCGCAGCCGTCCAGGTGCAGGCGCTGTAGACGAGCCGTCCTCCCGGGCGCACGTGCTTCGCGCCGGACAACACCAACCCCAGCTGGATCTCGTGCAGCGCGGCGACGTCCTCTGGCGTCCGGCGCCAGCGCACCTCAGGGCGCCGACGTCCGGTTCCGAGCCCCGAGCACGGCGCGTCGACGACCACGACGTCGAAGCCGGGCTCGCGGTCGCCGAGGACGCGGGGGTCGGTGCCGTCCCCGACGATGACGTCGACCTCGAATCCTCCGCGCGCAACGGCCTCGCGCACCATCCGCGCCCGTCCGGACTTCTTCTCCACCGCAACGACCTGCCCCTCCGGGCCTGCGAGCGCCGCCAGGTGGGAGGTCTTGCCGCCGGGTCCGGCGCAGAGGTCCAGCACCCGGCTGCCGGGTTCGACACCCGCGGCTTCGACCACCAGCATCGAGGCTTCGTCCTGGACCTGGGCTCGGCCCTCCTGCACGGCGGCGAGCACGCGGGGATCGGCGCCGGGGACGCGGAGCCCCTGGGCTGCCCCTGCCGTCGGCGTGACGTCGAGACCGAGCTCGCGCAGCTCGGCGGCCAGCACGTCGCGGTCCCCGACCGCCCGCAGCGTCACCCCGGGCGCAGCGTTGTCCGCGGCGAGGATCGCCCGGACACGATCGACGTCGAAGCGCGCGAGCAGCTCCTCGACGATCCAGCGCGGGTGCGCGGTCCGCAGGACCAGGTGCTGGACCGGGTCCGACGCGGCGCTCGGCCACGGGAGCGTGTCGAGCTTGCGCTGGAGTCCGCGAAGCGCACCGTTCACGAAGCCCGACGCCCCCTTCGCCCGCTCCGCCGGGACGACCTCACGGGCCAGGTCCACGCTGGTCGAGATCGCGGCGTGAGGGGCGACTCCGCCGGGGAGGACGAGCTGGAGCGCGCCGAGCCGGAGGATGTTGGCGAGCTTGTTCTCGACGTGGCCGATCGGTCGGCTCAGGGCGTGGCCGAGGGCCCAGTCGAGCGTGCCCTTGTGGCGGATCACCCCGTGCGCGAGGTGGGCCGCGAAGGCCCGGTCGCGCTGCGACGGCAGCGACTCGATCGCCTGCGGCACCGCGATGTTCGACCACGCCGACCCGTCGACGACGTTGCCGATCGCGACGAGGGCG
>CBDTYW010000316.1:0-3774 GCA_965364735.1 uncultured Nitriliruptoria bacterium
GGCAGGCCGAGCGCGTCCGCGACGAGCAACAGCGGGCCGAGCGCGGGGTCGTCGAGGAGCTTGACGCAGGTGGCGTCCCAGCGTCGGTCGAACGCGATCTCGGACGCGACCTCGTCGAGGACGTCGAGGTTGGGCGGCAGGCCGGCCTCGATCGCACGCTCGCGCAGGAGCCGTCGCGCGAAGCCGTGCAGGGTGCCGATCGCCGCGACGTCGATCGCGTCGCGGGCGGTGATGCAGCGGCGGCGGACCTCGTCGTCGTCGGTCTCGGCTGCGACACGTTCGAGCTCGGAACGGGTCCGCTCACGCAGCTCCGCGGCAGCCTTCTCCGTGAAGGTGATCGCGGCGATGCGGTCGAGGGGACGCCCGCGCAGGACCAGCGCGACGATGCGTCCGACGAGCGCGGTGGTCTTGCCGGTGCCGGCGCCGGCCTCGACGAACAGCGTCGCGTCGTGGGCATCGCGGATCCGGTCGCGGGCGGGCGCGTCGACCAGCGGGATGTCGGTGATGTTCGTGGTCATGCGGGCATCTCACCGTCGAGCTGCAGCGCTCGTTCCGGGGCGAGCAGGCGCAGGACGTGGCGGAGCTCCGGGCGGCTCGACAGCGTGGTCCAGCGGCGGTGGATCTCGCCGGTGCCGAGCGCATCCGGGTCGCAGTCGGCGCATGGGGTCCACGGCTTCCAGGCGTCGGGCTCGGCGGGGTGCGCGACGAACGCGCCGGACTCCCAGACGTCGACGAGCGCCCCGACGACGAGGCGGAACGTGTCGAGGATGTCTGCGGACACCGCGTATCCGGAGGTGAGGAACCCGCCCTGGGTGGACGTGAACCAGTAGTCCGAGCGGGTGCCGATCCCGCCCCCGACGCCGAGCGCATAGGCGACGAGCTGCAGGGCGCCTCCCCCGCTGACCGGGTCGTCCTCGGAGACCTGGAACGGTCGGCCGGTCTTGTAGTCGATGACATGCGCGACGCCGTCGGCGTCGTGGTCGACGCGGTCGACGGCGCCCTTGAGGTAGAGCGTGCGGCCGTCGGGCAGGACCAGCGGTGCTGCGGGCAGGCCGAGGCCGTCGCGGCCGGGCATGCCGAAGGCGAGCTCGGCATGGGTCGGGGTCAGCCCGAGGGTGCGACGGCGTACGTCGTCGAAGTGCACGAACGTCTCGAGCAGCAGCCGGATCTCGTCGCGCTTGCGGTTCCAGAACAGACCGTGGCCGGTCATGCCGCGGCGCTCCCAGTCGTCGCAGACCGTCGCGGTGACGTGGGCGAGGTGTCGCCGCGCGGCGTCGTTCCATGGCCGGTCGGGCGCAGGAGGACCCTCGTCGATGCGGGCGAGGAGCCAGTGCTCGAGGATCTCGTGGACGATGCTGCCGAAGTGCATGGCCGGGAGGTCGATCACGTCCTCAGGCTCCTCGACCTCCGAGACCTTGAGGATGCGCTGCACGAACGTCGCGTGAGGGCAGGCGAACAGGCCCTGCAGGTGGCTGGAGCTGATCGGATGCTCCGGGCCCACGACGGCCGGAAGCAGCCCGACGTGGGTTGCGAGGTTGCCGTCGAACCGGGAGAAGGCGGGCTGGGTCCGGCCCTCGACGAGCCCGATGCCGCGCACCAGCGGCGTGGTGAGCTGCGCGTGTGGGAGCCCGGCGAGCCGGCTCCCGGATGCTGCTGCCGTGGCGAGGCCACGCAGTCGGGCGTCGCGCGGCCGCAGCGGTGCAGCGTCTCGGGTGGCGCGATGCGCGAACGACGGCCAGTGCTCTGTGTCGCCGGCCTGCGTCGCTGCCTCGAGCGCGGTCGCGATCCAGCGCGACGGGTGCCGCTCGGCGTTGCTGCGGGCGTCGCCGCGGGCGATGACGAGCGTGGCCTCGGGGGCCGATGCGAGCGCGATCTCGAGCGCGCGGTGCTGGTCGCCGACCCGTTCACGGCGGGCCGGCAGCTCATCGACGACGTCGCCGCGCTCGTCGTCGAGCAGGAGCGAGTCCTCCGTGGGCGGTGACGGCAGGACGCCTTCGACGAGCCCCGTCAGCACGATCCGGTCGACCGACAGGCCGGGGGCGTCCTGGAGGGGGCCGACGTGGACGCCGACGCCGTGCTGCCCGATCGAGGTCGATGCGCCTTCGAGCTCGGCGCGCAACGTCGCGGTGAAGGTCGGAAGGTCACAGGCGGGCTCGATGGCGTCGAGCGTGATGAGCCGCACCAGCGCGGTCTGCAGCCGGATGTCCGCGTCGGCCTCCGAGCTGTCGCGGACTGCGGCGTGGTCGGCGAATCCGAGCCAGAACGCGAGCGCTTCGAGGCACTGCTCCGCCAGCTTCGACCAGCTGGTCGCAGCGCGCAGGGCGTCGAGCGTGTCGTGCAGGTCTCCGCCGACGTCGATGGCTCGGTCGATCGACGCGGTGCTGCGTTCCTGGGCGACGAGCTCTTCGCGGCGCACCGCGAGCCGGTCCTCCCACTGTTGGCGCCCCGCGACGACGCCGGCCCTGCGCGTGACGCGTGCGAGCCGCGCGACGACGCTCCGACCCGGGATCGTGGGCGCGATGAGATCGACGACATTCGGACGACGTCGACGGTTGTCATCGGCCTCGTCGAGCAGCGCGAGCAGCCAGCGGGCTGATCGGCGGGCGGTGACGGGGCGCGGGTCGACGCCGTGGTGGGTGATCCCGACCTCGGCCAGGTGTTCGACGATCAGGCGGCCGAGCGGTCCGGTGCTCGGGTGGAGCACGGCGATTCGATCCGGTGCGACCCCGGCGGCGATTGCGTTGCGGACGGCGGCGGCTGCGGCGGCCGCTTCTTCCCGCTGATCGGAGACCGAGACGAACGACTGGTGTGGCGCGGGCGGCTGCGCGACCTCGGTGGGGACGTCGACGCCGAGCCTTGCAAGGGACCGGCGAGGTGTGCGGTCGGCGTCGTCGTGGCCGGCGAGCCCGAGGACGATCTCCAGCGGGTTGCGGCCAGCGAGGGCGACGAGGAGGTCGGCGGTGGCGCGGGTGAGGCGCTGCGGCAGGTGCAGCACGATCGTTCCGAGGTCGTTCGGGACGGTGCTCGTGGCGAGCTCGGCGATCGCCGACTCGACGAGGTCAACCTCGTCGTAGAAACGATCTGCGAGCCGCCTGCGCATGTCGCGGTGCAGACGGACGACGTCCGCGACGCGGCCTCCGCGCAGCACCAGACGATCGAGCGCTTCGTCGCTGACGTCGTCGAGCTCGCGATGCGTCCGGACGAGCGACGCGACCGTGGATGGGTGCGCGGCCACGGCTTCGAAGGATCCGGGGGCTGCCGCGAGCGCGGCGCGGGCGGCAGCGGCGAGCGCCGGGGTGGTGGCCGGGACCCGGCCAGTGCTGGCAAGGACCGGCGCTGCGAGCATCTCGGCGATGCGTCGGGCGGTGACGAACGAGATCCCGACGACCCCGTTGCCGCGCCGACCGAGATGACGTCGCGCGACGAGGCCGGCGACGTTGCTGTCGACCAGGACCGTCACCGGACGCAGCGGATCGTCGGCCTTGATGGCCGCGACCCGGGCGGCGAGAACCTCGAGCGCCGCAGGGCCCCACGTCGTCGCGTGGACGGAGATCCGGCCAGCGCCCGAGGCGGCGTGCGTGGCCTCGTCGCTCGATGATCCACGTGCCCGTGCGTCGTTCGGCGTGCCGAGGTCGAGCTTCATCTGTTGGTCCATGGCTCGCACCCTAGGCATCGCAGCGTGCGGATCGTGCGGACGTCGTCGCCGGCCTGCCCCCACGGCCGGCGACGACGAGACCATCGTCCGGGCCGGTGGGACATCGACTCAGCCGACCT
>CBDTYW010000317.1:0-3761 GCA_965364735.1 uncultured Nitriliruptoria bacterium
CGTGACCCAGTCCCGCGTGGCCCGCGCGCCGTCGCGCCCAGGAAGCCTGCGCGCCTCGCAGCGCGTCAGCGTGTTGGCCGCGACCAGCTGCAGCCGGTCGATCGCCGCGAGCAGGAGGTCGAGCTCCTCAACGTCCGCATCACCGTTGCCGCGCTTCTCGTCGTCACGGTCGGCCGCCGAGAACGGCACCCCGGAGACCGCCGCAACGGCTGCCGCGAGCTGCGCGTGCTCGCGCCTCGCCCAGGTCGCCGGCGTCCCCGCCCGAGACCGTCCTGCCTGCGAATGGGCTGCCGCCCCGCGCACGTCAGCACCGCCGACCGGGAGGTCAGCTGCGTCGGTGCGGGTGCGGGGGGTCATGGAACGAACGTAGGGAGGGGGTGTGACACGAACCGCCCTGTCAGGCAACGTTCACGAGGCATCATCACGTGTTGTGTCGTAGTTCTTCGTGTAGGTGAGGCGGCCGACGGGGCGCTGCGTGCAGGCGCTCAGGCGGCGATGAAGGCGCTCACACTGGCGGTCGTCTGGCGGATCACGACGATCGAGGATGCCGGCGATCAATGTTGCCAGGCACACCGCCGGCGCGGGTGCGGGTGCGTGAAGACCTCTTGGTGGGCCGCGCGGAGCCAGAAGATCCACGTGAACGCGGCGGCCGCCCGGGCCATGAGCACACATCGGCCCCGGCGAGTCGGTGCGACGAGAGCGTCGAGCCAGACGCTTGGCGGCGTCAACGCTGGCATCCTGAGCGAGGCGACTTCGGTGGGGTCAAGACCTGGGAGACGCCGGGGGAGTACGCGGCGCATCTGCGCGGGCTCGACCTCGGGCCGAACGTCATGGCGATGGTCGGGCACTCGACGATCCGCGCACACGCGATGGGCCTCGGCAAGGCGCTGGTGGGAGAGCGGATCGCGCAGGCGTGGCACGCCTTCGTCCCGCGCGCGACCGAGCAGCTGACGTTGCGCGAGGTGGCCGGCCTCGACGCCGGCGCCGCCGAGTGGCCGAGGTTCGTGGCCAGCAAGGCCAACGCCGCCGAGGGCGTGATCATCATTCCTGCCGGGTGAGGTTGCTGCGGGCTCAGCTCAGCTCCGGGAACCCCTGCGTCGCCGCGAATCTGTCGACGCGTGCGTCGAACATGCCAAGCATCTTGATGGCGAGCACGGCGGCGACGACCCCGAAGCAGGACAACATCGCGATCACGGCGTACTGGAACACGAACGCGTCCAGCTCCTGGGGGTTGATGAGGGGGACGACCTGGGTGGAGAGCACCATCGCCAAGAACGCGAACCACCACCAGCCGGTGATCGCGGGGGGAGTTGCGTGGTAGGCCTCGGTGTCGCTGTGACGCCACAGCTGATCATGCAGCTTCTTCGGGATGGTGAAGCTTGCGATCGGGACGATCCAGCCGCCGATGGCCCATCCGCGGGCGCGATCACCTCGCATCCGGCCCGCCGCGGAGGGGTAGGCCAAGGCCTGGAACAACCAGACGACCCAGCACGTCGCGGCGAGGTAGAAGATGACGACCCGAACGTTGCCCAACGAGAAGAGGGTGTCCTCGGCGGCGATGAGCGCGTCGGCATCGATCTCGCCGGCGTCGAACCTTCGCACAGCCGACCGGGCACCCATCGCCAACGGCACGGCGGCGAGATCGAGCAACCCGACGAAGCCGACCAGGATCCGCGTCGCGAGGTTCCATCGGCGGAGGTTCCGCCGCGCCGCGATCGGGCGGCCCTTCGGCCCCACCGGCTGGCTCGCCGGGATCGGCGAGGTGTGGTCCGTCCATGCGGTGCCGTCCCACCAGCGCAGCATTCCCGGTGTCCCTGATGGGTCGGTGTGCCAGCCCTCGGCGGTCGCGGTCGACCCGCTGCCGGGAGGAATGGTCGCTGGCGTCGAGTTCACTCAGGTCTCCGGTCGGTCGTGCCACCGTGGATGTTCGACGTCCGCAGGCCGGGCTCCTGCCTGACCGATGTCCTGACGCTCCGCCACATGCCCGGCGACCGTCATGGCCGTGCGCTGTCGTCGCTGGTCGTCGCGCCGAGGCGGGCGCGCTGCGACGTGATGGCAATCCATCGGGTTTGCTGGCGCCCCGCACGAGCACGAGGATCTGCCATGGCCACCACCCTGATCGTCAGCAACGGCACCATCTTCGACGGCAGCGGCGACGCGGGCCGCGTCGGTGACGTCGTCGTTCGTGACGGGATCGTCGTCGCGATCACCGAGCCGGGGGCCAGCGGGGTCGACGCCAGCGCCGCCGACATCGAGGTCATCGACGCCACCGGGATGTGGGTCACGCCCGGGTTCGTCGACATCCACACGCACTACGACGCCGAGCTCGAGATTTCGCCGGGTCTCGTCGAATCGGTACGCCACGGCGTCACGAGCGTGCTCGTCGGGTCATGCGGGCTCTCGATGGTCGTCGGCGAGGTCGAGGACCTGGCAGACATGTTCTGCCGCGTCGAGGGGCTCCCGCGTCCGGACGTGCTGCGGATCTTCGGCGAGGTCAAGACGTGGGAGACGCCGGGGGAGTACGCAGCGCATCTGCGCGGCCTGGACCTCGGGCCCAACGTCATGGCGATGGTCGGGCACTCGACGATCCGCGCCCACGCGATGGGGCTCGGCAAGGCGCTCGACGGCACGACCAAGCCGTCGGCCACCGAGCTCGCAACCATGTCGGCGACGCTCAACGACGCGCTCGACCACGGCTTCCTCGGGCTCAGCGTCAACACGCTCCCGTGGGACAAGATGGACGGCGATCGCTACCGATCCTCACCCACGCCGTCGGTGTTCGCGCCGTGGTCGGAGCTGCGCGCGCTCGCCAAGGTCCTGCGCGATCGCGGCGCCGTCTACCAAGCGCTTCCTGACATCTCGACGAAGTGGAACATGGTCGCGTTCCTCGCGCAGTCAGCCGGCTTCGGACGACGTCCGGCGCTGCGCTCGATGTTCCTGACGCTGCTCGATGCCAAGGCCGACCGCATCGCCTGGCGTGCCGCCGGCGCGCTTGCGAACCTCACCAACGGACCGCTCAAGGGCAACGCTCGCTTCCAGTCGTTGCCGAACCCGTTCGACCTGTGGGTCGACGGGCTCGAGGTGCCCGTGCTCGAGGAGATCGGCGCCGGCACCGAGGCGTTGCACATCGAGGACGCCGACGAGCGCAAGGCGCTGATGCGCGACCCCGCCTACCGCGCGAGGTTCCGCAAGGACTGGGGCGGCTTCTCGCCGAACCGCGCGTATCACCGCGACCTCGACGAGACCGAGATCCTCGAAGCGCCGGACGCGACGCTCGTTGGCAAGTCCTTCGGGGACGTCGCACGCGAACGCGGCATCGATCCGATCGACGCGTTCCTGGACCTGCAGGCCGAGCATGGCAACGACCTGCGTTGGTACACGGTCGTCGGCAACGACCGCCCCGACGTGCTCGAGCAGATCATCGCCCACCCGGCGGTGCTGATCGGGTTCTCCGACGCCGGCGCCCACCTGCGCAACATGGCGTACTACAACTTCCCGCTGCGCATGCTCAAGCGCGTGACCGACACCGGCTTCATGTCGGTCGGCCACGCGGTGCATCGCCTCACCCGCGAGATCGCCGACTTCCTCGAGCTGCCAATCGGACGCATCGAGCGTGGCTGGCAGGCCGACCTCGTGGTCATCGATCCGACGAAGCTCGACGACAGCGTCGAGCAGATCCACACCGCCCCGATGGACGCGTTCCCGGGACTGGAGCGGCTTGTGCGTCGCAACGACGCGACCGTCCCGTGCGTGATCACCAA
>CBDTYW010000318.1:0-3741 GCA_965364735.1 uncultured Nitriliruptoria bacterium
CGCTCGGTCTTGCGTGGGTTGATCAGCACACCGACGTCGACGCCGTCATGGCGGTCGATCGCCACGCCCGCGCGACGCGCAGAGTCCGCAACGAAGTTGAAGGGCACCCCGAGCGGCGTCGCGAGCTCCGTGCGGGCGTACTCGCGGCGCAGGTCCGCGTCCTTGACCTGCCCGAGCAACGCGATGCCTGCCTTCAGCGCCGCGACCCGACCCGTCTCGGTCGCGAGGTCCTGCTCGAAGAGCCGACGTCGGATGAGGAAGGGCACGATCGCGAGCGCGTTCGTCACGCCCTCAACGACGGCCTCGACGCCCTGCTGGCGGACGAGGTCGGCGGGATCGGTCCTGTCCGGAAGCTCCAGGACGCGCAGGTCGAGGTCGAACGCCTGCGCGGCCTCCCAGGCGCGCTCCGCGGCCTTGCTGCCTGCCTCGTCGCCGTCGAACGCCAGCACGACCTTGTCGGCGTAGCGGCTGAGGACGCGGAGGTGCTCGGGGCCGACGGAGGTCCCGCACGTCGCGACGGAGTTCTCGTAGCCGGCCTGGTGCAGGGCCATGACGTCGGTGTAGCCCTCACAGACGAGGACGGTCCCCTCTCGCGACATCGGGGCACGGGCGAGGTGCAGCCCGTAGAGGACCTGCGTCTTGACGTAGAGCGGCGTCTCGATCGTGTTGAGGTACTTCGGCGGGTCGAAGTCGCCGTAGTCGACGCCCGGCACCACCCGTCCCCCGAAGCCCAGCAGGTCCCCCGTCGCGGATCGGATCGGGAACAGCAGGCGCCCGCGGAACCGGTCGCGCAGGCCGCCGCGGTTGTTCTGCGCCGACAGGCCGACCTTGAGCAGCTCCGCCTGACCGGCGCCCCCGGACTGGAGCTTCCGGGACAGCTGCTCCCAGTCGTTCGGCGCCCAGCCGAGCTCGAACCGCTCAGCGTCCTCGCGATCGAAGCCGCGCGCCTTCAGGTAGTCGCGCGCGTCCTGCCCGGGCTCGGACATCAGCTGCTGACGGTAGAAGGCGCAGGCCTCCTCGTTGAGCGCCACGAGGTTGGACCGCTCCCCCAGCGCACGCTTCTGTCCGGTCGACATCGCCTCGTAGGTGAGCTGGTGGCCGGTCCTGCGCGCCACCAGCTCGACGGCCTCGTTGAAGCTCAGCCCCTCGACCGCCATGACGAAGTCGAAGACGTCGCCGCTGACGTCGCAGCCGAAGCACTTGTAGCCGAAGCCGTGGCGGACGCCGAAGGACGGCGTCTTCTCGTTGTGGAACGGACAGAGCCCCTTCCAGCGTGAGCCGGCCTTCTTGAGGGTCGTGTACTGACCGACGATCTCGACGATGTCGGCGTTCTGGCGCAGCAGGTCGATGTCCGCCCGTGCGATGCGCCCGGCCACAGCCGTCCTCCTCGGTCAGCGTCGCTCAGACGACGACGTTCGCAGCGTCCCAGTCCGGGTCGAGCTGCACGAGGAACTCCGCGATGCGCACGACCTCGTTGGTCTCGCCGATCTCGTGCGCGGCGTGCTGGAGGCGTGCGAGGCACTGGAGGAAGCCACGGTTGGTCGGGTGCGACCAGCGGCAGTAGCCGGTTCCGCCCCAGCCGTTGGCGCGCAGGGCATCAAGGCCCCGGTGGTAGCCCACACGGGCGTAGGCATAGCGCTCGATCGGGTCTCGGCCGCGCGCGGCGAGCTCGGCCCAGCCGTCGAGGAAGAGCGGGTCGCTGGCGACGAGGCCAGCGACGGCGTCGCGGTCATCGGCGGCGACCGCAGCCGCGAGACGCGGGCCCTGGTCACCACGCGGGGCGGGCAACACGACGTCGCGGCGGTCAGCCATGGGAAGCTCGGGCACGGTCTAGTCCTCGGTGGTTCTGGTTCGGCAGCGAACCTACGTCAGCACAGCGACACGGGCCCATCCGATCTGCGTGACCTAGCCTCATCCGGAGGGAACGAAGCCGAGGGGTCGCATCGATGAGCCATGTCCATGTGTCACGTGACGGCGACGACGTCGCGGTCATCACGCTCGACCGGGCCGAGCGTCTCAACGCCATGGCGTTCGACGTCATGGTCCCCTTCGTCGAAGCGCTCGAAGAGGTCCGACGCGACAACTCCGTGCGCGCGGTCGTCGTCACCGGGGCCAACGGGGCCTTCTGTTCCGGGGCGGACCTGACCAACCCCGGACGGCCACCCGAGACCGAGGGTCTTCGGCTGTCCGGGATCGCGCAGCGCTCGATGGAGACCCTCGAGCGGGTCGTCACGACGATGCGGCACATGCGCCAGCCCGTGATCGCTGCGGTCGACGGTGCGGCGATCGGCGGCGGGTTCTGCCTCGCGCTGGCCGCCGACATCCGCGTGGCCTCTCCGCGCGCCTACTTCCGGGCAGCCGGGATCAACAACGGCCTGACCGCGAACGAGCTCGGGATCAGCTTCCTGCTCCCCCGCGCCGTGGGCACCTCACGCTCCTTCGACATCCTGCTGACCGGCCGCGACGTCGACGCCACCGAGGCCGAGCGCATCGGCCTGGTCTCGCTGATCGCCGAGGACGCCCTCGCCGCCGCGATCGAGCGCGCCCGGATGATCACGCGTCACTCCCAGATCGGCGTCGAGCTGACCAAGCGCATGGCCTGGGCGGGCCTGGAGTCCACGAGCCTGAGCAACACGATCGACGCCGAGGGCACGGCCCAGCTCTACGTCCGCGTCACCACGAAGAACTTCGAGGAAGCCATCGCCGCCCGCGCCGAGGGCCGCACCCCGGAGTTCAGGGACTGAGCGTCACACGCCCCGCGGGAGGTCGGCCTCGCGCCAGCCGAGGCGGTCGACGGCCTGCTTGAGCAGGAAGCGGTCGGTCATGCCCGAGACGTAGTGGACTGCGGCCTCGACCGCTTCGAGCGATCCGGGGACCGTGGAGGGACCCGTGGCGTTGGGGCGGTCCTCCGGGCGGTCGATGTAGGACTCGACGACGCCCCGAACGACGCGGCCGACCTTCTCGGCCTGCACGAGCGACGCGGGGCGCATGTAGATGTTGGCGAAGTTGAACCGACGGAACGCGGCCAGCGCCTCGGCCTCGGTGCGGCGCATGCCGACCTGGCCGGTCTCGATGATCGTCTCGGTCATGGCGCGGATGAAGCCACCGAGCTGCCCGGACTTGTCGGTGCCGATGACGTCGGCGACGTCGGACGGCAGGTCGGCGGCGGTGACGATGCCGGCTCGGACCGCGTCCTGCCAGTCATGGCAGACGTAGGCGATCCGGTCCGCCCAGGCGACGACCTCGGCCTCCGGCGTCGCCGGCGCCGGACGTTTCCACGAGTGGTTGCGGACGGCGTCGAGCGTCTCCCAGCACAGGTTCAGCGGGGTGAGGGTGACGTCGGCCCCGTAGACCGCATGGTCGTAGCCGCGGTCGAGGAAGTCGCCCAGCGCGTCCTCGGACGCGTGCCCGCCGGGGCCGTGACCGCAGTCGTGGCCGAGCGCGGCAGCCGTCGTGAGCGCCTCGTTGAGCCGCGTCCCCCGCGCGATCGACACCGCGACCTGCGCGACCTCGATCGCGTGGGTGAGCCGGGTTCGGAGATGGTCGTCCTCCGGTGCGACGAAGACCTGGCACTTCCCGGCGAGCCGACGGAACGGCGCGGAGTGCTGGATCCGGTCCAGGTCGCGCTCGAAGCAGGTCCGGATCGCGTCCGGCTCCTCGAGCCGCTCGCGCGAGCCGGCGCCCTCGGCACGGGTGGCGCCGGGCGCCATCCACGCGTCCTGGGCGGCCTCACGGGCCAGC
>CBDTYW010000319.1:0-3734 GCA_965364735.1 uncultured Nitriliruptoria bacterium
GGGCCGAGATCGGCGCTGGCCGCTCCGAGGGTCTGACGCTCCACCGGTTCTGCTGCTCCGACCGACCCGGGGGCGACGCCCGACGCGAGCACGGTGGCTCCCCCTGCCACGGCCAGCACGACGCGACGCGCGACGCTCCGATGCGTCATCCCCTCGACCCCTCAGTCGTGACACCGACCGCAGCCGGCGTCGACGACAGGATGGCCGAGCAGCGGCCCGCGCGCTCGCCGTTGAGCAGACCGATCTCGGCCCGTCAGGAGCGTCGGCCGGCGATGACCGCGCGCACCTGGTCGATCGCGCGCTCGAGATCGTCGTTGACGACGACGGCGTCGAAGCGCGGCTGCTGCGTGAGCTCCCAGCGGGCGGTGTCGAGCCGAGCTGCGATCTTCGCCTCGTCCTCGGTGGCGCGGTCTCGCAGGCGGCGCTCGAGCTCGTCGAAGTCCGGCGGAGCGAGGAAGATCTGGAGGGCGTCCGGTGCCCGCTCGCGGATCTGGTCGGCGCCCTGCGCCTCGATCTCGAGCAGGACGACGCGCCCGGCCTCGACCGCGCGCGCCACCGCCGAGGCCGGCGTCCCGTACCGGTTGCCGGCGTACTCGGCCCACTCGAGGAGCGCCTCCTCGCTGACCATCTCCGAGAACTGCTCGTGGTCGACGAAGTGGTAGTGGACGCCGTCGACCTCGCCGTCACGCGGGCGGCGCGTCGTGGCCGAGACCGAGAGCACCACGTCGTCGGCCTCGAGAAGTCGTCGGACGATCGTGCCCTTGCCGACCCCGCTGGGGCCGCTCAGGACGACGAGGAGGCCGCTCATCGGCGCCGCTCCACGAGGCCGGCGCCGATCCGGCCGACCGTCTCGAGGAGCACCGCGCGCTGCTTCGGACCGACACCGCGCACCCGCCGGCTCTCCGCGATCCGGACCTGCTCCATGATGCGCCCGGTGCGCGTGGGGCCCAGCCGCGGCAGACATCCGAGGACGACCGAGATCCGTGTGGACGCCACGACCTCGTCGTGCTCGGCGCGTTCGAACACCTCGGCGAGGCTCAGCCGTTCGTCACGCAGCTCCTGCTTGAAGGCGGCCCGGGCACGCCGGACCTCGACCGCGCGCACAGCGGCAGCGCGACGTACGTCGTCGTTGATCTGCGGTGGCGGAGGTGTCGGCATACGCGGTCCTCGGGGAGCCCGAGAGGCTAGTCGCCGGCCTGCTGGTGAACCGCACCGTGACGGGTGACAGGGCTGCGACGAGCACCGACCTCGTGCAGGCGCGTGGGCAGGGTCATCCTGACGGCGGTGCCGCCGAGCTCCGAGCTGTCGACCCAGATCCGCCCACCGAGACGCAGCACGACCGCACGGCACGAGGCGAGCCCGAGCCCGTCGCCACCGACGCCGCCGTCCTCGTGGACACGCACTCCCCAGCGGAAGACGTCCTCGCGCTGCGTCGACGGGATGCCCGGACCGTTGTCCTCGATGGTGAGCACGACCTCGCCGTCCTCGTGGCTGCTCGAGATCCTCAGCCGCGGTGACGAGACCGCGGTCGCGTACTTCACCGCGTTCGAGACGAGGTTCTCGATCACGCGCCGGACCATCGGGCGCGACGTCCACACCCGCGGGAGCTGACCGAGCTCCACGCGCATCCCGTTGCGTCGCAGCTCGTCGTGGAAGTACTCCAGGGTCTCCGTCACGAGCTCGCGCAGATCGACGGGCTCCCGCACGATCTCGAACGCGGGGTCCGCAGCCGTGCCCATCATGCCGTTGACGATGCTCGAGACGCGCTGCACGGCCGCGTTGAGCCGGTCCATCAGCCGGGCGTCCTCGTCGTCGAGACGGTCGTCGAACTTCATCTCCAGGGCGGTCGCCATCCCCGTGATCGTGGTCAGCGGCTGCTTGAGGTCGTGGACGGTCTCGAACGTCGCCCGCTCGATGGCGTCGCGTTCTCGTTCCAGCCGTGAGACCTCGCCGGCGAGGTGCTCCGTCCGGCGGCTCCGCTCCGCGGCGTAGCGCACGGCCCGGGCCAGGGCATCGTCGTTGGCGCGGCGGAGGTCGATCACGTCGTCGGCTCCGGCGCGCAGCAGCGCCATCGCCTCGGTGTCGTCGGCGTCGCCCACGAGCGCGAGCACGGCCGGCGTCGGCCGCATGTTCGCGAACGCGGCGACCTGGTCGAGCGCGGTCGGGTCCGGCAGGTCGACCAGCACGACGTCGTGGTCACGCCAGGCGAAGGCGAGCTGGCCCTCCTCGACGGAGGTGACCGCCACGACCTCACACCAGCCGGCCGAGGAGCTGTTGAGCGCTCGACGGATGGACGCGGCGACGATCGGATCCTGGACCACGAGAAGCACCGTGGCTGACGCCAACTGGCCGCCCACCATGCCCCCGCGCCTCGTCATCGTCTACCGTCTGCGCCGCTGCGCGATCCCATGAAACCGACCACAGACCGTGACGTCACAACTTGATCGGACACCACGCGTGATGTGTCCAACAGAGTCACGTGCGCTGAGCGAGCGATCCGAGGGCCTCACGCACATGGGGCGCCCCGTGTCCACCCATACGGCCAGAGTTGGACGACCGAACGGCCGTCACGTCGTCGTGCGGCCGCGGAGCTCTCGCACGGTGGCGATCTCCCGTGCGTCCAGCCACGCCTGGAGACCGTCGACGAGATCGTTCGCCGCGAACGGATCGACGAAGTTCGACGTCCCCACCGCGACCATGGTCGCCCCGACGCGGATGAACTCGATCACGTCCTCGACGGTGCGGACCCCACCCATCGCGATGATCGGCAGGTCCGGCAGGGCCTTGTGCACCTGCCAGACGTTGCGCACCGCGACGGGTCGGACCGCGGGGCCCGACAGGCCGCCCATGACGTTGGCGATCTTCGGTCGGCCGGTCTCCGCATCCACGGCCATGCCCAGCAGGGTGTTGATGAGCGACACTCCGGTCGCCCCCGCGCCGTGGACCGCGCGAGCGATCTCGGTGACATCGGTCACGTCCGGCGTGAGCTTGGCGAACAACGGGAGATCCGTTTCCTCCCGTACGGCCGAGATCACCGCAGCCGACGGGTCCGGCTTGCAGGCGAAGACGATCCCACGGTCCTCGACGTTCGGGCACGAGATGTTCACCTCGAGCGCGATCAACCCGCCGCGGCCGGGGCCGCGGTAGCGCAGCTGTGACTGGAGGGCGCGGGCGACGTGCCGGTAGTCGTCGACCGTCTTCCCGGCGATCGAGGCGATCACGCGCACGCCCTTCCGGACGAGCCACGGAAGGTCGTTCGCGACCCAGCCGTCCACGCCGGGGTTCTGCAGACCGATGGCGTTGAGCATCCCGGACGGGGTCTCGGCCATGCGCGGGGTCGGAAGCCCGGCCCGCGGCTCTCTGGTGATGGACTTCACCACGACAGCGCCGAGCCGGTTGACGTCGTAGAAGCGATCGATCTCCTGCCCGCTGGCGAAGCAGCCGGAGGCCGTGGTGATCGGGTTCGGCAGCTCGAGGTCACCGAGATGGACGGTCAGGTCGGCGGTCATGAGGACTCCTCGCCGTCGTCGGAGCGATCGAAGACGCCACCGAAGGTCTCGTCAGCCACGCCGGCGGCGCCGAGCGCCGCGACGGCCGAACCGAACGTCGCTGCCGGGCTCGCCGCTGGCGCGACCTTCGGTCCATACCTGCTGGCGTCCCAGTCGATGCGGTCACCGTCGAAGATCGGGCCGTCCATGCAGACCCGTCGGTTCGCGACCTCGCCGCGGGCGTCG
>CBDTYW010000320.1:0-3719 GCA_965364735.1 uncultured Nitriliruptoria bacterium
CGCGTTGACGGCGGTGTCCGACAGCGTGGTGGAGTCGGTACGCATGTAGGTGATGTAGCCGTTCTCGTACAGCCGCTGGGCGAGCTGCATCGTCCGTGCCGACGAGAAGCGGAGCTTGCGGCCCGCTTCCTGCTGGAGCGTGGACGTGGTGAACGGTGCTGACGGGCGACGTCGGTAGGGCTTGGACTCGACCGAGCGAACCGTGCCGGTCCGGCCGTCGAGGTCCGTCACGAGGCCGCGGGCAGCCGACTCGTCGAGGACCATGACGTCGCGGCCGGCGACGATCTCGCCGGCCTGCGTGAAGTCGCGGCCCGAGGCGATACGGGTGCCGTCGACGCTGACCAGGGCAGTCGCGAAGGCGCCGCCGAGATCATCGGCAGCCGCCCCCTGCACGGTCTGGTCGGCCTTCAGGTCCCAGTACGACGCTGCGCGGAACGCCATCCGCTCACGCTCGCGCTCGACCACGATCCGGGTTGCGACGGACTGCACGCGCCCCGCGCTCAGGCCCGGGTTGACCTTCTTCCAGAGCACCGGCGACACCTCATAGCCGACGAGTCGGTCGAGGATCCGGCGCGCTTCCTGTGCGTCGACCATGCGCTGGTCGAGCACGCGAGGGTTGTCCAGCGCGTGCTGGATCGCGCTCTTCGTGATCTCGTGGAAGATCATCCGCTTGACCGGGACGGTGGGGGCGAGCTCTTCGAGGAGATGCCATGCGATGGCCTCTCCTTCGCGGTCCTCATCCGTCGCGAGGTAGACCTCGGAGGCGTTCTTGACGAGCTTCTTCAGCGCTCGGACGTGGCTCTTCTTGTCTGCGTTGACCACGTAGAGGGGCTTGAAGTCGTTGTCGACGTCCACGCCCATGGAGGCCCACTTCTCGCCCTTGTAGGCCGCAGGGACCTCGCTGGCGTTGGCCGGGAGGTCGCGGATGTGGCCCACCGAGGATTCGACGACGAAGCCGTCGCCGAGGAACTTGGAGATCGTCTTCGCCTTGGTGGGCGACTCGACGATGACCAGCGGTCGGGAGGTGGACTTGGGTGCGGGGGAGTTGGACATGTGGGGAAGGAAACGTTGTCACGTGCAGACATGTCAAGCAGTCATCACCGGACGAGTACGCTTCGCGGCCCCCGCTGACCGCCTACGACGGCCCGTTCGGACCCCCACATGGACTCCCTGCAGATCCGCAACATCTTCCAGGACTTCTACGCGGAGCGTGGTCACCGGCGGTACGAGTCGGCCTCGTTGATCGCGAACGACCCGACGCTGCTGCTGACCGTCGCGGGCATGGTGCCCTTCAAGGACTACATGTCCGGTGACGCCGTCCCGCCGTCGCGACGGGCCGTGAGCTACCAGAAGTGCGTGCGGACCTCGGACATCGAGAACGTCGGCCGGACCTCGCGCCACCTCTCGATGTTCGAGATGCTCGGCAACTTCTCGTTCGGGGACTACTTCAAGAAGCAGGCCATCGCCTGGGCCTGGGAGCTCGCCGTCGACGGCTACGGCTTCGACCCGGAGCGGCTCTGGGCCACGCACTGGGACCAGGACGAGGACTCCGCGGGCATCTGGCTCTCCGAGACCGACATCCCGGCCAGCCGCATCCAGGCGCTCGGCAAGGAGGACAACTTCTGGTCGATGGGCGTCGCCGGCCCGTGTGGCCCGAACACCGAGATCTTCTACGACCGCGGTCCGGAGCACGGCGAGGAAGGCGGCCCGGCCGTCGACGGCGAGCGGTTCCTCGAGTTCTACAACGTCGTCTTCATGGAGTTCATGCGCGATGACGCGGGCAACATCCTCGGTGACCTCCCCCAGCAGAACGTCGACACCGGGATGGGGCTCGAGCGCATGGCGGTGTTGCTCCAGGACGTCCCGGACATCTTCCACACCGACACCTTCCGGCCGCTGATCCGGCGCGCCGAGGAGATCACCGGCGTCGCGTTCGGCGCCAACGACGAGAGCGACGTGAGCCTGCGCGTCGTCGCGGAGCACATGCGGACGAGCGCGTTCCTCGTCGGGGACGGCGTCCTGCCCGCGAAGGAGGGCCGCGGCTACGTCCTGCGCATGCTCGCCCGTCGCGCGATCCGCCACGGTCAGCTGCTCGGGCTCGAGCCGGACGCTGAGCTCGCCGTCCCCATGGTCGAGGCGGTCATGGACACGATGGGGGAGATGTACCCGGACCTCGTCAAGCAGAAGGACCTCGTTCTGCGGGTGCTGGAGGCCGAGGGCAAGGACTTCGGCAAGCGGCTCGCGTCCGGGATGGAGATGCTGGAGACCGCGATCGAGGCCGAGGGCGGTGCGGACGCGACGTCCGTGGGCGGCGACGTCGCCTTCAAGCTGCACGACACGCACGGCTTCCCGATCGACCTCACCGTCGAGATCGCGGCCGACCGCGGCCTTGCGCTTGACCGCGACGAGTTCGACGTGCTCATGAACGAGCAGCGGGAGCGCGCCCGCGCCGCCGCCAAGAAGGGCGACGGCGGCATCACCGCGGAGCAGTACCGCGAGGCCGCCGCGTCGGTCGGTGCGACCGAGTTCCTCGGGTACGACTCGACGACGACCGAGACCTCCATCGGAGCGCTCGTCAACGCAGGTGGCGTGCTGTCCGGTGCATCAGAGGGCGACCTCCTCGAGGTCATCCTGCCTCGGAGCCCGTTCTACGCCGAGGCCGGCGGGCAGGTCGGAGACCGCGGCACGCTGATCACCCCGACCGCGCGGCTCGAGGTCCTGGACACCCAGGAGCCGATCGCCGGCGTGCTCGCGCACCGGGTCCGCGTCGTCGCGGGCGAGGTTGCCCCCGGCCAGCAGGTCGAGGCGATCGTCGACGCCGAGCGTCGTCTCGCGACGGGCCGGTCGCACTCCGCGACCCACCTCGTGCACGCCACGCTCAAGGAGATCCTGGGTGACCATGCGCAGCAGGCCGGATCGCTGAACGAGCCGGGTCGGCTGCGCTTCGACTTCCCGCACTTCTCCGCCGTCAGCGCCGAGGAGCTCGCGCAGCTCGAGCAGCTGGTCAACGAGCGGGTCATCGCGGACCCGAGGGTCCGCACCGATGTCCTGTCGATCGAAGACGCCAAGGCGTCGGGCGCGGTCGCGAACTTCGGCGACAAGTACGGCGAGGTCGTCCGTGTCGTCTCGATCGGGGAGTGGTCCAAGGAGCTGTGCGGGGGCACCCACGTCGGCAACGCGGCGAGGATCGGCGCGGTCACGATCATCCGCGAGGAGTCCGTCGGCGCGAACACCCGACGAATCCAGGCGCTCGTGGGCCTCGACGCGCATGCGCACCTCGTCCGCGAGAAGCTGGTCGCCGAGCAGGTGTCGCAGCTCCTGAACGTGCCGACCGGCCAGGCCGTCGAGCGCCTCGAGTCGCTCATGGACCGCCTGAAGGCCGCGGACAAGGAGCTGGCCTCGGTCAAGGCGGCGAACATCGCCAAGGTCGCAGCGGAGCTCGCGAACGACGTCGAGCGCGTCGACGGAGTCGCGATCCTCACCGCCGCGCTGGAGGGCGTCGGCATGGACGACCTCCGCGCTGCTGCACGACAGGCCCGCGAGCGCATCGGCACGCGTGGCGTGGTCGTGTTCGGCACGGCGTCGGACGACGGCAAGGCCCAGCTGATCTGCATGCTCACGAAGGACCTTGCCGACGCTGGTGTGCAGGCGCGGACGATCCTGCACCCGGCAGCCCAGGTGGTCGGCGGTGGGGCTGGCGGCAAGGGCGACATGGCGCA
>CBDTYW010000321.1:0-3700 GCA_965364735.1 uncultured Nitriliruptoria bacterium
CGAACGCGGCGGGCGGCGGCGCCGGCGTGCCGGCCGTGTACGCGAGGGTCACGCTGTTGAGCGGCCACGTGACGCGCGACTGCGTCGACGGGTCCGGGTCGCCGTAGGCGACGTTCTGGGATGCTGCAGGACGCAGGTAGATGCCGTTGTAGGGCATCGTTCCGTCTGACCACGCCTTCGCGGCGAAGCCGAGGTCGAAGAGCCACGTGCCGTCATCGGCACGCACGCCCGTGGCGCCGAAGAGGCAGTCGAAGGCCGGGACGTTGTCCGCGGACTGCGCCTGGCCGTCCGCGAACTCCTCGGTGAACGGGCAGACCTCGACGTTGACCGCCTTGGAGTCGACCGGATCCTCGGACAGCACCTTCTGGAACTCTTCGTTCTGGGGGCAGCGACAGCCGACCGAGGCGAAGACGGCGAGGACCGCCTGACGGAACGCCGGCGAGTTGGAGTGGTAGCTCTGGCCGGGGTCCTCGGTGAGCACGAGGATCATCTCCTCGAAGACCTCGCTGTCCGCGATCTCGGGGAGCACGAACTGCAGGCCTGCGTGCAGGTCCGGGGTTCCACCGAGGATGGAGACGGCGATCGTCCCGGGCTGGACCGCGGGCTGTGGCTTGGTGGGCTCGTTCTCCTGGACCGAGCCGATCCCGCCGGCGATCGGGCCGGTGACCGGCTCGAGCTCCGCGGGACAGAGGCTGGGCTGCACGACGCAGACGGCACCGGGCGGGACCTCGTTGGTCAGGGTCTGCGGGGCGGTCTCGGAGTTCGAGAACTGGTAGATCGCGGACTTGTCGACGTCCACGGGCTCCGGCTCGAGGGCCTGACCGAACGCGGGACCGGCGATGGCGGATCCCGCCACCGAGAAGCCCATCACGGTCAGACCGAACGCGGCGCGGAGTCGCCCTCGACGGCGGTTCGTCATCTGCATCTCCTGTGGCCCGGTCGGTCGGGCGGTGCTTCGGGGACGACCACGGGCACGGACACGCCGCAGCGGTCGGCGAGGCGGTCGATGTCGGTCAGTGTGCTCAACGATGCATGCCTGCGCATGCTCCCACGCTGCGCGTCGGCCGCGCGGCGTGACTCGTGACACGTCCGTCGTGGACGTCCGGAGCACCGTGAGTCATTCCCGTGGGCATGACAGTACTCCGTGTGAGGTCATTCGACGACTCATGCCCCAGTCCCTTCCACGGATTGCCAGAAGGCCGCTCCCGCGCGCGCAGCGATCGCGCTCCGCGCACACATCGCGCACATGTCCCACCTGCATGCGCTCGACGTCGCATCGCTTGTGCTCCTCGGGCTCCGGCCGACCGGACCACCGTGATGCCCGACCACCGTTTCGTGCTGGCCTCGTGAGCGAGATGCCGGCCTCCGCCGCACCGCGGATCCCGCGGACGGACGGGCCAGCACCGGCTCCCCCACGCTCGGCGCACACGACCCGCCGTCGGTGGGCAACACGCCGTGTTCGGACCGCCGCCGTGGGCCTCTTGGCGATGTCGGCGACAGCCTGCGGCGGGATCATCCAGGTCGAGCTGAGCGACCCGGTGCAGTTCGTCCAGCAACCGCAGACCAGTCAGGTGCTCGCCGCAGACGGGCAGCTGCTCGCCGCCTTGCACGCCGAGCAGGACCGACAGGACGTCGCGCTCACCGATGTCGCCGACGACATGATCACCGCGGTCATCGCGATCGAGGACCGCCGCTTCTTCTGGCACGCCGGTGTCGACGTCGCCGCGGTCGCCCGCGCCGCCGTCCGCAACGTCGAGGCCGGGGCCATCGAGGAGGGCGGTTCCACGATCACCCAGCAGTACGTCAAGAACACCATGACCGGCCCCGCCCAGACCATGGAGCGCAAGCTCCGGGAAGCGGCGCTCGCCTTCCAGCTCGAGCAGCGCTACTCGAAGGACGAGATCCTCGAGCGCTACCTCAACACCGTCTACTTCGGACACGGCGCCTACGGCGTCCACGCCGCCGCGAAGCGCTACTTCGGCATCGCCCCGTCCGCGTTGACGCTGGCGCAGGCCGCGACGCTCGCGGGGCTCATCGCCTCGCCGTCCGGCTTCGATCCCTACACGAACCCGGACCGAGCTCGGACACGCCGCGGTCTCGTGCTGGACGCCCTGGTCGACACCGGCCACGCGACCGCGGAGGCCGCCGACGCGGCTCGCGACCTCGACTTCGTGCTCGAGCCGCTCGAGCAGGCCATCTCCTTCACCGCCCCGTACGTCGTGGACGAGGTCAAGCGCCTCCTGCAGCACGATCCGGACGGTCGCTTCGCCGAAGCCCTCGGGCCGGAGCTCGACGACCGGGTCAGCGCCCTGTTCACCGGCGGGCTGCGGATCACCACCACGATCGACCCGGCCCGTCAGGCCCAGGCGGAGCAGGCGGTGCTCGACGTCCTGAGCGAGTCGACCGACCCCAGCGCCGCGCTCGTCAGCGTCGACCCGGCCACTGGCGGCGTCGTCGCGATGGTCGGTGGCCGCGACTACGACGACGCAGAAGACCCCAGCGCGCACTTCAACCTCGCCGTGCAGGGCTCTCGCCAGCCCGGCTCCTCGTTCAAGCCGATCGCGCTCGCGACCGCGCTCGACCGCGGCATGCAGCTCGATCGCGAGTTCCCGCCCGGCGCCTGCGTCGAGTTCGAGGAGGTCGAGTGGACGGCCTGCAACTACAACGAGATCCCGTACGGCGACATCACGCTGCGCGAGGCGACGATCAAGTCCGCGAACACCGTGTTCGCACGGATCGCCGTCGAGATGGGCGGCACCGCCATCCTCGAGCAGGCCCGCACCTTCGGCTTCCGCGGCGACCTGCTCCCGGTCCCCTCCCTCGCGCTTGGCGCCGGTGAGGTCTCGCCGCTGGAGATGGCCTCGGCCTACGGCACCTTCGCGATGCTGGGCCGCAAGCACGACCCCCACCTGATCTCGTCGATCAGCCTCGCCGACGGCACCGTCCTCTACGAGCACACCGACCGCAGCTTCCGCGTCGTCGACGAAGCCGTGGCGTTCCTCGTCACCGAGACGCTCCAGGAGGTCGTGCAGCGCGGCACCGGCGTCCGCGCCGCGATCGACCGTCCGCTCGCCGGCAAGACCGGCACGTCCCAGAACAACGCCGACGCGTGGTTCGTCGGCTACACCCCGGACCTGGCGACCGCCGTCTGGGTTGGGTTCCCCGAGGGTCAGATCTCCATGCGGCCCCCGAACACCCGCGAGATCGTCGAAGGCGGGCGCTGGCCGGCCGAGATCTTCCACGCCTACGCGGTCCAGGCCTACGCAGGCCTCCCGGCTCTGGACTTCACGATCCCCGACGTCGACCTCATCGAGGTCACCGTCGACGTCACGCGCAACTGCCTCCCGAACGCCCACACGCCCCGCGAGATCATCGGCGTCCGCGAGTACCTCGTCGGGACCGCGCCGACGATGACCTGCACCGAGCCGGTCGGCCCACCGATCGCCAACGTGCCCAAGCTCGTCGGCCTCCCCTTCGACGTGGCGTCGCGACTCCTCACCGACGAAGGCTTCATCGTCGAGGAGCGGGCGATCCGCTCCCCCGTCTACCCGCCCGGGTTCATCACCGCGCAGCGACCGGCAGCGGGCGGCCTCACCCTCGCCAGCGACGACAACGCCGTCGTCATCTGGGTCAGCGTGGTCTCCAAGGGCCGTGCGGTCGTTCCGGACGTCACCGGGATCGACCTCGACGACGCGATCGC
>CBDTYW010000322.1:0-3694 GCA_965364735.1 uncultured Nitriliruptoria bacterium
CTGCGCGCCCACGAAGCCGACCCAGTCGCGGGAGGCCGCGAGCTCGGCACCCGCCACCGCCAGCAGCACGGTGATCGCGGGAAGCGCGAGACCGTCGTTCAGCCCGCTCTCGATGTTGAGCGCCTGACGGATCCTGACGGGCACGCGTTCGTCGGTGACGACGGCGCGGCCGAGCGCTGCGTCGGTCGGCGCGAGCACCGCAGCGAGCACCGCGACCTCGCCGATCGCCCACGAGGGGAGCAGCACCATGCCGGCCACGGTGCCGAGAGCGATCTGCAGCGGCAGCCCGATCCCGAGCAGTCGTGCCGGCAGGCCGGCCTGCTCGCGCAGCTTGCCGACGTTGAGCCGGGTCGCGTCGCTGAACAGCACGATCACGAGCGTGTACTCGGCCAGCACCGACAGGGCGCCCTCGCCGAAGTCGAGACCCTCCAGCGACGGCGCGACGAGCGCTGCCCCGATGCCGAAGGTCACGAAGACCATCGGGCCGGACAACGAGGTGTCGGACAGCCTGCGCGACACCAGCGCATAGACGAAGAGCAGCGTGGCAAGCGTCGCGACCAGCGGGAAGGCCATCGTCGGGTCAGTCCTCGTCCCAGACGGCGAGGTCGATCTCGATCTCGACCCACGTGGCGTCGTAGGTCGTGATCTTCCCGGCGTCATCGGTCGTGATCCATGCCGTGCCGACCTGGCCGTACTGGTGCGCGTCGGCGCGGAAGGCGAGGGTGAACCTGACGGCTGCGCGCTCGTCGTCGGCGAGCACCTCGTCGATCTGGAAGACCTCGCGACGACCGCCGTAGGCCAGGAAGTGGGGCAGCAGCTCGGACTCGCCGTTGACCCAGTCCTCGTCCGCGTTGCCGCGCAGGCGGCCGGCTTCGGCGAACACCGCGACCGCGGCGTCGGCGTCGCCGGTGTGGCCAGCCTCGATCGCGTCGAGCAGGGCATCCCAGTCCGTCATCCCGCGACTCCTCGTGTCACCGCCACGGATCCTACGTTGCCGGTGACCACACCCGATCAGGAGCGGCAGCCATCGCGCCACGTCACGTCATCTGGGACTGGAACGGGACCCTGTTCGACGACACCGACATCGTCGTCGAGTCGGTCAACGTGGTGATGCGCGAGTTCGACGCCGGGCCGTTCACGGTCGAGGACTACCGCGACAACTACACCCGACCGGTCAAGATCTTCTACGAGCGGCTGCTCGGCCATGCGATCACCGACGCCGACTGGGATCGCGTCAACGGGGTCTGGCACGACGCCTATCTCGCCCGACACCGCGGGGCGCACCTGACCTACGACGCGGTGGCGGCGATCGAGCGGATCGACGACTCCGGCACGACGCAGTCGCTGCTGTCGATGTGGGGGCACGACGACCTGACCCGCTTCGTCGATGAGCTCGGGCTGACCCGGTGGTTCACCCAGATCGACGGGCTGCGGGGCGCAGCAGGCGGGAACAAGGCGCCGCACCTCGGCGAGCACCTGGTCCACCTCGCGCTGCTGGGGATCGAGCCGGAGGACTGCGTGATGATCGGTGATGCTCTGGACGACGCGATGGCAGCGCGTGCCCACGGGGTGGCCTGCGTGCTGTTCGACTCCGGCTCGCACCCGGTCGAAGAGCTCCGCGCGTTCGGTCGTCCCGTGGCCGGCTCGTTGATCGAAGCGCTCGACCTTGCGGCGATCCCGACTGCCTGACGAACGCATGTTCGTGTATTGTCGTCGGGTGATCAGGAGCGACGATGCAGGCGGCGACCCGGCCCGGTGAGCCGTTCCTGCATGCCGACATGGATGCGTTCTTCGCCTCGGTCGAGCAGCGGGATGATCCGAGCTTGCGTGGCAGGCCGGTCGTGGTCGGCAGCGCGGGAAGCCGCGGCGTCGTCGCGGCCGCGTCGTACGAGGCCCGCAGGTTCGGGATCCACTCCGCGATGCCGATGAGCCAGGCACGTCGCCGCTGCCCGGACCTGGTCATCGTCGGTGGTCACTTCGAGGTCTACGCCGAGGTGTCCAAGCAGATCATGGAGATCTTCCGATCCGTGACGCCGCTGGTGGCCCCGCTGTCGCTGGACGAGGCGTTCCTCGACGTCGGGGGATCGGTGCGCCTGTTCGGCGACCCCGTCGAGATCGCCCACAAGATCCGGGCGATGGTGCGCGAGGAGTGCGACCTCCCGGTCTCCGTCGGGGTCGGCTCGACGATGTTCGTCGCGAAGCTCCTGAGCGGGAAGGCCAAGCCTGACGGCGTCGCCCACTGGGCGGCGGACACGGTCGCGGCGCGGTTGCGGCCGCTGCCGATCCGGGCGCTGTGGGGCGTCGGGCCGAAGACGGCCGAGCGGCTCGAGGGCTGGGGGTTCCGCACGATCGGACAGATCGCGGACGCTGACCAGCGGACGCTGACGCGGGTCGCCGGCGACGCGATGGGCAGCCAGCTGCACCGGCTCGCGCACGGGATCGACGGGCGATCGGTCGGTCCGCCGTCGGAGTCGGACGGGGCGAAGTCCGTCAGCGCCGACCAGACCTTCGCGACCGACATCGATGACCCGGACGTGCTCAACCGGCGGCTGCTCCTGCTCTGCGAACGGGTGGGAGCGCGGCTGCGCAAGGCGGAGCAGGCGGGCAGGACCATCACGCTGAAGGTGCGGTTCTCGAGCTTCGAGACGATCACGCGGTCCCACACGCTCGGCGCCCCGACGGACCGCACGCACGACCTCGTCGACGTCGTCACCGATCTCTTCGACGGCCTGCGCCTCGAGCGGGCGCAGATCCGGTTGCTCGGGGTGGGCGTCTCGAAGCTCAGCGACGGCGACACCGCCCGCCAGCTCGCGATCGACTTCACCGCGGCGACCTCGCCCGAGGAGATCCCGCTGAACCGTTCCACCGACGCACGGTGGGAGGACGTCGAGCGGGTCGCCGACGCGATGAGCGCCCGCTTCGGGAGCGGGGCCGTGTCCTACGCCGCGCTGCTCGACGACGACGACATCAGATGAGCGGCAGGAACCGGACGGTGTTGCGCTGCTTGCCGCGGGTCCTCAGGTGCTCCGCGAGCCCGTCGTAGACCGTGTCGCCCACCATCGTCCGCAGCTCCATCTCCATCGACTGGTAGACGGGGGAATCGCCGACGAAGGCTTCGTTGGAGTCCGTGCACCACCACTGGAAGTCCGCGCCGCCGTTGCCCCACGTCCCGCGCTCATAGGCGCCGATCGTGTGGACCTCGAGCTCCTCGCCGTCGTTGTCGACGAGCTCCTCGATCGTGCGGTGCAGCGGGAGCTGCCAGCAGACCCACGGCTTGTAGGTCATGTGGTGCTCGCCACGGTCCTCGGCGAGATGGTGGAAGACGCAGCCCGTGCGACCGTCGAAGCCTTCGCGGTTGAGGAAGATGCAGCCCTCGTCGAGCGTGCGGGTGCGGCCCTCACCCTCGTCGTCGATCTCCATCCACCCGTCGCGCTCGATCTGGGCGAAGAACTGCACCTGGGTCGGCTGGAGCAACGCGACGCTCGCCTCGACGTGGGCAGTGTCGTCCTCGTCGGCGAGGTACGCCCCGTGGGCGCAGCAGCCGACCACCTCGTCCGCACGGTCCTCGCGGACGCCCTGGCACCCTGCGCCGTAGATGCACGTGTAGTCCGACAGCATCCAGGACACGTCGAACGTGAAGCGCCGGTGTGGCTCGTCCGGGTCACGGAAGCTGACCCACTCCCGCTCGGGGACG
>CBDTYW010000323.1:0-3672 GCA_965364735.1 uncultured Nitriliruptoria bacterium
CGCCGACGACCTCGCCGCGCTCGCCGATCACGGCTTCCCGCTGGACCTCGTCGCGCGAGAGCTGCTCGAGGAGACCCCGCGGCGGCTCGAGAGCATGCTCGCCGACGTCAACGTGGGCAACACCGTGTTCGTCCCGACCGCCGCGCTGACCGACGGGGTCCTCGACCTGATCGACGTCGGGCTGGTGGTGCTCGGACCCGACGCCCTCGTGGAGATCGACGACGACGGGCCCGTCCGTCGTGCCCTCATCGACGCGGACGGCGGCCAGGTCACCGCGTTCGGCGTGGATCCCATCGTGGGTCAAGCGTTCTCGGGCCGCCTCGACGGCGGCCCGGTCGGGGCCGCGCAGCGCGCCCTCGTCTCCAGCGCCGCGCGCTGGCTCGACGACCCCGAACGTCCCGTGATCGTCCTGCCACCGACGAGCTGGGAACCCGCAGCCCGCGAGGCCGAGCTGATGCTTGCCGCGCTGGGCGGAGCACGGTGGCTCGCGATCACCTCCATCGACGACCCGGTCCTGACCCGCGGTCGCACCACCAGCCAGATCGACCTGTCCGACGCCGTCGCGACGCCGTTCGACGCGGGCTTCGCCGCGTCGTTGGTCCGTGCCAACCAGGAGCTCGCGGGGATGGTGAGCGCGCTCGCCGACGACGCCCCGTCAGCGGACGGACGTTCCCCGGCGCTCCTGCACGACCAGCTCTTGCGCGCCACGTCACGCTGGTGGCGGGGCGCACGGGCCATCCAGGGCGAGACGCTGGTCGGCGACGTGCAGCAGTCCATCGACGACACGTTCGGCACGGTCACGATCTCTGACCTCAGCCGCGTCACCCTCACCTCGGAGGACGGGCTGGTCCCGATCACCGTCCAACGGCCTCTCGGACCGTCGCTGGACGTCATCGTGCTGGTCGAGGCCTCGGCGGGCGGGCTGTCGTGGCCGGCGGGCCGCGAGCGGCGGATCCGGCTGAGCGAAGGATCCGCGGAGTCCATCAGCTTCGAGGTCCTGGCGCGTTCACGTGGCACCTTCCCGGTGACCGTCACCGTCATGGACCCGGATGGACAACGTGAGCTCGCGTCGAGGACGCTGCGCGTCACCAGCACCGCGATCAGTGGCCCCGCGCTGCTGGGTCTGCTCGGGCTGGTCGTGGTGCTGCTCCTGATCGGGCTGCGGCGCCGCGGCCGAGCCCCACAGCTGTCGGTCGTGGCTGACGAGGCCGATCCGCGGGGTGAGGGATGAACCTTCCCCCGCCGCCCGTCGACGGTCACGAGCCCCAGGAGCCTGGGCTCGACGCGCCTGAGCTCGACGTCGCCGAGGACGCCCCGACGGTGGTCGTTCCCCCGCTCTTCCCCACGACGGACCCCGAGCCGGCCCCGGAGCCGGCCGCGCCGGTCGGCGTCGCGGTGCCCCCGGACCTCGCGACCTATCCCGGTGGCATCTCGAGCCTGCAGAACCGTCGCTACGAGCTCGAGGAGCCGATCGCGAGCGGTGGCGCCGCCGTGGTGTGGCGGGCCTACGACACGGTCCTCAACCGCACCGTCGCGGTGAAGATGCTCCACCCGCACCTCGCCACCGACGACGTGACGGTCGAGCGGTTCCGGCGCGAGTCGCTCGGCGCCGCGCGGGTGCTGCACCCGAACGTCGTCAACATCTACGACTCGGGGCGCGAGGCCGACCTCGCCTACCTCGTCATGGAGTACGTCGACGGACCCACCCTGAAGGCCGTCCTCGCCCGCCGGGGGAGCCTCGCGCCCCGCACCGTCGCTGCGCTCGGCGAGCAGGTCGCGGCAGCGCTCGGCGAAGCGCATCGCCAGGGCCTGGTCCACCGTGACGTGAAGCCCGCGAACATCCTGATCGGCCGTGACGGGGTCGTCAAGGTCACCGACTTCGGCATCGCGAAGGCGCTCAGCACCGCGATGGGCTCGCTGACCGGGCCCGGGACGGTGCTCGGGACGGCGGCCTACGTCGCACCGGAGCAGCTGACCCGCGACAAGGAGGGCGCCGCCGACCCCCGCGCGGACATCTACGCCCTCGGGCTGATCCTGCACGAGTGCCTCACGGGCCGACCGGTCTTCACCGGCGCCGGGCCGGTCGAGGTCGCCCAAGCACGTCTCACCGAGGACGTCGTCGCCCCGCGGCAGCTCCGCGCCGACGTCCCGCGCCTCCTCGACGACCTCATCGTCCGCGCGACACGACGGGAGCCGAACGCCCGCCCCGCGGACGGCACCGCCATGGCCGCGGCGCTCCAGTCGCTGGTCCCTGACCGCCCCGCAGAGCTGACCGCGCGTCTGGTGGCCGGGATCCCGGTCGGCGCCGACATCGAGCCCGAGCGCGAGCTCGGCCGCACGAGCAGCCTGCCGGTCCAGACCCAGGTCACCCCGGCGCGCTCGCTCGGCCCCGGCCAGATCGCGGCGCTCGTCTTCGGGAGCATGATCCTGCTGGCGGCCGGGATCCTCGGGCCGCGGTCGCTGCTGGGCGATGAGCCGGGACCGCAGATCTCTGCGGAGGGGCTCCTGCCGATCGCCCGGGCGATGGACTTCGACCCCTACGGACAGACCTCCGGGACCACCGAGGCCCGCGAGAACCCGGAGGACGTCGCGGCAGCCCACGACGGCGACCTCGCCACCGGCTGGGCGACCGAGCGGTACCTGCGGACGTCGGCCTTCGGCAACCTCAAGCCCGGCGTCGGTCTCTGGTTCGACCTCGGCACCCCGGCCGGCGTCGGCGAGATCGAGCTCTTGCTGGCGGAGCCCGGGGTCGCCATCGAGGTGTACGCGTCGGACACCCTGCCGGACCCCGTCGACCAGCTCCCCGGCTGGGGACAGCGGCTCGTCCGCGTCGAAGGGCTCGACACCGCCCAGGTCCTCGCGCTGCAGCCCGCGGTCACCGCGCGCTACTGGCTGATCTGGGTCACGAACCTCGCCGAGGTCGACGGCGGCTTCCAGGCCGAGCTCCGCGAGGTCCGCTTCAAGGCGACCTGAGCCGCCGAACGGCCGGGGAGCGACGTCGGCGGTCGCGGTGGGACGACACCTACGCTCGCAGCATGCACGCCGACCTCGGGGAACTCGACGACGTGGCCCTGGTGGCCGCGTACGTCGACGCGTCCGGACGAGGGGCACGCGACGCTGCCTTCCACGAGCTGACGCACCGCTACCAACGCCGCGTCCACGCCATCTGCTGGCGCTACTTCGGCGACGCGGCGGACGCCGACGACGCGACGCAGGAGGTCTTCGTCGGCCTCGTCCGCAAGCTCGGGCAGTTCCGGGGGGACAGCCAGCTGTCGACGTGGATCTATCGGATCGCGACGAACACCTGCCACGACATCGCCCGCAAGCGTGCCCGACGGCCACAGATCTCGGTCGCCGACGTCACGACGCTCACGGGGGACCGCCACGACGGTGACCCGTCGGTCGAGGACCAGGTCGCAGCGCTCGAGCTCGCCGACGAGGTCCAGCAGGCCCTGCTCCAGCTCGACGACCTCTCCCGCGAGCTGATCATCCTGTGCGCGATCGAGGGCCAGAACTACCGCGACGTCGCCGCTGCGCTCGACCTGCCGATCGGCACCATCAAGAGCCGTGTCTTCCGAGCCCGCGCCAAGCTCGCGACCCTGCTCGCGCACCGCGACGACACGAGCCCCGAACCGGTGGCCCCCGCCGGGCGCCCCGACCGTGACCCGCCCG
>CBDTYW010000324.1:0-3627 GCA_965364735.1 uncultured Nitriliruptoria bacterium
GCGGCGTGGCGAGCGGGCTGGCGGTGTTGGCTGGTCGGTCAGGCGGCGGTGCGGTTGATGCCGTCGATCCAGTAGGCGGGTGGGTCGTCGTCGCAGGCTGGAGGACTGGTGGATCGGGGGGTGGTCCAGCAGCGTCGGGGTGGTGTGGGTCGGTCGAGGAGGTTGGGCTGGCGGTAGCGACGGTTGGTCGCGAGGTGCGTGATGACCCTGCTGCCGTCGTGTGGGTCGGTGGTGATCGCCCAGGAGCCGGCGGTCTTCTCGCGGTGATGGGTGCGGCAGAGCCATCCCGAGTTGTCGACGGAGGTCGCGCCGCCGTTCGTGGGATCGTCGTGGTCGAAGGGCACGTGGTGGTCGAGGTCCGACCGTGCCGCGGGGATCTCGCAGCCCGGGATGACGCAGGTCGGGAACATCGCGCGGACGGTGTCGCGCAACCAGTCGGGCTGGTGGTGGACGAGCCTGCCGACGCCGGCGACGTTGCCGTCCTCGTCGTGGACGATGAGGCGGACCCTGGCGCCCCGATCGGCCCAGCGACGGACGTTGCGGGCGGAGACGTTGACGGCGCCGCCGGTCATCGTCGTGAGGAGCTTGCCCGGCTCGTCGGTCATGCCGGCGAGCGCGTCGAGCGTGGTGGTCACGAGCATCGTGGGGACCGCCGCGGAGACCGGGGCCGCGGCGCTCCCGGCGAGCTCGTCAGCGACGATCGACATGAGCGCGGCCGCCCTGGCGGTGCCGAGGATCGAGCCGTTGTGGGTGCGCGCGGCGAGGGAGTCGAAGGATCCGGAGGGCTGGAGTTCAGTGCGGTCGAGCGTCTCGGCCTGCATGCGACGATCGAGCGCAGCTGACAGCAGCTGGAACGACTCGGCGGCGAAGCGCCCGTCGATCCGGCCGCCACCGAACAGGTCGGGCTGCAGGCGGAGGTGTTCGTCGCGCTCGGCGCGGTCTTCGGCGCGTTCGAGCGGACGGGTGTGGATGAGGTCGACGAGGTCGATGACCTGGCGCCGAATCCAGTCGGCCTCGACTCCCGCCGAGCGAGCGATGAGGTCCGGCAGGTACTCATCGATGATCGCGCAGGTGTCGGGGCGGAGACGGCCGCACGTCGTCGCGACGGCTCGGATCTGCGACGACGACAGGGCGCCGCTGCGGGCGGCGTCATCGAGGGACGGGAGCTTGCTCCGCGCTGCCACGATCAGCTGCATGGCGTCGCGCTCGGACGCGACCATGCCGGCGTCGGTCGCGAGCAGGACGCCCGTCGGGAGTCCGCCGACCACGGGAGACGCGGCGAGCGCGTCGGTCAGGGCGGCCTCGACCTGCGACCGCAGACGGGCGAGCGCGACGATCCTGGCCTGCTCGACATCGAGCCCGACAGGCGCGGACGCGGAGAGGAGCGCCACGGCCCGGTCGAGGTCGGTGGCGACGCTGGACGTCGCCGGGTGCTCCACGCCAGCGCAGTCAGGTGGGGAGCGTCGAGGTGTGGAGCGGGGGCGGGAGGTCATGGCTGCATCGTATCCGGTTGGGGCGAACATGTGTTCGATGTCGGGACATCTGGGGAGAACTGGTCGAGACGGTCTGTGCCCACCGAGCATCCACTCCCGACCGGTGCGGCTTCGGGTCATGAACCGGCCGCGTCCTAGGCTGTGCTTCCTGCAGATCAGCGAGACCTTGATGACCGACTCCAGCACCACCGGCTACTACGGCCGTTTCGGTGGCCAGTTCGTGCCCGAGGCGCTGTCCGGCGCGCTCGCCGAGCTGACCGAGGCGTGGACGTCGGCCCAGGCCGACCCGGAGTTCATGGGCGAGCTCGACCGGCTCCGTCGTCAGTACGGGGGCCGGCCGACGCCCATCACGTTCGCGACGAGGCTCAGCGAGCTGACGGGCTTCGAGGTCTGGCTCAAGCGTGAGGACCTCGCGCACACCGGCTCGCACAAGCTCAACAACGTCGTCGGCCAGGCGCTGCTCACCAAGCGGATGGGCAAGCCGCGCGTCATCGCCGAGACCGGCGCAGGTCAGCACGGTGTCGCGACCGCCACCGCTGCCGCGCTGTTCGGGCTCGAGTGCGTCGTCTACATGGGTGCCGAGGACTGTCGTCGTCAGCGGCTCAACGTCATCCGGATGCAGCTGCTCGGCGCGGAGGTCCGCCCCGTCCACTCTGGGACCAGGACGCTCAAGGACGCGGTCAACGAGGCCATGCGCGACTGGGTCACCAACGTCCACGACACGCACTACCTGATCGGCTCGGCGATGGGCCCGCACCCGTTCCCGCACATGGTGCGCGAGCTGCAGAAGGTCATCTCGGTCGAGTCGCGCGAGCAGTTCCTCGAGGCGACGGGCGGGCTGCCGGACGCGATCATCGCCTGCGTCGGAGGCGGCTCGAACGCGATCGGATCGTTCGCCGAGTTCATCGCCGACGAGGGCGTCGCGCTCTACGGCGTCGAGGCATCCGGTGAGGGCGTCGGTTCCGGCCGCTCCGCCGCGACGATGTCCGAGGGCAAGGAAGCGGTCATCCACGGGATGCGCACGATCGCGCTCGTCGACGACGACGGCCAGGTCCAGCACGCCCACTCGATCTCCGCGGGCCTCGACTACCCGGGCGTCGGTCCCGAGCACGCGTGGCTCGCCGAGACCGGCCGCGCGAAGTACGTGCCCTGCACGGACACGCTCGCGCTCAACGGCTTCCGCACGCTCACGCAGCTCGAGGGGATCATCCCCGCGCTCGAGCCCGCGCACGCCGTCGGCTGGCTCATCGAGCACGGCGCGGAGCACTTCGAGCCCGGCGCGAAGCTCTTGCTGACCGTCTCCGGCCGCGGCGACAAGGACGTCGACGAGGTCGTCCGCGTCGCCGGGTGGGACGTCGGTGTTCCCGACGAGGCCTACGCCGACGCGCCGACCATCAGCGGGGGAGCGTCATGACCCGCGTCGCCGATGCCATCCGCGCAGCCAACGCCGAGGATCGCGCTGCGCTGATCATCTACTTCCCCGCCGGCTACCCAGACATGGACACCTCGCGGGCGTGCATGAAGGCGGCCGTCGACGCGGGCGCCGACGTCGTCGAGATCGGCTTCCCGTTCTCCGACCCGATCATGGACGGCCCGCTCATCCAGCAGGCCAACCAGGTCGCGCTCGACGCCGGGTACGGCATCAACGACGACATCGCCATGGCGACGCAGCTCACCGCGGAGATCGACGTCCCCGCGCTGGTGATGACCTACTACACGATCCCGGACCGTCGCGGCCTCGCGCACTTCGCGGCGCAGGCCCGGGGCGCGGGCCTCGTGGGCGCGATCCTCCCGGACCTGCCCGCGATCGAGTCCCAGCCGTGGCGTGACGCCGCGGCTGCAGAGGACCTCGCGACCGTCTTCCTCGCCTCGTCCGTCTCGACCGACGAGCGCCTTGCCGCGATCTGCGAGGCTTCGACGGGCTTCGTCTACGCGGTCGGGCTGCTCGGTGTGACGGGCGTCAAGAACGTCAGCGACGAGACCGAGGCGCTGGTCGCGCGCGTACGTGCCCACGCCGTCGACGTTCCGGTCTGCGTCGGCGTCGGCGTGAAGACCCGCGAACACGCGGCCAAGGTCGGCAAGTACGCCGACGGTGTCATCGTCGGCTCCGCGCTCGTGTCTGCTGCTGGTGCCG
>CBDTYW010000325.1:0-3571 GCA_965364735.1 uncultured Nitriliruptoria bacterium
CACGGCAGATCGTGTCAACACGTCACCTACAGGCGTCACGTGCTGTCAGCGCGCGTTCGGTGACGCGTGCGTGCGATCACCTGGACGTTCAGTATCCCGCGACCGGATCGACGGGACCGAGCAGCTCGCTGCCGGCGATCCAGCGGCGCACGTTCTCGGTGACCCGCGCGCTCAGCAGGGGCACGGCCATCTCGGGCGTGTTGCCGACGTGGGGCGTGATCACGACGTTCTCGAAGCCCCAGAGCGGGTGCCCGTCGGGCAACGGCTCCGGGTCCGTCACGTCGAGAGCCGCGCCGCCGATCGTTCCCGATTCGAGCGCAGCGACCAGCGCAGCGGTGTCGATGTGGCGGCCTCGCGCGACGTTGGAGATCCAGGCGTGGTCCGGCAGGAGCGCCAGCTCCTCGGCGCCGATGATGCCGGCGGTCTCCGGCGTCAACGCGAGCGCGAGGACCAGCGCGTCGGTGCGGGGCAGCACGTCGTGCAGCCGGTCGGGCCCGATCACGGAGGCGCCGTCGAGCGGCGCGTCGCTGCGTCGCATGACCGTGATCTCGCAGCGGAACGGGCGCAGCAGCCCGATGAGCGCCTCCGTGATCCCGCCGCCGCCGAGGATGGTCACGCGCGCGTCGAAGAGGTTGACGCCCTGCGGGGCGGACCAGCTCGTGCGCTGGCCGTAGGCGAGGACGCCCCGCATCCCGGCCAGCAGGTGGGTGAGCGCCATCTCCGCGACCGGGTCCGCGTAGACGCCCTTGCCGCACGTCCAGACGCGGTCCTCGTCGAGGACGTCGCGGAACGGCTCGACCCCGGCGAAGGGCAGCTGCACCCAGGGGACGGCCGGATGGGTGTCCAGCAGCGTCCGCAGGCCCGCGGCGTCGCTTGCGGAGGTCCACACGACGGGCTGTGCGTCGGTGACGGCGTCGACGACGTCGGCGCCACCCGCCGCGACGGCGTCAGCCAGCCACGACCGGGCTCCTCCGGGAAGCACGACGATCTCGGGGCGGGTCATGGGTGCTCCAGCGGGTCGGTGAGGGTTCGTGTCCGTCGAGAGAACCACGGCGCGGCGTATCTGAGCAGGGGGCGCGTGCTCTGTCGAGGTGGGGGGAACGCACGAGGAGCACCGACCATGGAGCACGCACGCGACATCCGGACCATCCGCCGAGACCGTCGCCGGCAGCTCTTCGCGGCCGTTGCGCTCACCACGATCGTGGCGACGGCGGGGCAGACCTCCGTTGACCGGTCGCCCGTTCGCACGGTCGCGCCGCCGTCGGTCGAGGCACGGCCTTCGTAGACTCTCAGCATCTCCCGACCAGCCTGTGCCGACCGGATGCCGCGACGTGAACGACCAACCCATCGGGGTGTTCGACAGCGGGTTCGGAGGTCTCACGGTGATGGAGGCGCTGACCGACCTGCTGCCCGCCGAGCACATGGTCTACGTCGGTGACACCGCCCGGTACCCGTACGGCCCGCGTTCCGTCGCAGAGCTCCGGGCATTCTCGGAGCAGATCGTCGACCACCTGCTGGGCTTCGGCGTGAAGCTGGTCGTGGTGGCCTGCAACAGCGCGACGGCCGCCGCGCTCGACGATCTGCGGGCCCGGCACGACATCCCGATCATCGGGGTGGTGGCGCCGGGGGTCCGCGCGGCGATGGCGGTGTCGCGCACCAAGCGTGTCGGCGTCATCGGGACCGCGATGACCGAGTCCTCCAAGGTCTACCAGCGTGTGGCGCGGCAGGAGCGCTCGGGGCTGGACCTCAAGGTCCATGCCTGCCCGTCGTTCGTGGACCTCGTGGAGTCCGGTCGGGTCGAGGGGGCGGAGGTCGAGCAGCTCGTCGCACGCGATCTCGCGCCGATCCTCGCGGCGGACGTGGACACGCTCGTGCTCGGATGCACGCACTTCCCGCTGCTCGCACGACCCATCAAGGAGGTCGTCGGCACGGACATCACGCTCGTGTCGAGCGCGGACGAGACGGCCTTCGAGGTGAGGGCGATCCTCGAGCGTGTGGGGTGGGCACGTGGCAGCGACGACCCAGGTACGCGCACCTACCTGACGTCGGGAGATCCTGAGCGCTTCGCCGAGCTCGGTGAACGCTTCCTCGGTCGCCCGCTCGGCGACGTCCGCGGCATCGCGTGGCCGCGCGTGAACAGTGCATGAACGCGTACGGTTGAGGTGACGCGGGGGAGCTGAGTCCGGCATCGTGGGACCTTCCCGCTCCAGACACTGTGATCGACCTCGACGGCAACGCCGCGTCCGGCCTCGACCACGCCGGCGGGGACGTGATGCTCTGGATGTGGGCGCCGTGGTGCAGCGTCTGCAACCGCGAGGCTCCGGCCGTCGCCACGGTCGCGGCCGAGTTCGCCGGCCAGGTCCAGATCGTCGGGCTCCCGGGCAACGGCGAGGTGCAAGCGCACCGCGAGTTCGTCGCGAAGCACGGGCTCGAGGGGGTCCCGCAGATCATGGACGTCGACGGCTCGATCTGGGCGGCGTACGGCGTCAACTACCAGCCGGCCTGGGTGTTCATCAACCAGGACGGCGCGGCGGAGCCCGTCCCGGGCGCCATCGGAGTTGAGGGGCTCAGGGCGCGGCTCGCTGCGCTCGTCGCAGCCTGACCGTCTGGCACAGTGTGCGGGCCCCCGCGCCTGAGGTGTCCGTGTCCGACGAGCCCCGCATCGACGTCATCGCGTTCGATCTCATGGACACGCTGCTGTACGACCCGTACCGCGAGGCGATGCGTGCGGGGTTCGGGATGTCGCTGCGTGAGTTGTTTGAGCGCAAGCTCCCCGATGCCTGGCCAGCGTTCGAGCGGGGCGAGCTCACCGAGATCGAGTACTGGGACACGTTCGACCGGCTCGAGATCCAGGTGGATCGCGAGGCGTTCACCCGGGCGCGACGCGGTGGCTACCGCTGGCTGCACGGCATGCGTGAGCTGCTGGCGAACCTCGACGGAGGCCCGCGCCGCGTGATCGCGAGCAACTACCCGCGGTGGATCGACGAGGTCGCCGGCCGCTTCCTCGACGGGCTCGTCGACGACATCGTGGTCTCGGCGGACATCGGGGCGCGCAAGCCCGACGCGAGCTTCTACCGGCTGCTGATCGCGCAGGCGGGGGTCGGCCCCGAGCACATCGCCTTCCTCGACGACCGCCCGGCAAACGTCGACGGGGCCCGCGACGCCGGGATGCACGCGCATCACTTCGACGGGGTCGGGGGCGCGGTCAGCTTCCTCGCGGGTCTCGGGGTGACCTCAGCCCTCGGGCAACGCGGCGGCGACGGCCTCTGCGAGCCGCGCTGAGCGGGGGATCGCCAGCTCGGCGATCCGGACCTCGCCGGTCGCGACCCACCAGATCCGCGCGACGTCGTCCGCCTCGGGCGGCAGCGCATGCAGCCATGCCCGGGCGACGATGCCGTCATCGGCGTGGCCGTCGCACCAGGCGTCGTCGCCGACCTCGTCGGCGCAGCGTCGCCCCAGCGCGGGCCACGACGTCGGCCCGCACGTCGTCACCAGCCGGGCTTCGTGGCCGCAGCGATCGCACTCGCCGGCCTCGACCGTCGCGGGGCCGTGCTCGTGGTCCGCGAGCCAC
>CBDTYW010000326.1:0-3562 GCA_965364735.1 uncultured Nitriliruptoria bacterium
GACGATGGTCCCGGGCGTCGGCAAGAAGGTCGCCCAGCGGATCATCCTCGAGCTGCGTGACAAGGTCGGTGTCCTCGTCCTCGACGACGACCTCGGCCCCGTCAGCGAGACCGTCGCCGATGACCCGCGCTCCGAGGTCCGAGCTGCGCTGGCGCAGCTCGGCTACCAGCCGGCGGAGATCACGACGGCCGTTCGCGGTCTGCCCGACGACGGCGATGTGTCCACGCTGCTGCGGCTCGCGCTGCGAAGCCTGTCGAGCGGAGCGGTCCGATGAGCGCCCACGACGACGCCGAGGTCCTCGAGTCGATCGTGCTCCCGGGTGAGGAACCGCACGAGGCGAGCCTGCGGCCACGCACGCTCGCGTCCTTCGTCGGGCAGCCGCGGATCCGCGCGCAGCTGCGTGTCGTGCTCGCCGGCGCGGTCCAGCGCGGACAGCCGGTCGACCACGTCCTGCTCTCCGGGCCGCCCGGGCTGGGCAAGACGACGCTCGCCGCGATCATCGCGTCCGAGGTCGACGCCGCGTTCCGCGCGACCAGCGGCCCGGCGATCGAGCGCCCCGGTGACCTCGCCGCCATCCTGACCAACCTCGAGCCCGGCGACGTCCTCTTCATCGACGAGATCCACCGCCTGCCACGCGCCGTGGAGGAGGTCCTGTACTCCGCGATGGAGGACTTCCAGCTCGACATCGTGGTCGGCAAGGGGCCGGGTGCGCGATCGATCCGCCTCGACCTCGCCCCGTTCACGCTCGTCGGCGCCACCACCCGATCCGGCCTCATCGCCTCGCCGCTGCGCGACCGCTTCGGGTTCGGCGCGCACCTCGACCACTACGACGCGGTGGATCTGCACACGATCGTCGTGCGCAGCGCCGGCCTGCTGGACATCGACATCGACGACGACGGGGCGAAGCAGATCGCCCGACGAGCTCGCGGCACGCCTCGCGTCGCCAACCGGCTCCTGCGACGCGTCCGCGACTACGCCGAGGTCGAGGCCCGCGGCCACATCGACGCGGAGACCGCGGCAGCTGCGCTCAAGCTCTTCGACGTCGACGAGCTGGGCCTGGACCGTCTCGACCTGCGCGTGCTGGAGGCCGTGGTCCGCCGGTTCGACGGCGGGCCGGTCGGTCTGGTGACGCTCGCGACGGCGCTCGGTGAGGAGTCCGACACCGTCGAGGACCGCGTCGAACCATTCCTGATCCGGGAAGGTCTGATCCAGCGGACGCCCCGCGGACGCGTCGCAACCAACCGGGCGTGGATGCATCTGGGCCTGACCCCGCCCGTTCGGGGGGATCAGCAACTCTTCGACCCGTGACCAGCCCGGTAGAGTTCAGCCCCAGCGCCCGCCGACTGCGGGCGCTCGGCATGTCCGTGCTCGTTGTCAGGAAGTCCGGTCCATGGAGAACGCAGGTTCCCTGCTCGTCCTGCTCGCCTTCGGCGTGCTCTTCTACGTCATGGTGCTGCGACCTCAGCAGAAGCGGCAGGCGCAGCAGTCGTCGCTGCTCTCCTCGCTCGAGGTCGGCGACGCGGTCGTCACCATCGGCGGGCTGCACGGCGAGGTGGCCGAGCTGGGCGACAGCTGGGTCGACCTCTTGGTCAACGACGACGTCGTCCTGCGCTACCAGCGCACGGCGATCGGCAACATCGTGGACGCCGACGAGGTCGCTGACGACCTCCTGAGTGACGAGGACTGAGCATGCCGGATCGCCGGAAATACATCGTCTCGCTCGTGCTGACCTTCCTGCTGGTGGGTGGCACGATCGGCTTCCTCGCTGCGGGCGCTCGCCCGAATCTCGGCCTCGACCTGCAGGGCGGGATCAGCGCGATCTACTCGCCGCGGCTCGCGCCGGGGGAGACGATCGACAGCGCCGTCCTCGATGAGACGATCGCCGTCATCCGCGCCCGCATCGACTCCCTCGGAGTCGCCGAGCCACAGATCAGCCGGCAGGACAACGATGTCCTCGTGCAGCTCCCCGGTCTCGATGACCCCGAGCGCGCCAAGGAGATCATCGGCACGACCGCGCAGCTGACGTTCCGACGCGTCGAGGGCTCCCTGTTCCCGGGCAGCGCCGACTACGCCCGCTTCCCGTCGTGCGTGGAGAACGGCCCGAACGGCACGAGCCTCCTCGGCGACGGCACGTCCGAGACGCCGTCAGAGACGCCGTCCGAGACGCCGTCGGACACGCCGTCGGACACGATCAGCGAGACGCCGTCCGACGCCCCGTCCGACGCCCCGTCCGACGCCGGAGACGGCGAGGCCGGATCCGTCGGTGAGGTGACCGTCAAAGCGGCCACCGAGGGCGAGCCGACTCCCGTCGAGGAGCCGTCCGCGACCGACGAGCCGATCGATGAGCCGACCGACGAGCCCACGGACGAGCCGCCGGCGCTGACCGAGCAGGAGATCCAGGACCTCCTCGCGCAGCAGGGACTGGGCTCGAGCAGCCTCGACCTCGACGGCGTCGAGCTCTACCGGATCGGCGACGACTTCCCGAACGACGTTCGCGGCGTCATCTGCGGACCGTCGGACGACACGAGCGGCCTGACGGACCCGTCCACCGGCCAGGCCATCCCGCTCAAGTACGTGCTCGGTGTCGCCGAGCTGACCGGTGACAACGTCGAGGACGCGCTCCCAGTCTTCGGTCAGGGCGGCTGGGCCGTCTCGGTCGACTTCGACGCCGAGGGTGGCGAGGCCTTCGCCCGCGTGACCGGTGAGCTCTCGTGCGAGCGGGACCTCGGCCTTGGCGGTCAGTTCGCGATCGTGCTCGACAACATCGTCGAGTCCGCGCCGACGCCGTCGGACTCCGTGGCCTGCAACGTCGGCATCCAGGGTGGCAGCGCCTCGATCACGGTCGGTCAGGGCACGAGCCAGGACGATCAGCAGCTCGAGGCGCAGAACCTCGCGCTCGTGCTGAAGACGGGCGCGCTCCCGATCACCCTCGAGGCCTCGACGTTCGAGACCGTGTCCGCGACGCTCGGCGAGAAGAGCCTCTCGTCCGGCATCATCGCCGGCGCGCTCGGGCTCCTCCTCGTCGCCGCCTACCTCATCTCGTTCTATCGCTGGCTCGGCGTCGTCGCGATCGGCGGACTGACGATCTTCGGCGTGATGATGATGGGCATCATCACCGGCCTCGGGCAGCTCGGGTTCGCGCTGACGCTGTCGGGCATCGCCGGCATCATCGTCTCGGTCGGCATCACCGCGGACTCGTCGATCCTGTACTTCGAGCGCATCCGCGACGAGGTCAACTCCGGCAAGACCGTGCGGACGTCGGTGAAGCGCGCCTTCGCCAGCGCCTTCCGCACGAACCTCGCCGGCAACACGGTCACGCTCGCCGCCGCGATCATCCTGTACTTCCTCGCGGTCGGACCGGTCCGTGGCTTCGCGCTCACGCTGGGCATCGCGACGATCATCGACCTCGTGATCCTGTACGTGTACACGCGCGCAGCGGTCGGGCTGCTCAGCCAGGGCAAGAAGCTGACCCGAGAGTCGCTGCGGGCGAGGCCGCTGCCGGAAGCGACCCTGCGGGCCCAGGGGGGTGCGTCATGAAGGACACCAACTACGACTTCATCGG
>CBDTYW010000327.1:0-3542 GCA_965364735.1 uncultured Nitriliruptoria bacterium
GCGGACCCGGACCCGGACCCGTCGCCGATGATCACCAGGGTCTGGCCGACCTGGATCTCGTCGTCGATCTCGGCGAGGAGCTGCTCGACCACGCCGGCGACGGGTGACGGGACCTCGGTGTCGATCTTGTCGGTGGAGATCTCGAAGAGGGGCTGGTCCACCTCGACGGTGTCGCCCACCTCGACGAGCCACGCGGTCAGGATGCCGTCGGTGACGGACTCGCCGAGTTCGGGGAGCTTGACCTCTTCAGCCACGACAGACGCTTTCGCACAGGGGTGGGGCGGGCTGCGCGACGGTACCGAAGCCCCACGCCCTCCGTGCTGAGTAGGGTGTCGCGACCCCGCCACCGATCGAGGTCGATGTGTCCGACGCCCCCATCACGACCGCCCTGACCGAACGGCACCGGGAGCTCGGCGCGCGTCTGGCCCCGTTCGCCGGCTGGGAGATGCCGATCGAGTTCGCCGGCACGATCGCGGAGCACACCGCGGTCCGCGAGCAGGTCGGGATCTTCGACGTCTCGCACCTCGGGACGGTCTGGCTGCGCGGCGACGGCGCCCTCGACGTGATCTCCCGAACCTTCACCAACGACCCCCGGGTCCTGAAGGACGGGACGTCGCAGTACACGCTCTGCTGTGACGATGACGGCGGCATCATCGACGACTGCATCGTCTACCGCCTTGCGAGCGACGTGTGGATGCTCGTCCCGAACGCGTCGAACACCGCGGCCGTGGTCGCCGAGGTCGAGGCATCCGCCGCGAAGGTTCGTGATGCGGGTGGCGTGGTCGAGGTCGCCGACGAGTCCCAGGGCTGGGCGATCATCGCCATCCAGGGGCCGGACGCGCTCGAGACGGCAGCGAAGGTCCTGCCCGGCGATCCGGCTCTGATGGACCACCTCGCGGTCGTCACGATGCGCATCGCCGGCAACGAGGCCGTGCTCTGTCGGACGGGCTACACCGGTGAGGCTGGCTGCGAGCTCGTCATCCCGAACGCCTCCGCGCAGCACGCGTGGGACGCGCTGCTCGGTGCGGGTGCGGTGCCGATCGGCCTCGCTGCGCGCGACACGCTGCGCCTCGAGATGGGCTACGCGCTCCACGGCAACGACATCGACACCTCGACGAACCCGTACGAGGCGCGCCTCGGCTGGGCCGTCAAGCTCGACCGTGACGACTTCAACGGTCGTGACGCGTTGCTCGCGATCAAGGCTGCCGGACCGAAGCGACGGCTCTTCGGCTTGCTCGGCGCCGGACGTCGCCCGCTGCGCGCGGGACTCGACGTCCTGTCCGACGGGGTGATCGTCGGCCGCACCACATCGGGCACGTTCTCGCCGACCCTCGGGGTCGGGGTCGGCATGGGCTACCTCGACGACCCGATCGTGGCGACCAAGGCTGGTCCGGTCGTCCAGGTCGACGTGCGCGGCAAGCCGGTCGACGTCACCGTGGTCCGGCCGCCGTTCGTCACGCGCGACCCCAAGGCCTGACCCGAGGTCATGGGGCGAGGCGGGCCACGGTCCAGCCGGCGTCGGTGCGGGTGTGCCGGAACCGGTCATGCAGCCGGCTCGTACGGCCCTGCCAGAACTCGATCGTGCGCGGCACCAGGACGAAGCCACCCCAGTGGGGGGGTCGTGGCACGTCGCCGCGGGCGAACCGCGCGGTGACCTCTGCCACGAGCTCGTCGAGCTGCTCACGGTCGAGCAGCGGCTCGGACTGCGGGCTCGCCCACGCCCCGATCTGGCTGCCACGCGGCCGGCTCGCGAAGTAGACGTCGCTGGCGGCATCGTCGAGCAACGCGACGCTCCCGCGCACCCGCACCTGCCGCTCGAGCTCCGGCCAGAAGAAGAGCGCGGATGCCCCGGGGTTGGCGGCGAGCTGGCGCCCCTTCTCCGAGCGTCGGTTGGAGTGGAACACCAGCCCGCCGTCGCCCAGATCGCGCAGCAGCACGACGCGTGCATCGGGCATGCCGTCGGCGTCCACGGTCGACAGCACCATCGCGTTGGGTTCGCGGACGTCTGCCGCGGCGGCGTCGCCGAGCCACCCACGGAGCTGTCGGACCGGGTCCTCGGCGACCTCGTCGCGTCGCAGCTGCGATCGCAGGTAGGCAGCACGCTCGGTCAGCAGGTCGTCGCCGGTCACTCGGACTCCGTCGGAAGGTCAGCTCACCATCGACGTCGGGCCGTCGTCGTAGTCGATGACGTCACGGTAGAAGTCCTCGATGCGTCGTGCTCGCGGCTCGGTCTCGTCGAGGAAGCTGCGCAGGGCGTCGGCGAAGCGCTGGGGCTCGTCCATGTGGGGGAAGTGGCTGGCATCGTCGAACACCACGAGCCGGCTGTCCTCGATGAGGCCGTGCGCTCGGATGCCGTGGCCGACGGGGAGGATCTTGTCGCGTCCTCCCCAGACGATGAGCGTCGGGAACGCGCCGGCCAGGTGGATCCGGTCCGTCGCGTCGAAGGCGGAGCCGCCGAAGTCGACGACCGACCTCAGGGTGCGCACGAACGCGCGACGCGACGGCAGGTGGGAGAGGGAGAAGTACCCACGGGCCATCTCGTCGTAGCCGGGGAGCACGTGCAGAGGGGTGCGTTCCAGGATGCCGCGCACGACGGTGGCAACCCGTCCGAGCATCGGGTGGGCGAGCAGCGGGATCACGATCTCGCTGCCCGGCAGCGTGGCCGCCCGCAGCGGCAGCCCGACGGTTCGTCCGAGCCCGCCCGCGCCGACGAGGACCATGCGCCCGACACGCTCGGGGAAGAGGTAGGCGAACTGCAGCGCGACGCCACCGCCGAGGGAGTGCCCGACGATCGTCGCGCGCTCGATGCCGAGCGACAGCAGGAGGTCGCGCACGGCAGAGGCGTGCCCGGACAGGGAGTAGTCGGTGCGCGGCTTGTCGGAGCGGCCGTGGCCGGGCAGGTCGATGGCGATCAGCCGCGCGCGGTCCTCGAGCAGGGGAAAGACGTTCATCCAGGTGCGCGCCGACGACGTGATGCCGTGGATGAACACCACGGGCTCGCCCTCGCCGGCTTCGACGTAGGCGAGGTTGTTCCCGTTCAGAGTGACGTGTCGGCTCTCGGGCACTGAGGCATACCTTAGTTCGCAGTCGCTTGCACATGCTAGCAGGCGTGGTCGTGTGCTGTCACAGCGGGCTCTGAGCATCCGTCGGCTTGACGCGGCCTGACTACCCGGCTGCTGCAACGAGGTCTGCGACGAACCGTTTCGTGAGCCCGGACGCACGGCCGAGCATGAGCTGGTCGAGCAGGTGAGCGTCGTGCCAGACCCCGTGGTTCACGGTCTCGGTCGTCCTGACGCCGTGCTCGCGGAGCCGTGCCGCGACGACGCGGGCGTCCTCGAACAGCAGGTCGTCGTCGTTGGCGTGCACGACCGTCGGGGGGAGCCCGCTCAGATCGGCGAGGACGGGCGAGAGCAGCGGGTTGGCGCGATCCTCGTCGCCGGAGTACGCCCGGGCCCAGGCCTGCTCGAGCGCCGGCGTGAGCGTGGGCTCGCGAGGCGCCGGTCTCCGCGTTGCCGCCGCTTCCGGACGGAGGTCGCCGAGCG
>CBDTYW010000328.1:0-3528 GCA_965364735.1 uncultured Nitriliruptoria bacterium
GGCCGGGACGACCGGGAAGGGCGAGGCCGTCAGCCAGGCCGAGAGGCGCGCGAGGTCGTCCGAGGCCTGCTGGGCGAGCGGACCGTCGGCCGCGTACTCAACGGGACCGGCAGCGGTCATCTCGACGTGCCCGTCCGCGCGGTCGAACAGCTCCTCGACGACGTGCGCCGCGATGAGCGGGGTCGCGACCCCCGGGTTCGCCGCGGCAGCGCGAACCTTGCGCGCCAGCGGCCCCCCGACGGCCCAGCTGTCGGCGCCACCGGCGACGTGGCGGTCCTGGGCCCCTCGTGCGGGGGCTCCGGTCACCGGCCAGAACACCACCGCCGGAGCCGGGTCGGTCGGCTCGTCCTCCAGGAAGACGAAGGCGGTGCGGACCTCGGTCAGGTCGCTGCCGGCAGCCTGGACACGCAGCCGCACCGGATAGACGCCGGTGTCGCCGACGGGGGAGCGGAACCCGAGCAGCGCCGCGTCGAGGTCGATCCTCACGGCGCGGACGGCGTGCGCGTCGAGGTCGGCCACGCGGTGGCGTTGGACCGACCGCAGGATCACGTCGTCGACGGGGCCGTCCAGCAGCTCCGCGAGGTCAGCGGCCGAGGTCGCCGGGCGCAGGACCTCGACGAGCACGCTCGCATCGGTCAGATCGACGGAGCCGGCCCGCAGGACCAGCCGGATCTGGAGGTCCGAGAGCTCCGCCGGGGCGGTGGTCGCGGGCGTCGTTGCGCCGGCTTCGGGGGTGGCGGTCTGGACGGGGCGCGAACCCGGGCCGAGGACCGGCGTGATGTGGCTGAGCACGACCTCGACGGTCGGGGCGGCGTCGCGCTGGGCAGCAGCGATCGGGGCGCCGACATGGGCGAATGCGGTCGCGGTGGACGTGGCGGCGAGCGTCAACGCGGCGGTCACGGCCACGGCGGAGCGGACGACCGTCCTGGTCGCCTGGCGTCGCGGGCTCGGCCCTCGCACGTCGTCGTGGTCCCGTCATCGGTCGTGGGTTGGTCGTGATGGTGCCCCACCATCGTCGCCGTCGACCGCACGACCGACCGTCCGGTCGTCGGTTGATCCGCAACGACGGGGCACGGGGATCAGGTGTCCACGATCAACGTGACCGGCCCGTCGTTGGTCGAGGTCACCGCCATCTCGGCGCGGAACACGCCCGTCGCGACGACCAGGCCACGGTGGCGCAGCGCGTCGACCACCGTCTGCACGAGGGCCTCGGCCCGGTCGGCCGGCGCCGCTCGGTGCCAGGATGGCTTGCGGCCCTTCCGGGTGTCGGCGTGGAGCGTGAACTGGCTGATGACGAGGACCTCGAGGCCGGCCTCGAGGACCGACACGTCGCTGCTGACGGTGGCGTCGCCGGCCTCCCCGTCACCGTCGGAGGAGCGGAACCCCCGCAGGTCGGCGATGCGGCGGGCGAGCCGGGCTGCGCGCTCGTCGTCGTCGTCGCGCGCAGCTCCGACGTAGGCCAGCCAGCCCGCGCCGATCGCGCCCACGACGGCCCCGTCGACCTCGACCTGTGCGGAGGTGACCCGTTGCAGCACGGCTCTCATGGGCGTTCCCGGGCTGTTCGACGAGTTCGGTGGGCGATCATCATGCCTCCCGCGGCTGCCCTCAACCACGTTCCGCGGCGGCCGACCTGCTCCCTGACGGCCAGAGGCACTGGCCGGGGTGACGGGACAAGACCCATGGTCGGCGTGAACGAGTACCTCCAGCACCTGGCGGACAAGGGTGGATCGGACCTGCACCTGAAGGCCGGGGGTCCGGCGTACGTGCGCGTCGACGGTGACCTGCACCCCGTCCAGCAGCTCCCGCCGCTCTCTCCGGGCGACACCGAGCGCTTCGCGTTCTCGATGATGGACGAGCGGACCGCCACGCAGTTCACGGACACCAACGAGGCGGACTTCGCCTACTCCGTCTCCGGCACGGGGCGCTTCCGCGTCAACGCCTTCCGACAGCGCGGTTCCGTGGGCCTCGTCATGCGGCGTGTGCTGTCCGGGACGCCGAAGTTCGAGGACCTCGGGCTCCCGTCGGTCATCCAGACCCTCGCGGAGGCTCATCGCGGGCTCGTTCTGATCACGGGCCCGACGGGATCCGGCAAGACGACCACGACCGCGGCGATCCTCGGCCACATCAACCGTCATCGTCGCTGTCACATCGTCACCATCGAAGACCCGATCGAGGTCATGCACCGCGACTCGATGGCGATCATCGACCAGCGTGAGGTCGGCGTCGACACCGAGAACTTCGTCACCGCGCTCAAGGGGGTCGCCCGTCAGGACCCCGACGTGATCTTCATCGGGGAGATGCGCGACGTCGAGACCGTCACCGCCGCCATGCAGGCGGCCGAGACCGGCCACCTCGTCGTCTCGACCCTGCACACCACCGACGCACGCGAGACCGTCAACCGCATCGTCGACTTCTACCCGGCGGAGCAGCAGCGGCAGGCCCGCCTCTCGCTCGCGAACGCGCTGAAGGGCATCGTCTGCCAGCGTCTCGCCCCGCACGCGAGCGGCGAGGGCCGGGTCCCGGTGATCGAGGTGATGGTCGCGACTCAGCGCATCGTCGAGTTCATCATCGACCCGGACCAGACCTCCCACATCGAGGAAGCGATCGCCGAGGGCGGCTACTACGGCATGCAGACGTTCGACCAGCACCTCCTGGAGCTGTTCAAGCGCGACGAGGTCAACCTCCGCGACGCGCTGAACGTCGCGACGAGCCCGCACGACTTCCGTGTCGCGCTGCGCGCTGCCGGCCTGACCGGCTGAGCGGTCCGCTCTGAGCTCGGCGGCGTGGTCGGACCGCCGTGTCCGATTCCCGCGAGCGTCGGCGGGTCTGGTGGGGCAGGCTGCGTGCATGACCACCACGACCGCGCCGCCGATGCACGCCGACCACGACCGCTGCTATGCGGCCGTGCTGGCCCGTGATCGCCGGTTCGACGGGTGCTTCATCACCGCGGTACGGACCACCGGGATCTACTGCCGGCCGTCGTGCCCCACGCCGATCCTGCCGAAGTCGGGCAACGTCGAGTTCCTCGCCTCGACCGCCGCCGCCCAGCGTCGTGGCTACCGGGCCTGCAAGCGCTGCGCCCCCGACGCCGTGCCGGGCTCGCCAGCCTGGGACCAGCGCGGCGACCTCGCCGCCCGTGCCGTCCGGTTGATCGATGACGGCCTCATCGACCGGGTCGGCGTCGCCGGGCTCGCGGACCGTCTCGCGGTGTCGTCGCGTCACCTCAACCGGATCCTGCTCGCCGAGCTCGGCGCTGGCCCGCTCGACCTCGCCCGCGCCCGCCGCGCCCAGGCGGCCCGGGTCCTGATCGAGACGACGGAGCGCCCGTTCTCCGAGCTGTGTCACGCGTCCGGCTTCGGCAGCCTCCGTCAGTTCAACGAGACGATCCAGACCGTCTTCGCCGCCACCCCCACCGAGCTCCGCGCTGCCGCCACCCGTCGCGCCCACCGCACAGCCACCACTCCGCCGAGCGATGCCCAAACCTGCACCACACCCGTTTCGACGTCGCTCGACAAGCGGACGTTGCCC
>CBDTYW010000329.1:0-3521 GCA_965364735.1 uncultured Nitriliruptoria bacterium
CATATCACTGGGGCACGCTCTACGACATGCTCGGATACTCCGCCTCCGGCTCCGGCATCGACTACTACAACACGCCGGGCGAGATCGGCGGCGTCGGCTTCGCGACCGAGCTGACCGCATCGAACCTGCAGGCCACCAACACGTTCGAGTACGTGGCCGTCCTCGGCCAGATCTGGGTCGACTCGATCCGCGCGATCAACGTGACGATGTTCCGCCAGGCCATTGACCCGCAGACCCACACGTTCCCCGTCGGGGGCGAGGTCGCATATCTCGACGACCCTGCGCGCGTCACCAACAGCGACGCCGACGGCGTCGGCAACGACATCGGCGACCCCGGCGGCCACGGCCAGGCCGACTATGACGTGTCGCGGATGAAGTTCTTCGGCGACCTCAACGATCACGCCGACAAGCCGATCACGAAGCTCGACCTGCCCTCGCTGCTCGCAGGCACGCAGACGCTCGACGTCTTCGACACGCTCGTCGTCGCCGACGATCTGCTGCCCGTCTCCGACGACGGTGTCGCGCCGACGGTGGCCCAGGAGACGGCCTGGTTCGCGTTGCTCCAGGACTGGGTCGATCGCGGCGGCAACCTGCTGCTGACCGACGCCGCGATCGCGGACATCACCCGCGTCGTGCCGACGCTGACGGGAGACCCGCTCATCCAGGAGACGCTGGACTACGTCGGGTCGGTCGAGTCGTTCACGGACCGGTCGCACCCGCTCAACGCGGGTCTGCGCGGCGTCGCCTCGCAGACCTTCGACACCGTGCCGATCGGCTTCTCGTTCGGCGGGTCACTGAACTCGGCGCCCAACTGGGAGATCAACCAGTCCGCCTGGGAGGCCGCGGGCGGCTTCACCGCCGGCACGCACTCGTCGGGCTGGACGATCCACGGCGAGCTGCCCGTCGGCGACGGTCGCGTCCGCATCCTCGGGGCGCTGCTGCCACAGCCGACCGAGGAGCGCTACCACCCGTTCGGCCTGCTGAACTACGCCGTCACCTACACCGGCTATGAGCTGTTGGCGAACCACCTCGTGTGGGAGAACCCGGGTCGCGTCGAGGCCGCACAGGTCGAGCCGACCCCGGCCGCGACGACCACCCCGGAGCCCGCACCGGAGCCGCTTCCCGCAACGGGCGGCGGGCTGGCACTCGCTGTCCTCGGCGTCGTCGGCGCGGCCGCTCTGAGTCGGCGCCGGAGCTGACCCACGCGGACCGTCCGCGCCGGACCTCGCCGACGAACCCGTCATGATCGCCTTCGTCTCTCCATGGGTCGCCGACCGATGATCACGCCAGCCGACGCGCCGACGCACGCGACAGGCCTTCCGCAGGCCCGTCGTGTGAGCGTCGGCTTCGTCGTGCTCGCGATCATCTGGGCGATCGCGTTCAACGTCGACGCGCTCCCGTTCTTCACGACCGTGACGATCGGCGGGATCGTCACGGGTGCGGTCGGGCTCTGGGTTCGCGCCGCCTCGGACGAGCCTGACCCGACGTTCGCGGTGACGCCGGCACAGGCCGGCCTTGCTGTCGCTGTCGCGGCTGCGCACTTCGTCGTCGGCCACGCGCTGTTCCGTCTCGGGGCGCTGCTGCTCCCGGAGCTCACCGCCACCGCGGCCGCCGTCTACGACCGTGCCGACGGCGTTCCGCTCTGGGCGGCGGTGCTGCTCGGGGGCGTGATGACCGCGTCGCTCGAGGAGATCTTCTGGCGCGGCGCGTTCACCCCGATGGTCGCCCGGCGCGTCCAGGCACGGGTCGTGGCGCGCTATCCGTCGACGCGACGTTCTGCGCGCTTCCTGCGGATGTCAGCCCGGATCGGCGTCTCGACGGTCGGCTACACGCTCTTCCATGTCGCCACGCTGAAGCTCGCGCTGGTCGCCGCGGCCGCCCTCGGCGGTCTCGTCTGGGGATGGCTCCTCGATCGCACCCACAGCGTGGGTGCAACGATCATCGCGCACGCACTCTGGACGATCGCGATGTTGGTCCTGCCACCGAGCCTCTGAGCTCAGGCAGCCGTGCGAGCAGCGTCGGGATCAGCTGATGGACGCGTGAGGGAACGTGGTGCGCGCTTCGACGCCTCACGATCTAGGTTCGGTCATGTGATCCGCCGACCGGAGCCAAGTGACGTGTCCGCTGTGCAGGCCCAGCACGATCCGCGACGGCGGGTGCTCGTCCTGGCGTCGCAGTGCCCCGAGCTCGGTGACCTGACTCGGCTGCCGCGAGCGGGATGGCGCCCAGGAGACCTTGTCGCGGACGGCCGCGATGTCGCGCACCGGCTGCATGCGGTGTTCACGTCGCCGACCGCGGGCAACGCGCTCGGCACCCCGATGGCCACCGACGCCCCGTCATCGGTGGCTGCCGGTCTGGTCATCAACCCGACGGTCGAGGAGGCCGTCGCGGCCTTCGCTGCGGCGCTCGCCGAGGCGACGACCACACGCTCCACGCTGCTGGTCGCCTGGATGGGCCACGGCACGGTCCACCACGACCGGCGGCGCGCCGGAGCCGCGCCACGTCACCTGCTGCACGCCATCGACTCCCCCGCGCTCACCGACGCCGCGAACTCCCCTGGCGGAGCGTTTGACCCGTACGGGCTGGTCACCGAAGCCTGGGGCGGATCGGTCGGCGGCGGACTCGACGGCCTCGTCATGCTCGTCGACGCCTGTGAGGGTTCCGGAGCCGTCCAGGAGGCGAGCGGCTGGATCGATCTGTCCGGCGAGTTCGGCTTCGTCCTGCTCGCCGCGTCCGCGGACGCCCCGGCCTACGACCTCTGCTTCTCCCGCACGCTGACCCGCGTGCTCGACGAGGGCCTGTCGCCGTCGGAGCACCCGGACGTCGGCTCATTGGTGACGTTGCTGCGCGCTGACACCCTCGCTGCCGTCGTCGACGGACGGTGCACCGCCCAGCAGACGATCAGCCTTGGCAGCCAGGCGGTGCGCGCGGGCCTGTACCTCGGGCACAACCGCGCCGCCGCCCGGCTCGCCATCGACCGCGGACTCCCCGCGAACGTGGTCGCGCGCCTCGCCGCGCTGACGGAGCACGGCGTCTCCACGCTGACCCGTGACGCCGTCCTCGCTGCGGTGCAGGGATCGCGCACGACGGTCCTGGTCGGAGCACCCGGATCGGGCAAGTCCACGGCGCTGGCTCAGGTCGTCGCGAGCCGCGCGAGCCGCGACACGATCGTCGTGCTCGCCGACCTGACGGGCACCGAGCCTGCGGACGTCGCCGAGGCGGCGCTGCTCCAGATGGACGACCCGGGCGGCGACCACCCGACGGCACGCTTGCTGCAAGCTGTCTCCCGGCTCGACCGCGACATGCTGCTCGTCCTCGACGGCCCCGCGGTCGACGACGTCTGGCTCGCGACGCTCCTCGAGGCGGACCCTGCCCGCCGGCTCCGGGTCCTCATCACCCGTCCGGGGTCGTTGCCACCCAGTCCCGGCCTCGACGCGGAGATCGTGACCACCGTCGCCGCGGCAGCTGCCGACGGGGACCCGATCGCACGCTCGATGGCCGAGGCGCGATCACGTCACGGG
>CBDTYW010000330.1:0-3487 GCA_965364735.1 uncultured Nitriliruptoria bacterium
TCGCGCTCAGCACGCGGCCGATCCCGGCCTCGAGGCCACGGAGCGTCGCGAGGTCGACGAGGAGGCCGGAGACGGGACCCCACGCGATCATCACGAGCAGGCCGACCTTGGCGCCGGTCCGCGCGACCTCCCAGAGGGCGGTCGACGGCTTCAGCTTGGACAGGCCCTGCTTCGGGGAGAGCTTGGACAGCTTCGGCTTCAAGGCCTTCGGCGTGATCGCGAAGCCGACCTGGCCGACGCCGGACACCACCGCGGCGACCACGACGGCGGCGAGGACGGGCCCGACGATGCCGGCGAACACGCGGATGGCGGTGCCGCCGATCATCTCGCCGTCGAGGATGGCCTTGCCGGAACCGATGAACAGCGCGCGGGTGCCGTCCAGCAGCAGACGCAGCCCGGCGGGCGCGATGGTCCGCAGCACGAGCACGAGGGTGAGCAGCGAGATCGCGACAGAGACCTCTGCGGAACGGGCGACCTGCCCCTCCTCGCGCGCCTTCGTTCGGCGCTGTGGAGTGGGTGCCTCGGTCTTGTCGTCGAACTTGCCCACGACGACCTCTCATCTCAGAGGCCCGCCGTGGCCGAGATGGTGGACATCCTTGCCCACGCGCTACGAGCGCCCTGTCGGCCGGGATCGACCGCCGCTGAACCTCCGCGCCCGGATCGTTCGTCAGCCGCCGAAGGCACGGATGCCCGCGACGAAGGCCTCACGCATGAGCCGCATGACGCCGCCCATGGTCTCGGGGAAGAGCGTCAGCACGGCGGAGGAGCTCACCAGCGCGAGGATGAACCGCAGGGGCAGACCGAGGACGAACAGGTTGGCGCTCGGCGCGAACCGGGATCCGAGGCCGAGCACGACCTCCGCGAGGAACAGCGCTGCGATGGCTGGCAGCGCGAGCTCGATCGCGGCGACGACCATGATGCCGAGCGAGGAGCCGATCTCGGCGAGCAGACCGGCATGCATCGACATCGAGCCGTCGAGCGGGATCCGCTCGACGCTCATCGCCAGACCGTGGATCAGCAGGTTGTCGCCACCGAGCACGAGGAAGACCATGGAGGCCGTGAGGACGAGCACCCGGTTGAAGAGCGCCGCGGACACGCCCTGGAGCGGATCGAACAGCGACGAGACGCCCATGCCGCTCATCAGGTCCAGGATGCCACCGGCCATCGGGAACAGCCCGAAGACGAGCCCCGTGAGCCAGCCCAGGCCGGCTCCGACCGCGACGTTCACGACGCCAGCGGCTGCCAGCGCGCCGATGGACAGGTCCGCCACCGGCGCAGCGAGGAAGAAGCCGATGGCGACCGCGAACGCGAGGCGGCCCGAGGTCGGGATCGGGTAGGCGGGCGTCGCCATCGCGAACGCAGCCGTGCGCATCGTCGCCAGCGTGAGGCCGGCGATCATCGAGGGGTCGAGGACGAGATCCATCCGCTCAGAGCATCGTCGGGATGGCGGTCCAGAGGTTGTGCATGTACGCGACCACCTCACCGAGCATCCAGTTGCCCGCGAACAGGATGATCAGCGCGACGCCGACGAGCTTCGGGACGAAGGTCAGCGTCATCTCCTGGATCTGCGTGACCGTCTGGAGCAGCGAGACCATCACGCCGATGATGAGGGCCGCGAGCAGGATCGGTGCAGCGATCTTCGTCGCGATACCGAACATGTCGGTGACGATCGAGAGGACCTGGGCATCGTTCACGTGCGTTCCTGACGTTCTCAGCTAGAGCAGGCCGGCCATGTTGACCGACGTGACCAAGGCTCCGATGAGCAGCACCCAGCCGTCCACGAGGACGAACAGCAGCAGCTTCAGCGGGAGGGAGATGAAGACGGGTGGGACCATGACCATGCCCATGGACATCAGCACCGCGGCGACCACCAGGTCGACCATGAGGAACGGCACGAAGATGATGAAGCCGATGGTGAACGCCGTGCGCAGCTCGCTGGTCACGAACGCCGGGATCAGGGTGATCGCGTCGACGTCCTCCCTGGCCTCGATCTGGTCCTGCTTGCCCGAGAGCTCGACGAACAACGCGAGGTCCTCGTCGCGGACCTGGTTGAGCATGAACTCCTTCAGCGGGGCGAACCCCTCGGTGAAGGCCTCGCCCTGGCTGATCTCCCCGTTGAGCATCGGCTGGACGCCGAGGTCGTTGACCTGCTGGAGCACCGGTCCCATCGTGAACACGGTGAGGAAGAGCGACAGCCCGACCAGCACCTGCGACGGCGGGACGGTCTGCAGCGCCAACGCGTTCTTGAGCAGGCTGAGCACGACGATGAATCGGGTGAACGTGGTTGTCAGCAGCACGAGCGTCGGGGCGATGGCAGCGATGCCGAACGCGAGGATCGTGCTCACGGAGCTGGACAGGCCGCCGTCGTCGTCGCCGAAGGTGACCTCGGGGACGACGATGCCGCCACCGTTGACCTCAGGGTCACCGGGAGTCGCGACCGCGGTCAGGTCGGACTCGAGGAGGGACCGGATGGCCGGCGGATCGCCGGGCAGCGACTCGGTCGACGACGTCGACTGCGCGTGCGCGAAGGGGGCCGTCGCGATGCCCGAGAGCAGCGCAACGAGCGTCAGGAGGGCGATCGCGACGAAACGTCGGAGCACCGTGGGCGGGGTGGGGTCAGCCGGTCCGAACATCGTCAACCCGCTGCCACGAGGTCTGTCCGGTGCTGCGCTGCGTTGCGCGCTGCATCCGTGAGACCAACCCCGTCCATGGGTGGGATGTGTCGAGCGCGGGCAGATCGCCCGGCTCCTCCGTCGTCCGGTCCGTGGACGCGCGGAAAGCCTGGATGTCCGTGACGGCAGCTGGCTCCGTCAGGTCGATGGTGCTGGTTTCTTCGGAAGCCTCGTCGGCGACGAGCTCGGAGATCAGCGAGACGTTGCTGTCGGTCAGACCGAGCAGGAAGCGTTGTGCGCCGACCTCGACGACCGCGACCGACGTGTTGCGGGCAAGTCCGGTCCGCGAGGTGACGCGGATGTGCTCGGCACGACCGCCGGCAGAGCGCTGCGAGAACCAGCGCACGAGCAGCAGCCCGCCGATGATCAGCCCCAGGGACGGCGCGATGCGTGCCAGGAGGCCAAGCGCGGAGATCTCGGTCATCGGTGCTCAGCTCCGTCGGATGATGTCGGTGACGCGGACACCGAGCTCGTCGCCGACAACGACGACCTCTCCGCGTGCCACGAGCGTCCCGTTGACGAGCACGTCCACCGGGCCACCGGCGACGGCGTCGAGCTGCACGACCGAGCCCTCACGGAGCGAGAGCAGGTCGCGGACACGCATCCTGACCTTGCCGAGCTCGACGGTGACGGTGACGTCGACGTCGCTGAGCAGGTCGACCGGGCCTGCCTGGCCCGGAGCGGTGCCCGGTCCGAGGTCCGGGAACTCCGCGGGAGCGACGGTCTCGACGTCACGGGCGCCACCAGCGTTGGCGGCGTCCTGCTCAGGGATGCTCATGGATGTTGCCTGTCGATCGTCGAGGGGTGGGAGGGTG
>CBDTYW010000331.1:0-3412 GCA_965364735.1 uncultured Nitriliruptoria bacterium
GGGGTCCGGCGCGAGCCGGAGACCAGCACGCCGCGGACCGCGACCAGCGGCTCGTCGGCGACCCCGAGCGCGTCGATGAGCAGGTCGGCGTCGTCGGTCCGGCCGTCGACGACCTCCGAGATGTGGACGCCGATGAGGTCTGCCGGCGCCCGGCCGAGCATGGACGCAGCAGCCGGGTTCGCGGTCTGGACCCGACCGTCCGGGTCGATGGCGAGGAGGCCCTCACCCATCGAGGAGGTGACGCCCTCGAGTCGACCCCGGAGCGCACCCTCGGTCAGAGCCGCAGCCCGGAGCTCGCCCTCGCGGGCCTTCAGCGAGACCGTCATCTCGTCGAACGAGGACGCGAGGCGTCCGATCTCGTCCTGGCGGTCCAGCGCGACACGGCTCTCGAGGTCGCCCGCGGCGACGCGCTCGGCCGCGCGGGTGAGCTCGCGGATCGGCCGGGTCGTCGCGGCCGCCGTGACGGCGGCCAGGCCAGCGGTCCCGACGAGCCCGATCACGCCCAGCCAGAACAGGCGACGGGTCGTCGACTCCTCGACATCCGCGAAGCTGGCCGCGTCGCGGGTGAGCACGAGCGCTCCGACCTGGACGCCGTCCGGCCCGGCGAGCGGTGTCGACGCGAGGAAGCTCATGACGCCGCCGACCTCGGCGATCCCCGGGCTCACACCACGGCGGAGCGCGTCGACGAGATCGAGATCGACGTCCGGCCCGAGCGTCGTGCTCGCGACGCGCGTCCCGATGATGATGGTCGCGTCGGAGCCCGTTGCGGCTGCCACGTCGGAGACGGTGGAGGAGTTCGCCAGCCCACGCGCGAGAACGAGGACGCCGCGCTGCTGGTCGAGCTCGGGAGCACCGTCGTCGCCGGGAGGCGCGACCGGAGTCGCGGCGACGGCGAGCAGGTCGCGGTCCCCGAGCACCAGAACCCCGAGCGACTGGTCTCCTGCCAGCGCGGCACGGATGACCTCATCGCCCGAGATGGCGGCCTCGTCGGACGGGGTGAGGGGACCAGCCTGGCCGGGGCGTGCATCCCATGAGCCGATGACGCCGTCCTCGGCGCTGATGAACAGCGCCACGTCAGCGAGCGTGGAGAGGCCGAGCAGGCTCTCGGCCGTGGGATCGAGCCCGCGGATCCCGGACGTGCCGTCGGTGAAGCCGTCGAAGCGATCCACGAGCGCCTGGGAGCTCGCGAACGGCTCGACCTGTCGGACCAGCTGAAGGCTGACGGAACGGTCGAGCGCTCGGCCCTGCGAGCTCGCGACGTCCCCGAGCCGGGTGGCCTCCGCCGCACGGAGGTCACCCGCGAGCACCGCACCGGACGCCGACGAGAGGCCGATGACGAGCAGGAGCAGGATCCCCACGAGCATGGTGACGAAGCGGCTGAGCAGCGAGAAGCGGGCGCGCTGGACCAGCCACGATCCCGCGGCGGCCGATCCGGCCAACGACAGGACACCGGCGGCCGTCGGCGAGCCCTGCACCAACAGGTCCGCGCCGGCCCAGAGCACGAGGCCCGCGACCAACGGCAACACCGCACGTCCGCGACCGAGCGCGCCCCGAGCAGCCGCGAAGGCTGCGGCGACGCCGGCGACGGCTGCGGTGATGTGCGCGGCAGGCGATGCCAGCACGACGGCGACGCCGAGGCCCTCGACCCGGCCGACGGCGCCCAACGCGAGCGCGGCGTACCCAGCTGCCCGGAGGTAGAGCGGCCAGGGGGCGTCGCCGGTCAGCAGCGCCCCGCTGCCGAGGTGGCCGAGCGCGAGGAGCAGTCCTCCGACGACCAGTCCCTGCCATGCGACGGACGCCTGGTCACGTCGCGCGAAGGCATAGACAGCCAGCCCGACGGTCACCGTCAGGCCCACGACGTGCACAGCAAGGTGCAGCGGGATGGTCACCGGGTGAGGTCCTCGTTCCTCGTGGCAAGGCTACGCGAGCACGGCGTGTTCGCTTGGCCGTCCAGTCGGCCACCGTGGGTGACCGCACAACGTCATGATTCGTCAGCGACCGTGGCTGGTCCGATGAGCCGCGCCCCGGAAGGCGTCGTGCCGGCCGCGAGCTGGCGGAGCACGTCGATCGCCTCGGTCAGCGTGGCCACCGGCACGACGAGGACCTGACGGGTCACCGCCGCCGTCACGGCATCCTCGAACTGGCTGGCAGGAGCGAGGAAGACCGTCGCCGGCGGACCCTGGTCCCCTCGCTCGGTCGCCCCGATGACCTTCTGCCGGATCCCGCCGATCGGCCCGACCAGGCCGTCGATCGTGATCGTTCCCGTGCCGGCGACGATCTGGCCGCCGGTCAGGTCGTCCTCGGACAGCCGATCGACGATCGCGAGCGCGAAGAAGAGGCCAGCCGACGGTCCACCGATGACGCCGGCGTCGATGTCGACGTCGAACGGCAGGTCGAACGCCGTCTGGAGGCTCACGCCGATCAACGGGCGTTCCGGGTCGTCCGGCGAGGGCTGGAGGGTGAAGCGCTCGGTGAGCACCTCGTTCGCGCGCTCGATCGTCAGCGTCACCTCGGAGCCCACCGGCACGGTGCGCACGAGCGTCACCGCCGAGGTCGCGTCCGTGACGGGTGTGCCGTTGACGTGGGTCACGACGTCGCCGACCTGGATCTGTCCCTCGGCGTAGGAGCGCTGGTCGGGCGCGGACAGCGCACCGATGCGGGCGCCGCGTCCGACGATGTCCGGGTAGCCGAGCTCCTTGAAGGCGGCGAGGATCGACGTCGTGACGCTCTGGTCCATGAGCACGGCGTTCTCGGCTGCGACGTCGTTCTCTGTCCGCCCGGGCGGGACGATCGCGGCCCGGTCGAACAGCGCGACCCGAGGGTCGTTGCGCTGGCTGATCCACTCCCCGAAGGTCAGGTTCACGTCGACCTGCACGGTCGTGAGGACGAGCTCGCCACCGGACTCGAACGCCAGGACGCTGTCGCCGACGATCACCCGACCGAGCGCGTTGACCGCCGGACCGGGCTCGAGCGCGGCGAGACACGCGGGCTGGTCGCCGATGACGTCACACGGGACGGCCCCGCGGACGAAGAGCCCCGCCGAAGCGATGATCAGCATGGCGATCAGCATGCGACGCACGGTGTCTCCGGCGGTTCAGGAAGCGGTTGCGCGCGACGGTGTTGTCACGGTTCCAGCGAGTTGACGGCGGCCACCGCTCCGAATGAGAGCAGCACGAGCATCGCGGCGAAGTAGCGCAGGATGGCGCGCTGGGCCGGCGAGGGTCCCGGGTCGAGCGCGGCGACGACCCTCGGTGGGCGGCTCTCGTCGGCCGTCGCCCCAGGCTCGCCGGTCACCTCGGACGGGCTCGGCGCCGTCGGAGCGTCGGTCGTCGGGACCACGGCATCGGGCTCGGACGACGTCGCGTCGGGCGTGGGCACGGCCGTCGCGCTCGGCGACGCCGTCGTGGTCGCG
>CBDTYW010000332.1:0-3379 GCA_965364735.1 uncultured Nitriliruptoria bacterium
CAGGCCGGTGGCGTTGCCAAGACCGGTGGGGATGCTGCCGGTCAGGTCGTTGTTGCCCGGACGGCCGAGCTGACGGAAGCCACCCGCCTCGAGCTGCATCGGCTCTTCGACGGTGGCGAGCCGGCGTTCGTCTACCTGCTGGGCGGTCCCGCAGCGATCTCCGAGCGCGTCGAGGCCCAGATCTTCGAGGAGGGCTGGCTACCGGTGCGCCTCGCGGGGGCCACCCGAGTCGAGACGTCGGTTGCGATCGCCCGTGAGGTGATGCAGAAGTTCCCGAACGGTCAGCCGCTCTTCGTGGCGCGCGCGAACGGCGCTGGAACCTCAGGCTGGGCCGACGCCGTCACCGGCGGTGCTTGGACTGCCGCGTCTCGCGCCCCGATCGTCGTCACGCCGACCAGCCGCGTCCATGAGGCCGTCACCGCGTTCATCGAGGAGCAGGGGATCACGCAGACAGTCCTCCTCGGCGGCGAGGGCGCGCTGAGCGCCGAGGTCGAGCGCAACCTCCCGAACCCGTTCCGGATCGCCGGCGAAGATCGTGCAGCCACCGCGGTCGCCATCGCCGAGCAGCTCTGGGGCGACCAAGCAGCCGGCTACCGCCGCTACACGATCGTCAACGGTTTCGAGCCGAACGGCTGGATGTACGGCCTCATCGGCGCCGGCCTCGCCGCCGACACGTACGCCCCGATCATCGTCACCCGCGATGACCGGATCCCCGAGATCACCCGCAATCGCGTCGGATCCTGCCGGGAAGGTGAGGTCGCGCTGGTGGTCGTCGGCGGCACCTCAGCGGTGCCGCAGGCCCGCATCGCCGAGCTCGACGCCCAGGACGGCGGCGCCTGCTGACCGACGTCAGAGGTCGGCGACGAAGCGGTCGACGTCGGTGCGGGTCCGCAGGTGGTGGATGCGCAGGTGGGCGAGATCGGGGCGGGCGACGAGCTCGGTGTACTCGCGCCGACGTCGGTCGAACGTCGTCCACGCCCAGCGCATGACGTTGCGCTCCGGGTCCCATCGGGTGAGGTTGCTGAGCGGCTCCCGGTTGCCGTTCCACAGCTCTTGGCGCGTCACCACCCGACGCAGGGTTCGTGGCACGATCTGGCGCATCACGACGTGTCGCGGCAGGTCGATCCAGACGAGGTCGGTGGCGCTCGCCAGGAGCAGCTCGCGCGCGAACCGGTAGTTGCCGTCGGTGACCCAGCGATCAGGGTGGGTCGCCAAGAAGTCCCGGACGGCGTCGGCGGCGGCGTCTTCCGTCGGGTTCGTCCAGCCCGGCTCGTGCCACACGGCGTCGAGCTCCAGGTGCGGGCTCCCCGTCGCCTCCGCGAGCCGGCGTGCCATCGTCGACTTGCCGGCCCCCGAGCTGCCGATCACGTGGACGCGCATCGTCACTCCCGCCCCGGTCGTCGTACGCCCCAGTGTGACATCGCCCCGCCGCCGTCGACCACCCCGCGAGTGATCACTTCACGCGCCCCGCCCCGCGAGTGGTCACCAGACTGGCGAGGGGGCCGTCAAACCACCGCTCGTGGCGTGGAGCGCGGTGAGTGATCGCTCGCGAGTGATCACTTCACGCGCCCCGCTCCACGAGTGGTCACCAGACTGGCGAGGAGGCCGGCAAGCCACCGCTCGCGGGGCGGGTCAACCGGTGACCATGCGCAGGGCGCGGGAGGCGATGAGCTCGGTGCGGGTGCCGTCGACGAGGACCGACAGGCCCTCGCGGGTGGCTTCGACGATGTGGCCGTCGACGAGGTCGGCGTCATAGACCAGCACCGCGTCGGCGGTGACCGGGGCGCGGTCGCCGGGCTGCCACCACAGCGACGGGACGTCGTGGTTGCCGTGGGCCCAGGCGGCGGCGCCGATGGTCCAGCCGCCCTCGCCGGTGTCGATGGCGGCAACGATCGGGGCGTTGGCGCCTGCGAGGAGGTGGGCGAGGTCGAACCCGCCGGTCGCGACGGTGGTCAGCGCCCCGTCGGGGCCGACCGAGGCGATGGAGCGGCGGGCGCTGGTCTCGTCGGCGACCTCAAGCACCCAGATCGCGTCCGTGCTGACGGCCGGTTCGATCGCGTCTTCGGCGAGCATCGTCGTCGATCCGGCCGTGTCGATCGACACCACCGACAGCTGCTCGGCGTCGCCGGTGCGGTCGACGCGGGTGGCCAACACGGCGGTGGCGTCGATCGACCAGGCCGGATCGACGAGGTAGATGTCCGAGGTGATCCCGACGACCTCGACGAGCCCAGCGACGGCGGCATCTGGGCCGACCTCGGCTGCCGTGGCGAGGTCGAGCAGCCAGATCCCGTTGCCGCCGAGGGCGTGGTCGGTGGACCAGGCAACCGCGAGGGTGGTGCGGTCCGGTGAGAGGTCGATCCCGTGGACGATCGCGTCCTCGGGGACGGTCAGCACCGTCTCGACCGCGCCGGTGGCCGGGTCGAACGACAGGATCCGGTAGGCCGGACGGGCCCGCTGCTCGACGGCGTAGATGAGCCCGAGGTCATCGACGGAGGCGAGCACCTCGAGGTCGAGCGAGAAGGTCGAAGAGGTGTCCGCGAGCACCGGAGGGGTGCTGACCGACGACGCCCTGCTCACCAGCAGGCTGACCGCGATCGCGAAGAGCGCGATGGCGATCTGCAGCGCCCGGCGCCTGCTTGAGGCCTGGCGACGAACCTGAGTGAGGGGGGCGTCAGCGGACATCGATCAGAACTCGCCAGCAAGGCACTCGGAGATGTAGTTGGCCGTCGAGACCACGTGGTAGTGGTACGCGCCGTCGGGGAACTCCGGCGTCGGGCCGGTGTGGCCGAGGCACGCGTCGAGGTCGGTCGGCTCTTCGCCGCCGACGTCCTGGGGCCCGTGGATCGTGTGACCGTCGGCGAGGTAGCCGATGATCGGCGAGTGCTCCCCGTCGACGTCGATCGCATCGGTGATGCAGAACGGGATCCCGTGGTAGTGGTAGGTGCTCGCGTTGGGCAGCGGGTGCCCGCCGCACGCGTCGATGAACGGCACGCCGTCGATGGTGGTGTTGTCGTCGTTGGCCACGGTGTTGGAGCCGTCGCCCTCGTAGGGGTCGAAGAACACCGCACCGCTGATCGCGATGCCGATGGCGCCGCTGCCGGTCTCCTGCGGGGAGGCGGCCACCGTCGGGGTCACCGGGATGGTGAAGGTCACGGGCGTCGCGTCGACGCCACCGGCGAGGTACTTCCCGTCCTGGCCGTCAGCGAGGTACTGGTCGAGGTACTCGTGCGCGGGCAGGCCGTCGCTGGAGATGACCAGCGCGTTGCCGTCCACCGAGATGTCGACGTTGTCGGCCCATCCTGCGGCCAGCGCGGCAGCAGCACGGTCGGCGTCGGCAGCCGCGAACGTCGCCGGGTCAGCGCCCTGCGCGCCGGGTGCG
>CBDTYW010000333.1:0-3341 GCA_965364735.1 uncultured Nitriliruptoria bacterium
GCTCGTTCGCGGAGAAGCAGTCGTGGAGCTCGATGACGTCGACGTCGTTGATGCTCATCCCGCTCTGGGCGTAGATCTGACGGGCGCCCTCGGCGGCCATGTCGGCGCCGACGAGCTTGATGGACGAGTTCGACGAGAACGTGGACTCGAGGTCCGTCACCATCGTCATCGCGGCGATCTCGATCGCCTGGTCCTCGAGGCCGTGCTCCTTGACGTAGGCCTCGGAGCAGACGATCGCAGCGGCCGCGCCGTCGGACGTGGGGGAGCACTGGAGCTTCGTCAACGGGTCGTGGATCATCCGCGACTCGAGGATCTCCTCGAGCGTGTACTCGTTCTGGAACTGAGCGTTCGGGTTGTTCACCGAGTGCTTGTGGTTCTTCCAGCCGATCCAGGCGAAGTGCTCCGCGGTGGTGCCGTAGAGCTCCATGTGCTCCTTGCCGGCGTTGCCGAAGAACTGGGCGGTGACGGGCGCGTCCTGGTTGTAGCCGCGGAGCTCGAACATCTTCTTGCCGTGCGCCTCCATCGGGGACGGCTTGGTGCCGGCCGAACGCGAGATCGGGCCCTTCTCCATCTTCTCGAAGCCGACCGCCATCGCGACCTCGCTCAGGCCTCCCTCGACGAACTGCTTCGCCATGAACAGGGCCGTGGACCCGGTGGCGCAGTTGTTGTTCACGTTGTAGACGGGGACTCCCGTGAGGCCGAGCTCGTAGACGGCGCGCTGGCCGGCCGTCGAGTCGCCGTGGGAGTAGCCGACCGCGACCTGCTGCATGTCGGAGTACGGGACGCCTGCGTCCTCGAGCGCGGCGGTGCCGGCCTCGCGGACCATGTCCACGTAGGTCCAGTCACGTGATCCCGGCTTCTCGAACTTCGTCATCCCGACGCCGACGACGTAGACCTTGCGACCCATGCTGTGTCCTGTTGCACCTGTGGAGATGCCGGCTCCGTGGCGGAGTCCGACCCGTGGCAGCCAGACTACTAGAACATGTTCCAGTTGAGCAAGGGTTCGTGCGCCCGGTGACTCAACGAACACGACGAGCCGACGAGCCCGCCTTGTTAGAGTCCGCTCCGACGGGGCATGTGCTCCGTCCCGAGGACGCCCCATGCATCGTCTGCTCGCAGCGATCCTGCTCATCGCCGTGTGGCTCCATGCCCCGACGGCGGCCACGGCGTCCCACGACGCTGGTGGCGAGGACGTCCACATCTCCATCGGCGGTGGCACCGTCTTCGGCCCCGACTTCTCGACGTCCGTCGCCTTCGTCGAGCGGCACTCGGGGAGCTCTCAGCTCGTGTTCGTCGTCCACCTCCACGACGCCTCGGGTGAGCTGACGACCGCCTCGGAGGATGTGAGCTTCGTCGCGAGCACCTCGGACGGCTCGGCGACGTCCGCTGGCGACGACTACTTCGCTCGCGTCGACGTCGCGGGCACCATCCCCGCGGGGCAGTCCTTCGTGACCTTCGCCGTCACCGTTCGTGGGGACAAGATGGTGGAGCCCCATGAGTACTTCACCGCCAGCATCTCCTCACCGGACGGCGGCGCGGTCCCGGTGGCCATCGGCAACGCCACGGCACGTGCAGAGATCCTCAACGACGACACCTTCCTGACGATCGGCAGTGCATCTTTGGTCGAGGGCACCGGCGGAACGGCGACGATGTCGTTCCCCGTCGCGATCTCGGCGGTGGTGGCCGGCGACGTCACCTTCGATGCCAGCACCGGCAACGACACGGCCGTCCAGGGCCAGGACTTCGAGGGGATCTTCTCGCAGGTCATTCGGATCCCGGCGGGTGAGACCCTGACCTCGATCCTGGTGGAGATCGTCGGTGACGCCATCGACGAGGAGGACGAGCAGTTCCGGATCTCGGCCGCGAGCGTCGTGAACGCGACGCTCCAGGGCCCTTCGGTCGTGTTCGGGACCATCGCCGACGACGACGAGCCGCCCGTGATCCGGATCGCGGACGCCGCGGTGACCGAGGGCGCTGACCTGAACGCGCCCGTCCGGATCTCGCTGCACGACCCGGTCACCGGTGAGCCCACCGTCAGCGGCCGCGAGATCCGGGTCGACTTCGCCTCCTCCGACGACACCGCGTACTCGGGGTCGGACTACACCGGTGGCGCTGCGACCGCGGTCATCGCCCCGGGCGTGACGGCGACGACCGTGAGCTTCTCGATCATGAACGACCGGGTCGACGAGGTCCAGGAGCAGTTCCGGGTGTCGCTGTCCGCCCCGGTCAACGCGCCGATCGACGTCGCCGAGGCGGTCGTCCGCATCGATGACGACGACGCACCGCGGATCAGCATCGACGACCTCGTCGTCGCCGAGTCCGCGGGCATCGCGAACGTCACGATCCAGATGAGCGCGTCGCGCGGCCACGACATCACCGTGGACTGGGCGACCGCCGACGGTGGAGACGGGGCGGAGCCTGCCGCGACTGCGGGCGATGACTACGCCGCGAGCGGCGGGACCGCCACCATCCCGGCTGGCAGCAGGAGCGTCGTGGTTGGGATCCCGGTGCTCGAGGACGATCTCGACGAGCCGGACGAGACGTTCCGGGTCCTGCTGTCGGACGCGGCCGTCGCCGTGGTGGACGATGCGAGCGCTCGCGTGATCATCTCCGACAACGACCTCCCACGTCAGCTGTTGATCAACGACGTCGAGGTCGAGGAGGGGACGACGGGCACGAACAGCCTGGTCTTCACCATCAGCATCGACACGCCGGTCACCATCGACGTCGAGGTCGACGTGACGACGCGGGTCGCGTCTGGGGCGAACCCGGCGACGCCGGACGTGGACTTCACCAGCCTCGCCACGACGGTGACGCTGCCAGCCGGCGCACGCTCGACGACCGTTGCGGTCGCGGTGGTGAGCGACGCTGACGTCGAGCCGGACGAGCGGATCGAGGTCGTCCTGTCCAACCCCCGGGGCGCGAGCATCCTGGACGGGGTGGGTGTCGGCACCATCCTCAACGACGACGTGCCTCCGCCGAACAGCCCGCCGCTGGTCGACGCCGGGGCGGACCGCGGCGCGGACACCCGTGAGGTCGTCGCGTTCTCCGCGGCCGCCACCGACGCTGACGGAGACCCGTTGACCGTGACGTGGGCGTTCGGCGACGGCACCGAGCCGACCGTCGGCAACCCGGTCAGCCACGCATTCATCGACGCCGGCTCGTACCGCGTCACGGTCGTCGCGACGGACGGTCGCGGCGGGTCGTCCGGGGACAGCTTCACCGTGACGGTGGCGGACGACGGCACCGCGTCGCGCGTCCAGGGCGCTGGCCGGATCGAGACGGCCGTCGCGGCGTCACAGGCCTTCTGGCCGTCCGGCGGGGCGACGGACGCCGTCCTC
>CBDTYW010000334.1:0-3333 GCA_965364735.1 uncultured Nitriliruptoria bacterium
CCGGGGTCAGGCGTCGGGGTGGATGCCAGCCCTGGTGGAGGACTGGCGCCGCGGGCTGGTGAGCGGTGGCTTGTCAGCTGGCGACGGCCAGGAGCGCGGTGAGGGCGTCGACGCAGGACTTCGCGGCGGTGGCGCAGTTGTGGCAGTGCGCGTCGTCGTGCTCGCCGCACTCGGCGACGCAGGCGTTGCACGCGGAGATGCAGGCGCGGATCTGGTGCTCCCATGCGTCGCCGCTCGGGGCGGGGCGCGAGAGGATCTGCGCGGTCGTCCGGGCGATGTCGGCGGCGTCGAGGCAGATGCGCACGCAGCTGGTCATCGGCGGGTTGCTGCTCAGACACGAGTCGGCGCAGATGCTGCAGGCGACTGCGGAGGTCGCGCACGCATCGATGGCGGCGGCGAGCTCGTCGCGGTCGAAGGTGTCGCGGGCGGGGTGGGTTTCGAGCAGCTTCGCGGTGTCCATGGGTGGCTCCTGCGGGTGGTCGGTCGGTGGTGGCGGCGAGGGGTGCGGGTCTCGTGTTCCGGATGCCCACAAGTCAGCAAGTGCAGACGCGAGCGGTCACCGCTGGGGCGTCGAGCAGCCGCGAGGTCAGATCGCGATGACGCTCGTGACGCCCAAGGCCGCGAGGTCGTCGGTGGTGAGGTCGTGCGTGTGTGCCTGGGTTGGACCTGTGGGCACGATCACTCGTCGGTGATCAGCGTCCGAAGCTCCTCGGCGACCTCGGCGCTGATGGCGCTGGTGCCGCCGACGACGATCGCGTCGTCGTAGCGCAGCGAGCGCGACGACAGGTGGGTGCGGACTGCGGGGGAGCCGTCGAGGTCCGTCGGGTGCACGAGCAGCACCACGGCGTTGGTCCGGGCGGCGAGGGCCCCGGCGGTGAGGCCGTCCGGGAAGTCCTTGCCGGTCGCGAACACGACCCGGACGTCTGTGTCGTCCCAGCGGGCAAGGGCTGCCTCGGCGGTCGCGACGCCGGTGGCGTAGCGGGTGGAGCCGGAGAGCCGCTCGACGGTGTAGCCGTTCGCGACCAGCGCGTCGCGGACGGTGTCGGACACCGCGGAGGTGCCGCCGACGATCAGGACCTTCTCGGTCTCGAGGTCGTCCAGCGCGGTGATCGTGGCCGCCGGGACGGTGTCGTTGCGGGTCAGCAGGATCGGCAGGCCGTCGGGTGCGACGGCGAGGCTGCTCGCAGACAGGGCGTCGGGCCAGGCGCTCTTCGGCGCGGCGGCGATGCCGAGGGCGAGCACGACCGTGTGGTCATCCGATGCCCCGACCTCCTCCGAGATCAGCGCGGCGGTCTCGAAGCGGGTGTCGCCGGAGATGCGACGCACGGTGCGGCCCTCTGCGGCCAGCGCGGCCTCGACGGCGGCGCTGATCGCGGTGGTTCCGCCGAGGATCGTGATGCGGTCGGGGTCGAGCCGGTCGATCTCGGTGCGGGTTTCGGCCGACAGCTCGCTCGAGCGGCTCAGGAGCAGCGGGGCGTCGAGCTCGTCGGCGAGACGTGACCCGGCGAGCGCGTCCGGGAACGCGTCGGAGCGGGTGAGCAGCACCTCGGTGGCGCCGTTCGGCCAGCCCTGACGTGAGACGGCCGCGGCGGTGCTGATGCGGTCGTCGCCGCTGCTGCGGACCACGTTGCCGGAGTCGAACACGGTGACGCTGCCGCTGGCGGTCGTCTCGCCGCCGTCCTCGTCCTTGGCGGTCGTGGTGAACGTGAAGGTGCCGACCTCGTCGTAGACGCGGGCGACCTGCGGGCCAGCGGCGGTCGAGCCGTCCTGGAACAGCCACGTGACGCTGACGGTGTCGGCGGGCACGTCGCTGACGGTGGTGCCGAGCACGATCTTCTCGTGGTCCTCGCCGCGCATCCCGACCGGGACGGCCAGCGTCGGTGCGACGTTGTCGACGGTCACCGTCTGCGTGTCGGTGTCGCTGCGGGTGCCGGAGTCGGTGACGGTGAGGGTGACGTCGTAGTCGCCGTCGTCAGCGAACGTGTGGGTCACCCGGACGCCGGACGCAGCTGCGGAGCCGTCGCCGAAGTCCCAGCTGAAGCTGGTGATGTCACCGTCGGCGTCGCTGGAGGAGGAGCCGTCGAAGGCGACCGAGACGCCCTCGTCGACGTCGCCGACCGTGTCGATCGCGGCCACCGGGGCGACGCCGTTGTCGACCGTTTCGTCGTCGATGATGCTGATCACCGTGGGCATTGCCGGGAGCACGACGTCAGCGTCGGTGGTCATCAACGTGAGCGTGAACCGCTCCTGGGGCTCCTCGACGGCGTCGTCAGTGATCGGGATCGAGACGGTCGCCTCGGTCGAGCCCTTCGCGAACGCGAGCGTCTCAGCGGTGACGGTGTAGTCCTCGCCGGACTTCGCGGTGTCGTCACCGGTGGCGACGGACACGGTGAACGCGCGGGCCGCGGCGGTGTCGAGGGTGAGGGTGACCACGGCGACGGCATCGCTCTCCTCGACGGTGACGTCGGGCGCGGTCACCGTGATCGTCACGGGCGCGATCTCCGACGCGCAGTCGAGCACGGGGGTGCCGTCGAGCAGCTCCCGGTCAGCGACGGCGCGGTCGTCGAGCAGCAGGTGGATGAACGGCTCGGCCGGCTGCGCGAGCGACACGCGGACCTCGTCGCCGACGAACGTGGACGCGATCCCGTGCAGCGCGAAGATCTGCTTGAGGTCCTCGGTGAACAGCTCCGCGTCGAACAGGTAGGCGCACGGGGGCGGGTCGACCGAGACGGTGGTCGCTCCCGAGCCGTCGATCGTGGAGTCCTCGTCCTGGCCGTCGAAGTAGGCGGGCTCGTCCTGGGCGTCGCCGTGGGCGGTGGCGCGGGCGGGGGCGCCGCCGGTGGTGGTCATCGCGAGCTCGCCGTTGGCGAGGAACCACTCGAAGGTGCAGTTGACGACCGACATCTGGCTGTCGACGCGACGGCGCTTGTTGGCCGCAGAGTCCACGATCTCCGGGACCTCGAAGCCGCCGGGCACGAGCTTGGCGGTGACTGCGGACTCGACGAGGATCCCCATCGTGTGGTGCAGGCCGCTCGAGTTGCGGGCGATGCCCTCGTTGCCGTCGCCGGCGGTCTGGGTGGCGTTCGGGCCCTCGGTGTCCGGTGCTGCGCCGGGGGAGGTGTCCGCCAGGCCGTACTCGTCGGCGGAGTAGCCGTCGTCGGTGACGCAGGGGTCGAGCCAGTCGCGCGAGAAGTCGCGGGCGAGGTCGTGGACGGGCTGGTCGACGTTGAGGTTGCGCGGCCAGAGGTAGAGGACGTCGTCGTCGTAGACGAACGGCTGGCCGGGGCCGTACTCGTGCAGGTCGAGCGACATCTCGGGCTGCCAGTCGCGGAT
>CBDTYW010000335.1:0-3273 GCA_965364735.1 uncultured Nitriliruptoria bacterium
GCCTCCTGCCAGCGCAGCCTGGCCATCGCCCGCGCGGCCAGCTCGTCGGCGGCCGCCATCGCCTTCTGCTCACGCGGCCGCATCAACGCGATCCCCTGCGGCACGTGCTCGAGGAGCTCGCCGGCGATCCGCGAGGTCCCGAGGACCCGGGCGAGCCGCTCGACGGTCGGCGGGTGGTCGCGCAGGCTCGGAACGAGATGCGGTCCTCGACCGTGCAGGTCCACCAGCCGTCGCAGACGCAGCAGCCCGGCGTCAGGGTCCGGGGTGTCAGCCAGGACGTGCAGGAACGCTGGCAGGGCCGCCCGGATCACGCGGGCAGACCGCGAGAGCCCCCCGGTCATCGCGTCGACGTGGCGTCGCGCGGCGGCCGGGTCACCGAAGCCCAGCACGCGGAGCCGTTCGATGGCCCCCTGCTCCCCGAGCCTGGTGATGCGGCCGTCCTCGGCCGACACGGCCGCGTGGACCTCGAGGAGCGGGCGGTAGAAGAGCTTGGCATGCAGGTCGCGAACCTCCGCCTGGATGGCGGTGAGGTCACGCAGGAAGGCCTCCCGCGGCGCCCCGCGGTCCGGGAGATAGCCGAGCGAGCGGGCCAGCCAGTCCTGACGCTCCGGGTCGTCGGGAATCGTGTGGGTACGTCGCTCGTTGGCCAGCTGGAGCCGATGCTCGACGTTGCGCAGCATTCGGTAGCAGCGGGTGAAGCTCGCAGCGTCCTTGTCCGCGACGTAGCCACCCCGCGCGAGCGCCTCGAGGGTGGCGAGCGTGCCGGTCTCGCGCAGCTCCCGGTCCGCTCGGCCGTGCACGAGCTGGAGGAGCTGGACCGAGAACTCGATGTCGCGGATGCCCCCGGGACCGAGCTTGATCTGACGGGCTCCCGCACGACGGACGTCGCGCTTGGCCTCGGTGCGTTTCTTCATCGCGCGGATCTCCGAGACCACCGCCGGGTCGAGCTCCTCCGGCCACACGAACGGCTCCGCGGCCGCGAGGAACGCCGAGCCGAGCTCCCAGCTCCCCGCCACAGGCCGCGCCTTGATCATCGCCTGGAACTCCCAGGTCGCCGCCCACCGATCCCAGTACGCGACGAACGACGCGACGGTCCGAGAGAGCGCGCCGGCGCGGCCCTCGGGACGCAGGGTCGGGTCGATCTCGTAGGCACGCCCCATCGTCGTCGACGCGTTGAGCAGCGCGAGGAGCTGCTCGAAGACGGCGAGCGCCTCGTCGGTGGCGTCCTGCTCCGCGTCGGGACCGTCCCCGAGGGGTGCATGGACGAACATCACGTCGACGTCCGAGACGTAGTTGAGCTCGCGCCCGCCCAGCTTGCCCATCCCGATCACCGCGAGCTCGGCGGCGGGTTCCGGCGCCATGGCACGATGGAGCGCTGCGAGCGTCCCCCGCAGGACCCCTTCGGCGAGCGCGGCGAGCTCGGCTGCGACTTGGTCGACGGTGATGATCCCGGTGAGGTCACGTGCCGCGATGTCCGCGGTCGCGCGGCGACGAACGCGCGCGACCGCCGCTGCCTGCTGGTCGAGGTCCGCGTCGAACGGGAGCGCGCGCAGCTCCTCGTCGACCCGCTCCGCGACGTCGCGGGCCTCGACGGTCCAGACCTGACGAAGCCCGAGGGTCGCGTCGCCGTGCTGGGCGAGCAGGTCCCCGAGCGGCCGGGATGTTCCCGCGACGGCGACGAACCGAGCGCGCCAGTCCGGGTCAGCGAGGACCTCGGCGAACATCGTCGGATCACGCTCGGCGAGCCCGCACAGGGCGCGGAGCGCGTCCAGCGGCGCAGCCACCGCCTTGATGTCCTTGAGGACGCTCTCGGCGTCCTCCTGGGTTCCCGTTGGGAGCAGCAGCTCGTCGTCGACGAGCATCCCCACGTGCGCGAGCTCACGGCGCGCGGCCGCGACGTCGAGCCCTGCCGCGGCGAGCCGGGCATCGACGCTGCGACGGCGTGGGGCGTCGACCACTAGAGCAGCGGCAGGTAGCGCTCGAGCTCGTACGGCGTGACCTGCGCGGTGTACTCAGCCCACTCACGGCGCTTGTTCGCCAAGAAGAACCGGAACTGGTTCTCGCCGAGGACGTCGGCGACGAGCTCCGACTTCTCCATCTCGGAGAGCGCCTCGCCAAGGTTGCGTGGGAGCCGCTCGATGCCTGCGGCGGCTCGCTCGGCATCCGTCATCTCGTAGATGTTGTCCTCGGTCTGCTCGGTGAGCTCGTAGCCCTCCTCGATGCCCTTCAGACCTGCCGCGAGCATCACGGCCAGCGTCAGGTACGGGTTGCAGGCCGGGTCCGGCGCTCGGTACTCGATGCGCGTCGATGCGCCCTTGCGCGGCTTGTGGCCGGGGATCCGGACCAGAGCGGAGCGGTTGGACTGGCCCCACGAGATGTAGACGGGAGCTTCGAATCCCGGGACCAGCCGCTTGTAGGAGTTGATCCACTGGTTGGTCACCGCAGAGATCTCGCGGGCATGGCGGAGCAGACCGGCGGTGAACTGCCGTGCGGTCGTGGAGAGGTGTGCGGGCGCCGACGCGTCGTGGAAGGCGTTGTCGTCGCCCTCGAACAGCGAGCAGTGCAGGTGCATCGCGCTCCCCCACTGGTCCTCGATCGGCTTCGGCATGAACGTCGCGTAGACACCACGAGCGACCGCGGTCTCCTTGACCACCAGACGGAACGTCATGATGTTGTCCGCCATCGTCATCGCGTCGGCGTAGCGCAGGTCGATCTCGTGCTGGCTCGGCGCGACCTCGTGGTGGGAGTACTCGACGCTGATGCCCATGGACTCCAGCGTGTTGATGGCCTGGCGACGGAAGTCCTGCTGGACGTCGAGCGGCATGATGTCGAAGTAGCCGCCCTTGTCCAGCGGCTTCGGGTTCTCGGCGCTCTCGAAGAGGAAGAACTCCATCTCCGGGTGGACGTAGAACGTGAAGCCGAGGTTCGCAGCCCGGTCCACCTGACGGCGGAGCACCTGCCGTGGGTCGGCGGCGAACGCTTCGCCGTCGGGAGTGAAGAGGTCGCAGAACATCCGCGCGACGCCTTGGGACTCAGGCCTCCAGGGGAGGATCTGGAAGGTGCTGGCGTCCGGGAACGCGACCATGTCGGCCTCCTGGAGCCGTGCGAAGCCCTCGATCGCGGAGCCGTCGAACCCGATGCCTTCCTCGAACGCGTTCTCGAGCTCGGCGGACGTGATCGCGACCTGCTTCAGGAAGCCGAGCACGTCGGTGAACCACAGACGGATGAAGCGGATGTCGCGCTCCTCGACGGTGCGCAGGACGTACTGCATCT
>CBDTYW010000336.1:0-3222 GCA_965364735.1 uncultured Nitriliruptoria bacterium
TCGAGACCGGCGCCGGCGGCTCCGCCCCGAAGCACGTCCAGCAGTTCGAGAAGGAAAACCACCTCCGCTGGGACTCGCTCGGCGAGTTCCTCGCGCTGGCCGCCTCGCTCGAGCACCTCGGCGAGTACGCCGACAACGCCGCTGCGACGATGCTCGGCAAGGCGCTCGACGTGGCCACGGCCAAGTTCCTCGCCGAGGGCAGGTCGCCGTCGCGCAAGGTCAACGAGCTCGACAACCGCGGCTCGCACTTCTACCTCGCGATGTACTGGGCCGAGGCCCTCGCGGCGCAGACCGAGAACCCCGAGGTCGCCGCGAAGTTCGCCCCGCTCGCGGAGCTGCTCGCCGCCGAGGAGTCCACGATCGTCGACGAGCTCATCGCCTGCCAGGGCCCCGCGATGGACATCGGCGGCTACTACGACGCCGACAAGGCCAAGGCCGACGCCGCGATGCGTCCGTCGCCGACCTTCAACGCCGCCCTGGCCACCCTCGGCTGACGTCGATCATCGCGACGCGTGTTGCAGGGCTGCCACATCCGGCGGCCTCGCAACACGCGTTGCCGATCGAGGACGTCAGCCCGCAGTGCGGTCGCAGCCGCTGTCCGAGCGCGACGAGAACCCGTCGCCGGTGAGGCCTCCGCTGACGGTCAGCGGCGGCTTGTGCTCGAACTCGCCCTCGCAGCCCTCGAGCGTCATGAACACCCGGTACTCGCCGTCGGGCAGGTTGGTGAACATCGGCTGGACGAACGTGTTGTCGGGGCGTCGGATCAGCGACGCGGACACCTCGACCGGCCCGACCAGGCGCATCGTCTGATCGCGCCAGACCGGGAAGCCACCGAGGTCGGGGCCGCGGTCGGGGCCGACGACGACCGTGAAGCTGCGCAGCGCGACCTGACAGCCGTTGCCCTCCGGGAAGAAGCCGCGGACGCAGGTGACCGTGCCCTCCGTGTCGCGGAACCCGGCCGGGGCGTCGGTGATCGTGAACTCCTTCTGCGTGAACTCCTGGCCCTCCTGAACGTCGAAGACGACCCTGCCCGCGTCGTCGGTGACGCGCGACTGCGTACCGTGGGTGACGGTCGCTCCGATCATCGGCACGATCTCGGTGGCGGCGAACACGGCGCCGTCCAAGAAGTTCGTCCGGTAGAAGGCCGCGTGGACCTTGCCGTCCTCGGGCTGGACGCGCGCCGCCTCCTCCACGGTCGCATCACAGATCGCGGTGCGGCCACCGAGCGCGACGACCTCCTCGACGACGAGACGTCGCAGCTCTGCCTCGACCGACGCGGGCAGCCCGCTGCAGCTCGGCACGAGCAGGATCGGGCCGTCCGTCACGACGCCGGCAGCGAGCGCGTCGGCGAACACGTCGCTGCGGGCGAGGTAGGCGCGGCGCGCCGGAAGCACCTGCGAGGTCTGGGACTCGCCCTCGATCACGCCCCACAGGTAGCGCGAGATCGCGACCGCGGTCTCGAAGCGGTTGGCGCCCGCGAGTCGGTGCTGCTGACGCCCCGCAGCGGCGGAGTCGAGGACGGCCTTGCTCACCGCTCCCGTCCCGCCCAGCGCGACGACGCGCTCCGGGTCGAGCGTCGCGATGGCGTCGAGCACCGGCTGCGGGATCGCCCCGTCGCCGCGCACCAGCAGCATCGGACCGTCACGCAGCACGCCACCGGCGACCGGATCGGGCGAGTTGTCGCCGTTGGCGATGTAGACCTCACGTGCTCCGCGCGGGAAGGCCCGCAACGCGATCTTCGCGGCGGTCTCGTAGCGGTCGGCGCCGGCGATGCGGTCGGTCGCGTCGTCGCCTGCAGCGCTGGTCAGCATCTGCTCGCAGACGGCGTTGACGCCGCCCAGCGCGGTGACGGTCGGGTTCTGGAACGATCCGCTGATGTAGTTGCGGACGCGCTCGGGCGCCTCACCGCAGCCGGGGACGAGCAGCACCGGCCCGTCGCTGAGCGACCCCGCCGCCAGGGCATCAGCGCTCGTGAAGGCGTTCGCGAGGTAGATGCGGTGCTTGCGGATCCCGGCGTTGAAGGCGATGATCGACGCCGTCGAGACCCGGTCATCGCCCGCATAGCGGTCCTTGCGGGCGTACGCACCGGCTGGCCCGACGCTGGTGAGCACCAGCCCAGCGACGACGAGCGCGGTGCCGGTGATGCGGAGCCGTGACATGGCCATTCCTTCGCTCGAACGACGTCTGCGTACCGGGCCACTCTCGACCCCGAGGGGTCGGGCCGTCAAGGGATGATCCCGTCCGCTCACTGCACCGGGACGCAGCCGCTGGTCGAACGGCTCGAGAAGCCTTCGCCCGTCAGCCCCCCTTGGGAGGTGAAGTTGGGCTGGTGGCGGTACTCGGACTGGCAGCCCTCGACCGTGAACCACACCTCGTAGCTGCCATCGGGGAGGTTGGTGAACATGGGGATGGCGATGGTTCCATCGGGACGACGCACGAGTGATGCCGACACCTCGACGGGGCCCACGAGCCGGATGGTCTGGTCGCGCCAGATCGGCAGGTCTTCGCCTTGCGGCCCGCGATCTGGCGACGTCGACACCGAGATGCTGCGCAGGTTGATGTTGCAGAGGTGCCCGCCGGCGTCGTATCCGCGGTTGCACATTGCCTGGTCGGAGAGGTTCCGGAACCCCGTGGGCGCGTTGGTGATCACGATGTCCTTGCCCGTGAACTCCTGACCCGGTTCGAGGTCGAAGATGATCTGACCTGCGGCATCGGTGACCCCGGTCTGGGTGCCGTGCTGCACGGTGGCTCCGGCCATCGGCACGATCTCGTTCGACGCGTAGATCGCGCCGTCGACGAACTGGGTGCGCCAGAAGCTGAAGTACACCCGGCCGTCGGTGGGCTCGATCCGGGCGGCTTCGCGCAGCATCTGGTCGCAGACCGCGGACCGACCCCCGAGGGCGACGATCTCCTCAGGGCGCAGCCGCAGCAGCTCGTCGACGACGGCCTGCGGCGGGCTTCCGCAGCTCGGGACGAGCAGGATCGGGCCATCGGTGACGACGCCGGCGGCCAGCGCGTCCGCGTACACGTCGCTGCGGGCCAGGTAGACCTTGCGTGCGGGCAACGGCTGCGAGGTCTGGCGCATCCCGGGGACCACGCCCCAGAGGTAGCGCGAGATCTCGACCGCCGTCGCGAAGCGGTTGGCCCCGGCGAGGCGGTCCTGCGCGCGCCCTGCGGCGGCTTCATCGACCACCCCGGCGCTCCCGGCCGCGGTGCCGCCGA
>CBDTYW010000337.1:0-3219 GCA_965364735.1 uncultured Nitriliruptoria bacterium
TCGCGTCGCCGTGACGCGTACGGAGAGGCGACGACCTTGACGGCCTGGCTCGCCGATGAAGACGGCAGCTCCCCCGACGAGGCCGCTGACCGGCTGGTCGACGCGGTGGTCGAGGCGGAGCACGTCGCCGGGCCGGAGATCGCTGAGGTCACCGGCGGACATCGCGGTCGGGGCGAACTGCACGTGGACGTCGACGCCGACGTCGACGAGCTGCTCGCCGAGCGATCCTGCGGAGCCGAGGTCGACCTGCGTCGGTGCCCGCAGGCCCGGGTAGGTGTCGATGACGGGCGCGATGCTGGAGAGCGGGTAGCAGATGGTGACCATGCCGTTGGCCATGCCGTCGGCGTGCTTGACGGTCACCACGGTGCCGAGGACCACGACGGAGTCGGAGGGGCCGGCGGCGTCGAGGAACTGCGGGTCGAACGTGAGCGCGGACACGGTCGGCGTCACCTCGATCAGCGGGGCGAACGACGCCCGGATGCCCTCGAGGACGGGCGTGAACAGATCGACGAGGAGCGCTGCCTCGATGCGGGTCGGCCGACGCAGGGCCGGCAGCATCCCGTCGCCACCGAGGATCCGCTCGACGAGGGCCAGCGCGAAGCGGGGGTCGATCTCGATGATCGCCTTGCCCTGCAGCGGCGCGAGGTCGATGGTCGCGAGCACGGTCACCTGGGAGAGCGAACGGGTGTAGTCGTGCCAGGCGGCCATCTCGACGACGGGCGCCTCGACGTCGACGTCGGCGCCCAGCTGGGCCTTCAGGCCGGCCGCCATCGTGTCAGCGAGCGCCTCGTGGAGATTCGCGACGACACGCAGCTCTTCCCGGGCATACGCGGTGCTCCCACGGAAGTCGAAGGCCTGCGGCAGCGCAGCGCCGCTGGTCATCGTCATCATCGGGTTTCCTCGTCCACGTCCTGATGCTGCACCCGTCGGCTCGGGGCACGCAGGCTGAAGCACGCCGGGAGGTCTCCTTCGGCGTCCGTGTCGTGGCGTCCGGCATCCATGCCGGCGTGAGGTGGTCAGCGCATCGTTGGTCGAGCCCGATCTGGTCGTGCGTGCAGGTGGGTGGGAGTCGCTACTGGACGATGAGCTCGGTCAGCACGACACGGATGACCTCGCCCTCGGGCCAGACCTCCATCGCGCGCTGGGTCAGCCCGTCGCGGAGCAGCTGGTGGCCCGCGGAGGTCCGGAGGTCATCCGGCTCCCACTGCGAGACCTCGCTGAGCGCGGCATCGCGCATGAGCGCGAGCCGGCTCTCGACGTCGGCGGACACGGCGCCCTCTTCGAGGACGAGCGCGAAGCCCAGACGCGCATAGCGCAGCTGGTCACCGTTGAGGTTGACCGTCATCGAGCCAACCTCGACGATCTCTCCCTCAGCGGGCGCCAGCTGTACTTCGGGCGTGTCGAGGGGCTCTGCCGGGGCACCGGCTCCAGGCCCGAGGAACATGTAGTAGCCGACGGCCAGGGCGGCCACGGCGATGCCGGGCTTGACCAGCTTCTTCTTGCTGTCGGGGACGGTCTCGGTCTCGGTCTCGTCAGCCATGAGGGGTCCTGTCAGGGGAAGTGGGAGAGCAGTGGATGATGGTCAGCCGGTCGCGACGATGAGCATCTCGACCCGTCGGTTCTTGGCACGGTTGTCGTTGCTGTCGTTCGGGACGCGCGGACGGAACTCGGCGAAGCCCTCGGCGCCGAGTCGTTCCGGGGCGATCGCGAACGTGCGCGCGAAGTACTGCACCACCGCGACGGCACGGTCGGTGGAGAGGTTCCAGTTCGTGTAGCCGCCACGGTTGAGGGGGCGGTCGTCGGTGTGTCCGGCGATCAGGATCTCGTTGCCGAACCGCGCGATGACCGGCGCGATCGCAGCGAGGGCACCTTCACCGTTCGGCTGGATCTTCGACGAGCCGGACGCGAACAGGACCTCGTCGGCGGAGATCGAGACCTTGAGGGTGTTGCCGACGATCTCGAAGTCGACCTGGTCGAGCAGCTCCTGCTCCTGCAACGCGATCAGGAGCTGGTCACGCACCTCCTCGAGGTCGCTGACGTCGAGGAACGGCAGATCCTCCCCCGGTTCGTCCGCGCTCGTTGCCGGCGCGCCGACCTGAGCGCCCGTGGCAGCGAACTGCACCTCCACCGGATCGGCGGTGAGGAGCTCGTAGAAGGGATCGTCGGACGAGACTTCGCTCTGCTGGTTCATCGCGGAGACGGACGAGCTCTCCTGCTGTACGGAGATGTCGAGCTTCCCGACGACGCCCGACCCGCCGTCGAAGACCGTCTCCTCAGCCGAGTAGCCGACGGCATCGTTGCCGAAGGGCTCGGCGAGCCCAGCGACCAGGAGCTCGAACTTGACCGCGTCGACCTGCGACATCGCGTAGAGGATCACGAAGAAGGCCATCAGCAGCGTGATCGCGTCTGCGTACGTCGTCAGCCATGTGGGCCCGTCGCCGTCGGACTCGACCATCCGGCCGGGGCCGTGGCGATCCTTTCCCCTGCCTTTTCCGCGTGCCATCAGGCAGCCTTCAGGCGCTCCTGGTACCCGACGCGCTCCGCCGGGGCCAGGTACGTCTCGAGACGTTCGACGAGCATGCGGGGGCTTGACCCGGCCTGCACCGTCAGGACACCGTCGATCATCATGTCGCGGGCCGCCATCTCGTTCTTGTTCAGGTTCTTCAGCTTCTCGCCCACGGGGGCGAAGATCATGTTCGCGAAGATGACGCCGTAGAGCGTGGTGAGCAGCGCGCCGGACATCCCTTTGCCGAGCTCTTCCGGGCTGGACAGGTTGCCGAGCATGTTGATGAGGCCGATGACCGTGCCGACCATCCCCATCGTCGGGGCCATGGCGACGCACTGGTCCCAGAAGCCGATCGTGCGCTTGTGTCGCTCGTCCATCGACGCGATGTCGATCTCGAGCACGGTGGCGATCTGATCTGCATCAGCGCCGTCGACGACCAGCTGGATGCCCTTGCGCACGAACTCGTCGTCGATCGTCTCGAGCTTGCTCTCCAGCGCGAGCACGCCCTCCTTGCGGGCGAGGTCGGAGAGCGTCGCGAGGAGCGTGACCGTCTTCGACGAGTCGACGGGTGCGCCGGTGTAGGCCTTGATCATCGACTTCGGGGCGGCCTTCAGGTCCTCCAGCTCGAAGCCGGTCATCGCGATGCCGATGGTGCCGAACAGCACGAGCACCACGGACGAAGGCCCGACGAGCGCGCCGAAGCCGTTGCCGTC
>CBDTYW010000338.1:0-3213 GCA_965364735.1 uncultured Nitriliruptoria bacterium
CCAGCGCCGAGCCCGCCGTCGCGCAGGCTCCCGAACCGGCGGCGACGGCGGAGGATGCAACCGCGTCGGCCGCCCCGGTGGCCGAGCCGTTCTCGCAGGCAGTCTCGAACGGTCACCCCACGACCGACGGCGCGTCCCCGGCGACGGAGGAGCCCGAGGACCAGCGGCCGAGCATCACCGGGCGCAACGTCCTCGTCATCGACGCCGACCGGGAGCTCTACGCGGAGTACGAGGCGATGTTCGCCGACGCCAACCTGCTCATCGCGACCAACGGCGCGGACGGCATCTCGGCCCTCCAGACGCTCGCCTGGGACGCGGTGCTCGTGGACATCGCGCTTCCGGACATGAGCGGCATCGACGTGACCGAGAAGATCCGCGCACATCCGGAGCACCGGCGCGTCCCGATCATGCTGGTCACGAGCGACGACGACGGCAGCGCGGAGATCGACGGCATGATCGCCGGCGCCGACGACATCATGCGCAAGCCGTTCAACATGAGCGTCCTGGAGTCTCGGATGATCACGGCGATCCGGCGACACGCCAGGATCTGAGCGCCGGCACGGCCGATCGTCGACCCGTGGATCGGGGCTCGCGCGGATGGGGGTTACCCTCGCATCCCCGCTGCAGAAGGCCCTCCCCGTGTCCTCGGACGCCCTTTCCCGTGACGCCGTCTTCGCCGCCCTGGCGACCGTCGACGACCCCGAGATCAACAAGCCGATCACCGAGCTCGGCATGGTCGGTGACATCACCATCGACGGTGGCGACGTGCTCGTCGCGATCAAGCTGACCGTCCCCGGCTGTCCGCTCAAGGACAAGATCCAGGGCGACGTCTCCGCTGCGGTGAAGACGATCAAGGGCGTCTCGTCCGTCCGCGTCAGCTTCAGCTCGATGTCGGACGAGGAGCGCGGCGCCCTCTCCGCGAACCTGCGCTCCGCTGCGGGCCAGACCCCGAACCCGACGATCCGGTTCGCGGCCAAGGACTCCGACACCAAGGTCGTCGCGATCGCGTCCGGCAAGGGCGGCGTCGGCAAGTCGACGTTGACCGTCAACATCGCCGCGGCGCTCGCCCAGCAGGGCATGAAGGTCGGCATCCTCGACGCCGACATCTGGGGCTACTCGATCCCGCGGATGATGGGCGTCACCGGCAGCCCGGTGCAGGTCGAGGGCATGGTCATGCCGCTGCAGGCCCACGGGTGCAAGGTCATCTCGATCGGTTTCTTCACCGACGAGGACCGCTCCGTCATCTGGCGCGGACCGATGCTCCACCGCGCTCTGCAGCAGTTCCTCGGTGACGTCTACTGGGGTGAGCTCGACTTCCTCCTGTGCGACCTCCCGCCCGGCACCGGCGACATCGCGATCTCGCTCGCGCAGATGCTCCCCGCCGCGGACATGCTCGTCGTGACCACGCCGCAGGAGGCCGCGCAGAAGGTGGCGCTGCGTGCCGGCAAGGCGACCGAGCAGACCGGCATGCATGTCGTCGGCGTGATCGAGAACATGGCCGGCTTCACGGACCCCGAGTCCGGGATCACCCACCACATCTTCGGTGAGGGTGGCGGCGACCTCCTCGCAACGGCGCTCGAGACCGACGTCGTCGCGCGCATCCCGATCGACATCCGCCTCCGGGTCGGCGCGGACGGCGGCGTGCCGCTGGTCATCTCCGACCCCGACGTCCCGTCGTCACAGGCCATCTCGGGGATCGCGACGAAGCTCATCAAGCAGAAGAACTCCGTGGTCGGTCGCCAGCTTCCCTTCGCGGGCTGACCATGACGCAGCCGGTCGTCGACCCGGGGTTCATCTCCCCCGACGCCGAGAGCGGCGGTCATCGTCCGAAGGCAGCGCACGTCGTCTACCTGCACGGTCGTCGTGCCTCTCGCGTTGACACGACGCGCTGGCGGGCGGGGCTGCGCCGTGGCCTGATGGCCGCGGGTCTGCCTGGCCTCGTCGACGACGATCCGCGCCTGCACGCCCCGTGGTACGCCGATCTGCTCGACGGCGAGACCGAGCCCGGTGACCTCACCCCCGACGTCACGCTCGGACCGTCGGATCCGGAGTGGGTCGCGGCCCGCGACGCCTACGGCGAACGACGCAAGCGCCTCGGCCTCGCCGCGCCTCCCGTCCCGCTGGTACCGCTCGCGGCGCTGCGCCACCTGCCGATCGACCGCGTCGAGGACGGCGTCATCCGACGGGTCTTCCTCGACGTCCAGCGCTACGTCACGGACACGAAGCTCCGCAACGCCGTGCTGGGCCGCGTCGTCGACCAGATCGAGCACCTCGAGGACATCATCCTCATCGGGCACTCGCTCGGCTCGCTCGTCGCCATCGACCTGCTCCAGCATCTGCCGCCCGGGGTCCACGTCCGGCAGCTGGTGACGATCGGCTCCCCGCTGGCGTTCCAGCCCCTGCGCCGACGCCCCATCGTCGGCATCGACCTGCCCTTCCCGTACACGCGGGTGGACAGCTGGCTGAACGTCACCGACCCGGACGACTTCGTGACCGGCGGGACCGGGATCGAGCGCACGTTCCCGATGACCGTCGACTGGCGCGTCGACAACGGATTCGATCGCCACGCCGACTCGCGCTACCTCGACCACCCGCAGGTCGCTGCAGCGATCGGCCGGCGGCTGGGGCTCGACCAAGCGCTCACCGTCGCCGACCACAGCCCGTCCTGGCGACGCTCGGGAAGGCCGCCCTACGACGGGCAGGAGCTCGAGGTCACGCAGGTCCTCCTGGCCTACGCGCACCTGCTCCAGATCCACGAGGGCGACCGTCACCGTCGCGCGCGCATGGCCCGTGCCCGTGAGGACCTCGAGCAGCGCGCCGAGGACCACTTCGGGATCCTGTTCACGCCCGTCGTCGTGGACCGTGCGCTCGCCGGGATCGCCGGACGCATGACGGCGATGCAGAAGCTGACGCTCGCCGTGTCGCTCCCGCTCCAGGTGCCCTTCGGCGACTACGACATCGTCCCGGACCGCAGCGCACAGACCGCAGCGCTCGGGGAGCTCTTCCTCCGGCTCGCGCTCGACCCGTCCTGGGCGACCGAGCTCGAGACCCTCCGACAGAGCGCCGTGCAGTCCCACCGGAGCGGCGTCTCCTGGACGCGGATCGCGCTGCTCGCGGCCGGGCTCGGACTGGCGGTCGCCGCACCGCTCTCGTTGCCGCTCCTCGGCGTCGGCACCGGGGGCGAGCACGTGGCCCGCAAGCTGGCGCGCGCCG
>CBDTYW010000339.1:0-3199 GCA_965364735.1 uncultured Nitriliruptoria bacterium
GGCGATGCGCAGGCCGATGGCGTCCGTGCGTGCGGGCGCGGAGACCGCCACGGCGTCGGCCAGCGCCTCGATCGCCCCGCACCAGGCGAGCTGGTGGTCGCGGATGATTCTGCCGACGCCCATCGGCTGGCCGTCAGACCACATCGCGACGACCTCGGTGAGCGGGACGACGTCGCTGTGGCCGATCGCAGCCGCGACCACGATCCCTTCCTGCTGTGCACGGATGATCGGGTTGGTGACGTCCGGGTGATCCCAGATCGACGGGACCTCGACCGATCCGCCCCGCGCGATGACGACGAGGTCCGGACGCTGATCGCGTGCTTCGCGCATCAGCAGCCGGATCCGCTCGACGACCGACACCCCGTCGCCGGGGATGTCGACGCGGCGGATCTGTGGGCACGGGGCTCCGGCGAGCTGACGCGTGACGTCGACGAAGATCATGTCGGAGGTGACGGCGATCCAGACGCGGCGCAGCAGCGGCGACACCGGTACGTCCATCCGGTCGAAGCCGCGCTTGCGGATCGCCGCCTGCCACGACGCGAGGTCCGTCAGCGTCGAGGCGGCACCGTGGACGATCACCGATCGGGCGAACACCTGGGGGGAGCCGTCGAGGCGGCTGCCCTGGACATCGCCGGTCACCGTCACCAGCGACTGCGCGGCCACGCTCCCGCGATGCAGGTCCGCGAGCGTCGGCGGGATGCTGATCGCGAGCGTCGGCGGCCAGGATCCGTCCGATGGCCGCTCGGCGTCGACGAGCTTCAGGTTGAGCCACCCCTTGTCGCTGAGCGAGGTCACCCGTCCGTGCACGCGCACCCTGCCGATCGCGCGCAGGGCTCGATCCGCCGCCGCAACGACGACGGACGGGGTCAGGGCAGGGGCCGGCTCGGTCATGACGCAGACCGTAGACGCCGGCCGTCCTACGCTCGCGCCACCATCCACACCCCCGATGCCACCGCACACAGGACACACAGCATGGGCGAGTTCGTACGTCTCGAGGTCGACGCCGAGACCAAGGTCGGGACCATGCGTCTCGACCGGCCCAAGATGAACGCGCTGAGCGTGCAGGTCTGGCATGAGATCGCCGAGGTCGCCGAGGAGGCCAGCGCTCACCCGGGGGTGCGTGCCCTCGTCGTCTGGGGCGGTGAGCGGGTCTTCGCCGCGGGCGCGGACATCAAGGAGTTCCCCTCGTGGACGGACCAGTCGGTCCGCGCCAACGGCCAGGTGCTCCAGGGGGCGCTGGACACGCTCGCCCGCGTACCGATGCCGACGATCGCCGCGATCAACGGGTTCGCGCTGGGTGGCGGATGTGAGCTCGCGCTCGCCTGTGACTTCCGCTTCGTCGCGGACAACGCCAAGCTCGGCCAGCCCGAGATCCTGCTCGGGATCATCCCCGGTGCCGGTGGAACCCAGCGTCTGCCACGTCTGATCGGGCTGAGCCGCGCCAAGGACCTCGTCTTCTCCGGACGGATGGTCACGGCCGACGAGGCGTTGCGCATCGGCCTCGCCGACGCGGTTCACCCCGCCGACGAGCTGTACGCCGCCGCGACCGCCCAGGCCGCGACGTACGCCGCTGGGCCCTACGCGATCCAGCTCGCCAAGCAGGCGATCGAGGACGGCACCGAGATGACGTTGGACCAGGGCCTGCGCCTCGAGCGTTCGCTGTTCGCCCACGCGTTCGCGACCAACGACGCCGAGCTCGGCATCGCGAGCTTCATCGCGAACGGCCCCGGCGCCGCTGACTTCACGGGCACCTGACCGTTCCGTCGTCCGGCGTCGCGGCCCATTGACCGGTGGCCGCATCACCCGGACGTCGGCACGATGAGGCAACCTTGCTTCGTCCCATGAGCTGTCTGTGAGGTTCGCGTTGCCCGACGAGACCGCCAACGTCGCCACGCCCGCGCCCCGTCGGCCCGGGATGCTCCGCCGACTCGTCTTCGGCGGGCCGCGCAACCTCGGCCTCTGGACGCTGCCGATCTTCCTGCTCGTCGGCGCGGTCGGGGCGATCCTCGCAGGGACGCTCGCCGTCGTGCACTACCAGCAGGAGGTCACGGCGCTCGAGACGGCGACCCGTGAGGACCGCGCCGCGCTGTCGCGTGCGGCCGACGAGGTGATCGCGATCCGCGATGAGGCCGTCGCGCAGATCGAGCAGAGCGTCGATCAGGTCCGCGAGTCGTTGGCGACGACCCTGCCCGTTCCCGATGCGCTCGCCTATGGGGTCGTCTCGGTCCGCGGAGGCGGCTCGATCGGTGGCGCTGCCATCGGCCCGGTCCGCGTCGCGCCGCAGCCGCAGACCGACCCGAGCGAGACCGCGTCTCCGACGCCCACGCCGACGCCGACGCCCACTCCCACTCCCACGCCCACACCGACGCCGACGCCCACGCCGACGCCGACGCCCACGCCGACGCCCACGCCGACCCAGACGTCAGCTCCGGTCCCGGCGGCGGAGCTGCGCATCGGGTCCGCGTTCGCCGTCGCCCGAGACGGGGACACGACGTTCTTCGCGACCACCTTCAGCATGGTCAGCTACCCCGGCTCGCGGGACGGCACGCTGCGCTCCGTCGAGGTGACGCACGCGGGCGGCCGCGTCCTCGCGTCGGTCCACTCGTGGGACGCCGCGCGCGACATCGCCATCATCAGCGCCAACGTCGGCAACATGGCGATCCCCGCGTGGCGCAACTTCGACGACGGGCTCGCGCCCGGCGCGCGGCTCGTCTCGGTCGGGGTGACCCCGAGCCTGAACACCGTCCAGCTCAGCGGCAGCATCGGCTTCGCGGACGTGACCACCATCGTCGCGGACCTCTCGGACGTCGACTTCATGCGTGGCGCACCGATCGTGGACGCCCGCGGCGCCGTCATCGGGATCACGTCGCTGGACTACGAGCCCTACGGACGGGGCGGCGGCGCCTCGGCGCACCCGCCCGTCCGGCTGCTCTGCGAGAGCCTGCTGCGCAACTGCGACGACCTCCAGGCGGACAGCGTCCCGGAGGACCAGCCCGCCGGCTGATCATCTCAGCAGAAGACGACGAAGCAGCCGCCGTCGTCCGGATCCTCGGGATCGATGATCTCCGGATCATCCGTCGGCTCCTCGGTCGGCTCGGTCGCCGTGGGCTCGGGCTCCGGCTCGGTCGCCGTGGGTTCGGGCTCCGGGTCGGGCTCCGGCTCCGGCGGCGGGGGAGGCGGCGGCCTCCACCGAGGGCTG
>CBDTYW010000340.1:0-3185 GCA_965364735.1 uncultured Nitriliruptoria bacterium
TCGCCGCAGCACCCTGTCGCGGAGGTCCGAAACGAGGCCCGTCAGGCCCCGCGGCGCGAACATCAGCACCATGATGAGCACGACCGCGGTCAGCAGGTCGAAGACCGCGGCACCGCTGCCACCGTCGGACGACCCGGTCTGGACCATCACGATGAATCCGCCGATCACGGCGCCCGGGATGGAGCCGAGCCCGACGATCACCGCGTAGGCGAGCAGCGTGATCGAGCGGTCGAACCCGAATGCCGTCGAGCCGGCTCCCCCGGCCTGCGCGGCGTAGACCGCCCCACCGATCCCCGCGATGAAGCCGCTGAGCGCGAAGCCCTTGAGCTTCGTCGTCGTCGCCGAGAAGCCCATCGCGGAGGTCGCCGCGATCGAGGACCGCAGGGCCGTGAACGAGGCACCGGTGCGGCCTCGTCGCAACGACGCGGCCCAGAACGCGATCAGGACGAACAGCACGAAGGCGATCAGGGCCAACGGCCGCAGGTTGTCGACCTGGAAGACCTGCCCGCCTGCGCTCGTGTCGGCCTTGAAGGTCGAGAACGGCCGCCCCATGGGTCGGCTGTTGTTCGCGCCGACCAGCGGGGTGAAGGTCTTGAAGAAGTAACGGTCCGCCGCGAACGCCAACGAGAGCGTGACGATCGCGAGCTCGAGCCCCCGGAGTCGCAGCGCGGGCAGCCCGACGATCACGGCGGCAGCGGTTGCCACGAGCCCGCCCACGAAGACCGCCACCAGGAACGCGACCAGGCTGATGGTGCCGTCCGGTGCCGCGAGCATCCCGTAGGCGATCGCGGCCCCGTAGCCGCCGACGCCCATGAACGAGGCCTGGCAGAGCGAGACCTGGCCGGCGATCCCCGAGAGCAGCACGATCGACAGCGTCCCCATCGCGAAGACGAACATGATCACCACGTTCGCGGCCCCGGAGTTGGGGTCGGCGAACAGCAGCGCCCAGAGCCCGTAGAGCCCGATGGCTGCCAGCGACGCGACGGCGACCTTCCCGGCCGGCATCGCCCCGAACGGCACGGGCTCGAGCCCGCCGCCGCCGGAGTCACCACGTCCGGTCTGACGACGCGTGAGCAGCGCGACGAGGATGAACACGAACGCGACGAGCTCGTCGTTGCCGGCCCCGATGTCGAGGATGTCGTTGACGACCGGCTGCGCCATGCCGAGGCCGATCCCGCCAGCCAGCGTCAGCGGCAGCGAGCTCAGCCGGCCCACGAGCGCAGCGGCCAGCGCCTGCACGGTGAAGATCACCAACGTGATCGTGTCGAGCTTGCTGAGCAGCGGCGTCACGAGGATCCCGGCGAGCGCGCCCATGCCGCAGCCGAGCCCCCACGAGACGAGCGTCACGCGGTTGACGTTGATCCCGAGGAGCGTCGCCCCTTCCGGGGCGTCGGCGACCGCACGCATCGCCACGCCGAACGCGCTCGTGCGGAAGTACCAGCCGAGCCCGAGCGCGATCCCGATGGTCAGGAAGATCACGGCCAGCTGGTTCCAGCCGAACGACAGGATCAGCGGGGAGTTCATCGTGAACGCGGAGTTCGGCGAGACGACGTCGTAGTAGGCCCGCGTGGACGCTGCCGGAGCGACCGCGTTCACCAACGCCTGGAGCCCGAGCAGCCAGCCCAGCGTCACGACGGTCTTCTGCAGCTTCCCGTGGACGTGGCGGATCGTCAGGACCTCCATCGCGACGCCGATTCCGGCGCCGAGGGCCACCGCCATCGGCACGACGAGCAGGACCGGCACGCCCCAGTTCACGCCGAGCTGCGCCGCGGCGAAGGCCGCGACCATCCCGATCGCGCCCTGCGCGAAGTTGAAGACCCCGGAGGTCTTGTAGACGAGGACGATGCCCATCGCCTGGAGCGCGTACATCGCCCCGAGGGGGATGCCGCCGATGGCGAGGCTGAGGATCCGCGTCACGCCGAGTCCCCGAGCGTCAGCTTCGGACAGGTCCAGTCCTGGATCTGCTGCACCTTGCCGGAGACGACCTTGCCGACCTTCATGCACTGGTTCGCGCGGCTGTGGCTGATCGGGTTGTCCGTGATCGTCAGCGGGACGGTCATCCCGGTGGGGTGGTTCACCCGCGAGTCCATGAAGGCGATGATCTTCTCCCTCGTCGGATCGGGGCCGGCCGCGTCGAGGGCCTCGACGAAGAACTTCGCCCCCAGCCAGCCGTACTGTCCGGCCCAGTTCAGCTCCGCCGCGTTGCCGGCCGACTTGCGGGTCTCCGACTCGTAGCGCTTGATCTCCGGGAACGACGACCCGAGGAAGTGGACGTCAGAGAGCACGAACGTGCCCTCGAACGAGGCGCCGACGTTCGGGTCGTCGAGCACCTCAGGATCGCCGCCGAACGGCGAGGACGCGTGGACGGGTCGGTAGCCGGCCCGGTTCATCGACTGCTGGAGGCGCTTCATCGCCGTGCCGTCGAGGATCGTGCCGATCCCGTTGACCTGCGAGAGCCGCAGCCCGGTGACGATGTCGTCGAACGACGCCTTCGTCACGTCCACGGCGTAGATGTCGTCGTCGGACAGCGTCAGACCCTTGGACTCCAGCCCGAGCCGCCACCCCTGCTCGATGATCTTGTCGGTCTCCTCGACGCCGTTCGCGAGGTAGACGAGGCCGGCCTTGGTCGTGCCGTTGTCGCCCAGCACCGCGCCTCCGACGCGGCCGTAGGACTCATACGGGGCGCTGAAGAGGTAGCCGTGCGGCGTCGGGGGGATGGCGAACGCCCCGACGAGCGGGATCTTGTTCTCCTCGATGATCGGGACGATCGACTGCTCCGTCAGCGGGGCGTTGAAGGCGCTGAACGCGAAGACGCCGTCGTTGATCATGTCCCGGACGGCCTGCTGGCCTCGTGGCTGGTCGAGGCCGTCGTCCTTGATCGTGTAGACGATCTTGCGCCCCTGGACGCCGCCGTTGGCGTTGATCATGTCGAAGTAGGCCTTGGTGGCCTGGGCCGAGCCGTTGAAGTTGATCGCGCCGGTCCTGCTGACCAGCACCCCAACCTTGACCTCTGTGGGGCTGATCCCGATCCGGGTCCCCGGTCCCCCGCTCGCAGGCTGCGACGGCTGCGCGCTGGCGGTCGGCGCCTTCGACGGGGCGGTCGTCGCGCCCGTGGTCGGATCGGTGGTGCCGGGAGCGGTCGAGGACGTGCCGGTCGGCGCGGTGCTGGGCTGCCCGGTCACGGG
>CBDTYW010000341.1:0-3168 GCA_965364735.1 uncultured Nitriliruptoria bacterium
CTACGCTGGCCGAGGTCACGATTGGCGAGCGCAAGGTCAACGACCTGCTCGCCGCCCCCGACTGATGGAGTCCACCGACATGACCGCACATCCCGTGACCTCCACCGATGCCCCGCGCACCCGTCGCGAGTCCGAGTCGATGACGGCGGTTGCACGACGGCTGCTGCGCCACGCGACACCGTGGCTGCTGATCACCATGCTCGTGGTCGCGGTCACCGTCCGGACCGTCATCGGCGGCTTCACCACGACCGACCTCATCATCGCTGCGGTGTTGATCGGCCTGCACCCGCTCACCGAGTGGGTGATCCACGTCATGGTCCTGCACTTCAGGCCCGTCACGTTGCGCGGGAAGAAGATCGACCCGCTGCTCGCGCGGGAGCACCGACGCCACCACGCCGACCCACGCGACGAAGACCTGACGCTGATCCCGCTCCGCTCGCTGATCGTCATCATCCCAGCGCTCGCGATCGGGGCGCTGATCATCGCGCCGCGTCCCGCGCTGGCCCTCACCTACCTGGTCACCCAAGCCGCCATCGGTGTCGTCTACGAGTGGACGCACTTCCTCATCCACTCCGACTACCGCCCGAAACACGCGCCGTACCGCGCCCTGTGGCGCCACCACCGACTGCACCACTTCAAGAACGAGAACTACTGGTTCGGCGTGACGTCCCCCTGGGGCGACAACCTGCTCGGCACGCGCCCCGAGGCGAACACCGTGCCGACCTCGCCCACCGCGAAGACGCTGGGGGTCGGGCTCGGCTGAGGGGTTCCCTCTGACGTCCGAGCGGCAGGAACACGAGGACGTCAGACGACCCCGGACACCTGTGGGTCGTGGAGGTGGCAGCTCACGGCGCGGCCGGAGACGCGCAGCTCCCTCGGGTCCTGACGCGGCTGCATGCGCACGACCGCATCGTTGCCGTCGGCCTCGACCGCTGCCACGCCATCGGCCACACGGACCGGCAGCGTGCTCGCGATGTCGTCGATGACGCTTCGGAGCTGCACGGCGTCTCCTCCCGGGAACCGCACGAGGTCCTCCTCGACGACCACCGCGCCGAGGTCGCCGCCGACGGCCGCGAGCTCCGACGCGACCGTCCGCTCGTCGACCGTGGTCCAGCGCTGCTCGATGGCCTCGACGACGTCGCGTCCCTCCCAGCCACACGGCGCGAAGGCGAGTCGACATCGGGGGTGGAAGCGACATCCGGCCGGCGGGTTCAGCGCGTCCGGGATCTCCCCGTGCGGCAGCTCCCGGTCACGGCCTCGACGGCTCGGGTCCGGCAGCGGGATCGCTTCGAGCAGCGCGCGGGTGTACGGGTGGTGGGGGTCGTCGTAGATGGCGTGCGCATCCCCCCACTCGACCATGCGCCCGAGGTACATGATCGCCATGCGATCGCAGACGAACCGTCCCGACGACAGGTCGTGGGTGATGTAGAGATACGTCAGCCCGAGCTCGTCCTTCAGGTCGAGCATGAGCTGGAGCACCTTGGCGCGCACGCTCATGTCCAGCGCCGCGACCGGCTCGTCCGCGACGACCAGCTTCGGCTCGGTGATGAGCGCCCGCGCGATGACGGCGCGCTGCTTCTGCCCACCGGACAGGTCCTCGGGGTAGGTGTCCAGGAACCGCGCGGCCGGCGCAAGGCCGCACCGCTCGAGCATCTCTGCGGTCCGACGGCGGATCCCTGCGCGGGTCTCCTCCATCCCGTGGATGCGCAGCGGGTGGCCGACGCCCTGCCCGACGGTCATCGCAGGGTTGAGCGAGGCGTTGGGATCCTGGAACACCATCGACATGTCGCGTCGCAACGGCCGGAGCCTCCGCTCGCTCAGCCCGACGAGCTCCTCGCCGCGGAACTTCACGGAACCGGCGGTCGCGGGCTCGAGTCCGAGGACGGTCCGCCCGAGCGTCGTCTTGCCGGAGCCGGACTCGCCGACCAGACCGAAGATCTCACCTGCACGGACGTCGAAGGTGACGTCGTCGACCGCGCGGACGACGTCACCGGCACGGAACAGGGACGCGCCGACGGCGAAGTGCGTCTGCAGCCCCGTGACCTCGAGGATGGGTGCGCCGGGCTCGACGGTCGACGTCATGCTTCAGCTCCCGTCGAGGTGACGCCGCGCACGACGTCGTGGATCACGGGCCGGTCCCTGACGGTGATGCCCTGCGGCCACGCCGCAGGATCCTCGAGACATGCCGCCCCGTGCGGGCCGACCGACAACACCGGCGCGATCTGCGTGCAGACGCTGGTCGCGAACTCGCATCGCGGCGCGAACCGACACCCCACCGGCGGATCGACGAGGTCCGGCGGGGTCCCGTCGATCGAACGCAGCTCCGTGGTCTCCAGGCTGATCACGGAGTCGAGCAGGCCGCGCGTGTACGGGTGGCGCGGAGCGGCGAACACCTCGGCGACCGGACCGAGCTCCACGATCCGGCCGGCGTACATGACCGCGACACGGTCACAGGTCTCGGCGACCAGCCCGAGGTTGTGGGTGATGAGCAGCAGGCCGAGCTCGCGGCTGGTCCGCAGCCCGTCCAGGAGATCGAGGATCTGGGCCTCGACGATGACGTCGAGCGCCGTCGTCGGCTCGTCTGCGACGATCATCGACGGGGACAGCACGACCCCGAGCGCGATCATGATCCGCTGGCGCATGCCACCGGAGAACTGATGCGGATGGTCGTGCATGCGTGACTCGGGGATCCCGACGTCGCGCAGCGCGACCAGGGCGAGCTCGTGCGCCCGCTCGACCGAGGTCCCCGGGCGGTGGGCCCGGATCGTCTCGACGAAGTGCTCGCTCACGCGCATCAGCGGGTCGAGCCGCGTCATCGGCTCCTGGAAGATCAAGGCGAGATCCTCCCCACGGCGCCTGCGGAGCGCGGCCGGCTCGAGGCCGACGAGCTCGGCGTCACCCGACGGATCCGCGTCCGACGGCAGCCAGACGGACCCCTCGACGCGGCCGCCCGGCGGGAGCAGCTGCACGAGGCCGCGCCCCAACGAGGACTTGCCGCAGCCGGACTCGCCGACGAGCCCGACGCTCTCGCCTCGGGCAACGTCGAGGTCGACGCCGTCCACGGCCCAGAGCACTCCGCGCGGCGTCGCGTAGCCGACGCGCAGGCCGCGGACGGAGAGCGCGGCTCCGGCGGGCGATCGACGGGTCTCGTCGGCCTCGACCGGCCGG
>CBDTYW010000342.1:0-3131 GCA_965364735.1 uncultured Nitriliruptoria bacterium
CCGCCGAGCGATGCCAAAACCTGCACCACGCAGGAACATCCATCGCTCGGCGCAAGCCCCCCTCCGCCGAGCGATGCCAAAACCTGCACCACGCAGGAACATCCATCGCTCGGCGGGTCGGGCCGGAGCGCGTGGGTGGTCAGAGGAGCGGGGCGCCGGGGTGCTCGGTGAGCATCCTGGAGATGTGCCAGCGGCCGAGGTTCGCGCTGAACAGCTCGTTGCCGCGGAAGGCGAGGTTGGTCGGGTGGCACAACGCGTGGGCGGTGACGTCGTCGGCAAAGATCTCGGCAGTCCCGTCTGGCGTGATGCGCAGGATCCGGGACGGCTCGTAGCAGCCGACGTGGAGATAGCCGGCGGTGTCGAGCGCGAGGCCGTCCGGCAGACCGGGCAGGTCCTCCACGACCGTGCGGGTCGCGCCGGCCGAGCCGTCGTCGTTGATCGTGACCGCGACGACGCGCGACGCGAACGTCTCGGTGACCAGCAGCTCGGAGCGGTCCGCGGTCAGCGCCATGCCGTTCGCGAAGACGCGTGGACGTGCATCCCAGACGCCGCCCTCTCCGGTCGCGAGGTCGTAGGACCAGACGCTCGGGCCGGGCTCGTCCTCGGGTCGGCTGTCGGAGACGTAGAGCCGTCCGCGGGCGACGTCGACGACCGGGTAGTTCGGGACGTTGAAGTCGCCGGGCTCGCCTGCGAACGTCTCGAGGCTGCCGTCGGACGGGTCGAAGACGAAGACGCAGGCGTGGCGGATGTCGCAGGCGAACAGGCGACCGTCCGGGCCGAACGCGATGCCGAGGATGAAGCCGTCGGTCGACGCCATCTCCTCCATCGACGTGCCGTCCGGGCTGATCCGGAAGAGCTGGCCACGCTCGCCGCCGCACCACACCGCCCCGTCCGCGGCGACCGCGACGCCTTCAGGATGGTCGAGCTGCGGACGCGCCGTCGTGCCGTCGAAGAAGGTGTCGACGTCGACGGGAAGGGTGATCGTCATGGCGGTTCCTCGTCAGCTGTCGCGCATGGAGCGCGGGGCGGTCTCGCGGGCAGGGTCCGCGAAGCTCGTCTGCGGGACCATCGGGACCCAGCCCGGACGACCGGGGTCCTGGTCGTAGGCGTAGCCGCCGATCTCGTCGTACAACGACTTCCACTCCGCGAGCCGATCGTGGTCGAGCTCGACGCCGAGCCCCGGTCCGGTCGGCACCGCGATCGCGCCGTCGACGTACTCCATCTTCCCGCCGACGATCACGTCGTCGACGAGGTGGTGGTAATGCGCGTCCGCGGAGAACGTGAGGTTCGGCAGCACCGCGCCGAGGTGGAGCATCGTCGCGAGCTGGATGCCGAGCTCGCCCGAGGAATGCACGGCGATCTCTGTCTGCATCGTCTCGCAGACCGCGGCCGCCTTGATGCAGCGACGCACGCCGCCCCAGAACGTCGTGTCGAGCAGGATCACGTCGCACGCGGGATCCCGGACGTTCGTCGCGAGCTGCTCGAAGCCGACGACGACGGTGTTGGTCGCCATCCGCAGCGGGACCTCCGCGCCGACCTGGCGCATCCCGTTGAGGCCCCAGGTCGGGTCCTCGAAGTAGTCGTTCGTGGTCAGGTGCTGGATCGCTCGGCCGAACTCAATGGACTCGCGGACGGTCAGCACGGCGTTCGGGTCGTAGCGGAGCTGGTCCTCGGGGAACGCCTCGGCGAGCGCCAGATAGCAGTCGAGCTCGTGCTGCGGCGGGAAGACGCCGCCCTTGAGCTTGTGGCTCGCGAAGCCGTGTGCCTTCTTCAGCTCCGCCGCGTGCGCGACCACGCTGTCGACGGTGCGGACCTCCGAGGCCCCTGTGGCGGCGTCGGCGTAGCGGTAGAACAGGTAGCTCGCGAACGGGACGTCGTCACGGAGCCGGCCGCCGAGGAGCTCGGAGACCGAGATGCCGAGGTGCTTGCCGACGAGGTCGAGGCACGCGAACTCGAGCGCGGCGTGTTGCTGACGACGATCGTTGTAGAGGCTGGCGGTCGGGTTGTTCAGCTTCGCCCAGAGCGTCTCGAAGCGGAACGGATCGTGGCCGATGACGTAGGGGCGGAGCGCCTCGAGCGACGCTTGTGCTGACGCCCCGCCGCCGCCCATCTCCCCCAGCCCGACGAGGCCGGAGTCGGTCTCGAGCTCGACGATCGTGCGGATGAACCGTCCGTGGTGCGCCCCGTTCGAGTGACGGATCGTCGCCTCGATCGGGACCGCCACGGTGTGGACGCGCAGGTCGGTGATCTTCATGCGGAAGGCCCCAAGGAGTCAGGAGGGAAGCTGGACGCCGCCGAGGACGGCGAGCAGGCCGCCGTCGACGCGGTAGTCGGAGCCGGTGACGAACGCGGCACGATCCGAGGCGAGGAACGCCACGACCTCGGCGACCTCGGCCGCGGTGCCGACCCGGCCGATCGGCTGGCTGTGGCCCCACGACGTGACGACGTCGTCGATCTCCTCCGGCGGCGCCCCGAGGCCCGCGGCCCAGCGCAGCATCGGCGTGTCGATCGCGCCCGGCGAGACCGAGTTCACGCGGATGCCCTGGGCGGCGTGGTCGATCGCCATGCCGCGGGAGAACGCGCGGATGCCGGCCTTGCTCGCGGCGTACGCAGCGACGGTCACCTGGTTGGCTTCGGCCTGTACCGACCCGACGTTGACGATCGCACCGCGCCCCTGGGCGATCATCACGGGCAGCGCGGCCTTGGCGGCGAGGAACATGCCCTTCAGGTTCGTGTCGATCGTGCGGTCCCACGCCTCCTCGTCGAGGTCGACGACGGTGCCGTAGGTCTGCACGCCGGCCGAGCAGACCAGCACGTCGAGACGTCCGTGTGCGCCGGTGACCTGCGCGACGGCGGCGACCAGCGCGGCCGCGTCGCGGACGTCAGCCCGGTGTACGGCGACACGTTCGGGGCGTGGGGTCAACGTCGACGGGTCCTCGATGCCGATCGCGAGCACCTCAGCTCCCGCGGCCGCGAGCCTGGCGGCCACGGCCTCGCCGATCCCGCTCGTGCCGCCCGTGACGATCGCCGTACGCCCGACGAACTCGCCCTCGCCCATGAGACCCCCTGCGTCCGCTCCCGTCGTCGGAACGCTAGTCGGCGTGAGGCATCCGAGCGGACCTGGTGGCAGA
>CBDTYW010000343.1:0-3116 GCA_965364735.1 uncultured Nitriliruptoria bacterium
GGAGGAGGCCCGCGCCGCGTCGCGCGCCGACCGCGACCTCGCACGCTCGTGGGGCGTCTCCGGCTTCCCGACGCTGCTCGTGCGACTCCCCGGCGACGCGGACGAGCTCGTCGTGGTCAGCCCCGGCTGGCAGCGCATCGACGACGTCACGAACCTGCTCGACCGCTGGCTGTCGAAGAACTTCGCCGGCGCGATCGCCGGCACACCTGCCGGAGACGCCTGCGGCATCGACGGCACGAACTGCTGATCCCGTGGGTCGGTGGATCTGGACGATTCCTCAGCAGCGGGGAACCAGTCGGCTGATCGTCTGCAAGGTTCGTGTCGTCGTGGGGCCGATCTCTCGCTCGACGGCGTTGAGCTTCAGCTGGGTACCGCTGATCCCGTCCTTCGCGAGCCAGTGCAGCTCGCGACCGATCACCCGCAGCTCATCGACGGGCGTCGACCAGGACTCGACCTCAGCCGGGTGCGGCGGCGGCTGCCGAAGCAGCATCACCTGCGGCTTGCCTTCGGCATCGTCGCCCCACGGCGCAGCCCCGACGATCGCGACAAGCTCCGACGGCGTCCGCAGGAAGGCAGGGACGTCCTCGTCGAGGCCTGCGCGCAGCCCGGCCTCGATGCGCTCCTGGACCGTCGCCTCGCCATCGTCGCCGTCGAGCTCGAGCACGACGTTGCCGGAGGCGAGGAACGGCACCGCCGACGTCGCTCCGAGCGCCATGAACTGCTCTGAGAGGTCACTGTTCGTGATCCGCCGTCCGCCGATGTTCATCCCACGGAGGAACACCACCCAGGTCGTCACGTCGTCGGCCCAGCGTGCTCGGCGTTGGCCTCGAGCAGGTTGATGACGCGGGCGGCGACGAGGTCGATGGCGACCTCGTTGTGGCCTCCCCGTGGGACGATCAGATCGGCCCAGCGCTTCGACGGCTCGACGAACTCGCGGTGCATCGGCCGGACGGTGCGCTCGTACTGGTCGAGCACGGAGCTGACGTCACGTCCGCGCTCGGCGACGTCGCGTCGCAGGCGTCGCAGCAGCCGGACGTCGGCCTCGGCGTCGACGTAGACCTTCACGTCGATCCGCCGGCGGATCTCCGCGCTCGCGAAGATGAGGATCCCCTCGACGATCACGACCGGCCGTGGCTCGACCAGGCGACCTTCGGCCGCGCGGGTGTGCGTCGCGTAGTCGTAGGTGGGCGAGTGGATCGCATGTCCTGCGCGCAGACGGTCGATGTCGGCGACGAACGCCTTGTCGTCGAATGCCTCGGGATGGTCGAAGTTGACGGCCGCCCGCTCCTCGACGGAGAGGTGATCGAGCTCGCGGTAGTAGCGGTCATGCGGCAGGTACGCGACGCGGTCGGGCCCGACGCGCTCGAGCAACCGCTCGACCACGGTCGTCTTCCCCGACCCGCTGCCGCCTGCCACGCCCACCACCACCGTCATGACCAGGTTCCCGACGTCGTCAGCGATGAACTCCGGAGACGCTATCGCGGCGGGCGCGCGGAGATGCGCCGCGACCGAACCCCGAGCGGTGCGGGACCGAACCACAGCTACGCGCGGACGCTCGTCCCCGCACCCTTCGGTCAGACGGAAATCCTCTCATGCGCATCGCGGTGATCGGCTCAGGAATCAGTGGCCTCGGGGCCGCGTGGCTGCTGCGGGACCTCCACGAGGTCCACGTGTTCGAGTCGCGTGACCGCCTCGGCGGCCACACGCACACCGTCCACGTCGACGTGGACGATGCCGGGCGACCGTCTGACCGGCCCACCCGGACGCTGCCGGTCGACACCGGCTTCATCGTCTACAACGAGCCGACCTATCCGAACCTGATCCGCATGTTCGCCGAGCTCGGCGTGGAGACGCAGGCGTCGGACATGTCATTCGCCGTCCGGATCGAGGAGATGGTCGACGCTCGTGGACGCACCCGCGACTACGAGTACGCAGGCTCCGGCAAGGGCCTGATCGCGCAGCGCGAGAACCTCACCGACGTCGGCCACTACCGCCTCGTCCGCGACATCGTCCGCTTCTTCCGCCTCGGCAACAAGATGGTCGACGACCCGGCGATCCAAGGGATGACGCTCGGTGGCTTCCTCATCGAGAACAAGCTCAGCGACGAGTTCGCCGACCGCTACCTGCGCCCCATGACCGCGGCGATCTGGTCCACAGGAACGGGCCCGGTCGATGAGTTCCCGATCGCGACGTTGCTGACCTTCTTCCGCAATCACGGCCTCCTCGGCGTCACCACGCACCACCCGTGGCGCACCGTCACCGGCGGCACGTCGAGCTACATCCCGCTGTTGACCGCTCACCTCCCCGCGGACCGCATCCACCTCGGCCGCGGCGCGCAGACGGTCACGCGCCACGGGGACGGCATCACGCTGGTTGACACGCTCGGCGACACCCACGAGTTCGACGCGATCATCATCTCCGCCCACGCCGACGCCGCCCTCGGAATGCTCGCCGACGCCAGCCCGCGCGAGAAGGAGCTGCTCGGCGTGTGGGAGTACGCGAACAACGACACGTGGCTGCACACGGACGTGAACCTGCTGCCGCGCCGCATGGACGCCCGGGCCAGCTGGAACTACATGTTCTCCAAGGTCGGCGAGTCCTCCGACAGCGTCTCCCTGAGCTACTGGATGAACAAGCTCCAGGACCTCGACACCGACATCGACTACGTCGTGACGCTGAACCCGACCCGCGAGCCGGCGCCGGAGACGGTGATCCGACGGATGAACTATCGCCACCCGGTGTTCACCCCGGCGTCCGTCGCGACGCAGGACCACCTCGACGAGCTCAACGGCACGAACAACACCTACTTCTGTGGCGCCTACCAGCGCTACGGGTTCCACGAGGACGGCTTCTGGTCTGCGGTGCGCGTCGCCCGTCACCTCGGGAGCACGTGGTGAAGGCGCGCCGCTCGCGCTTGATGGTCGGCACGGTTCGCCACCGTCGCCATCGTCCCCGCGACCACGAGTTCACCTACGGGCTCTTCCACGCCCTCATCGATCTCGACGAGCTCGGTGACCTGAACGCGAACCTGCGCGGGTTCGGTCACAACCGTCGCGCCATCACGACGCTGCACGACACCGACCACCTCGGTCCCGCCGAGCGTCCGATCAGGGACA
>CBDTYW010000344.1:0-3087 GCA_965364735.1 uncultured Nitriliruptoria bacterium
CATCCCGCGCGCACGTGTCGCGACCTTCGCGATCTCCGCGGGGCTCGCCGGGATCGCCGGCGGCATCCACGGCGGCATGTTCGTCTCGGTCGGCTCGTCGAACTACACGATGTTCCAGAGCCTCCCGCTGCTGTTGTTCGCGGTGGTCGGCGGGGTGACCACCGTCACCGGTGCCCTCATGGGTGGGCTGTTCATCGGCGGGCTCGACCTGCTGACGAGCGCGTTCCCGGGGGCTGAGGTCATCACCTACGGCTTGATGATGGCCGTGATCGTGAAGCTCGGGGACAACCCGAACGGGCTCGTCGGGATGGCCGGAGACCTGTCCCGCCGGATCCGCGGCAAGCAGGTGCGCATCGGAGCGCTCACGTACGTCCCCTCGGAGCAGCCCACGCTCGTGGTCCCCGAGGCCGAGCTCGTGGAAGCGGGGGTCTGATGGCGCTGCTCGAGGTCCGAGACGTGGACGTCCGCTTCGGCGGTGTCCAGGCAGTCGACCGTGCGACGTTCGAGGCGCACCGCGGCGAGGTGACGGGGCTCATCGGCCCGAACGGTGCCGGCAAGACCACGACGTTCAACGTCATCACCGGGATCCAGCCGCCCACGAAGGGCAGCATCCACCTGGATGGCCGCGATGTCACCGACCTGTCGGCGATGGAGCGCTCAAGGCTCGGCGTCGGACGGACGTTCCAGCGGCTTGAGGTGTTCGGGTCGCTCACCGTGTACGAGAACCTGTACGTCGCCACGGAGATCCGTCGGACCTTCGACCGCGACGCACCCGAGCCGGCCAAGACGGCAACTCGGCTCGTGGAGCTCATCGGACTGCAGGACTGGGCGAACAGCCCCGCCGACTCGGTGCCGACCGGCATCGCCCGGCTGACCGAGCTCGGACGTGCCCTCGCGCTCGACCCGCAGCTGCTCCTGCTCGACGAGCCATCGTCCGGCCTGAACGAGGACGAGTCACGCGACCTCGGTCAGCTGCTCGTGCAGCTCGCCGCCGACGGCCAGGCGATCTTGATCGTCGAGCACGACATGGAGCTCGTGATGTCGATCTGCGACCGCATCAACGTCCTGGACTTCGGCCACGTCATCGCACGGGGCACGCCGGCCGAGATCCAGTCGGACCCGGTCGTCCAGAAGGCCTATCTCGGCACTGAGGTCGAGGCCGACACCGAGGTGGTCAACGCATGAAGGAACCGATCCTCGAGCTCGTCGACATCCGAGCTGCCTACGGCCGCATCGAGGTCCTGCGGGGCGTCAGCTTCGCGGTCCCGCAGGGCTCGGTCGTGGCGTTGCTCGGACCGAACGGCGCAGGCAAGACGACGACGCTGAAGGTCATCTCCGGGCTCATGCAGCCGACGTCGGGACACGTCCACGTCGACGGACATCACGTCAACGGTCGCTCGCCGCACCAGCTCGCGAAGGCCGGGGTCTGCACGATCCCCGAGGGACGCGGGATCTTCCCGAACCTGACCATCGACGAGAACCTGCGCATGTTCGGGCTGGTGGGCACGAAGGACAGCGACATCCGCGAACGGTCGTTCGCGCAGTTCCCACGGCTCAAGGAACGACGGACCCAGCTCGCCGGACACCTCTCGGGCGGCGAGCAGCAGATGCTGGCCATGGCTCGGGCGCTCTCCACCGACCCCGGGCTGCTGCTCCTCGATGAGCTGTCGATGGGCCTCGCGCCGCTGATCGTCGAGGAGCTCTACGAGATCGTCGCCGAGATCGCGAAGACCGGCGTCTCCGTGCTCGTGGTGGAGCAGTTCGCCCGGACGGCGCTCGCCGTGTCGGAGTACGCGGTGGTGATGGTCCACGGTCACATCACGGCGATCGGCCAGCCCGAGGACATCGCGGACGAGCTGTCCAAGGCCTACCTGGGAGATGCAGCATGACCGCAGCCCGCCTTGTCAAGCCCGCGGTCCGGCGAGACCTGATGCGGGCGGTCGCGGCGCTTGCCATGTCCGTCTTCCTGATCGGGCTGGGGTTGGCGCCGGTGTTCGCTCAGGAGGCGCCCGTCGATCCTCGTGGCGGCATCGGCGGGTTCGACGGGCAGGGGATCGGCGCGCCGTTCGGGGTGCAGTTCTTCGAGCCGGTCCTGCCCGTCCCGGTCAACCCGGGGGAGCCGCACCTGGTGTCCGAGTACGCATGGTCGTTGTCGAAGCTCAACACCGGCCCCCAGGGTCGCGCGGTGGGAAGCCAGATGTGGCCGGGCGGGCTCGTCGGTGACGGATTCCCCACGATCGCCGCGCTCGTGCTGGGCGCCGCCGCGCCGCCGTACCCGCTCAAGGCGGAGGCGCAGTTCCCGAGCGGGCCGGAGACCGCGAGTCAGCCTCCCGCACCCAACGCGCCGATGCAGGCGACCACGATCGACTACCTGGCGCACGGCTATGCGAACACCGGTGACACGGGGACCGACGAGCAGTTCGCCAGCGGGCAGTTCCAGTCGGACTCGACCACCGAGATCGTCGACGGCGCCATCACGACGACGGTCATCAGCACCGCCAAGGACATCAACATCCTCGGCGGCACCGTCACGATCGACTCCGTCGAGACCACGGTCATCATCAGCTCAGACGCCGTGACCGCCGTGACGTCAGGCTCGACGACCGTCAGCGGTCTTGCGATCAATGGGCAGGGCTACACCGTCAACGAGAACGGCGTGCAGCCCATCGAAGACGGAGGCGGCGGCTCACCGCTGATCCCCAACCCGGTCACACCGGCGATCAACGACGACGCCACCCTTCGCGAGGCGTTCGGCATCCAGATGCGTCTCGTCGGCCACGAGGAGGTCGTGGACCAGAACCGCGCGGCGCGCAGCGCCGGCGGGCTCATCATCGAGATCGACATGTCGGTGCTGCGTCCCCAGGGAGACGTGCTCGAGGACGGCTTCCGCGACATCTCCAACCAGATCTGGAACTCGTCGCCTGCGACTCCTCCGGGCTGCTTGCCGGGTGGCGAGGCCCTCTGCTCGAACGTCCCGGTGAAGCCCGACCAGTCGCCGTACGTGAACCTGCTTCCCGCGTTCCTGGCGCAGCCGCGGATGGTCTACACGATTGGCCGTGCCGACGGCGCTGTTGCCGCGAACCCGAA
>CBDTYW010000345.1:0-3079 GCA_965364735.1 uncultured Nitriliruptoria bacterium
GGGGTCGTCCATGTCGGTGAGTCCGCCACCGTCGTTGTCGAGGCCGTCGGAGCACTCCGGCGTCGCGGTGGTGGTCGGGTCGTTGAGGTCGAGGAACGCACCGATCCACATCAGCGAGGTCGGGTTGGTGCGGGTGTCGTCCTTCTCGGAGAGCAGCTGCACCGTGACGCTCGAAGCGCCGGCCGGGACGAGGACCTCGCCGGACCAGGTGTCGAAGCTGCCGCCGTCGGCGTCCATCAGCTCGTTGGCGTAGCGCGTGGTCGTGCCGTCGACGGTGACGTCGATCCGGTTGGCGCGCTCGGCCTCGACGGAGCCGACGAGGAGGTTGAGGTCGTAGGCGCGATCGTCACCGCTCACCCCGACGTCGAACGTCTGGGGGACGGTGGACTGGCGGAGACCGGAGTAGCGCATGTGCGCGAGGTCGAGGCCGTCGAAGCCGGCCAGCTCCACGTTGTCACGACCGTCGGAGATCACGGCGACCAGCGATGCTCCCGGGTTCTCGACGTCGTTGTCGAGGTCAGCCACGGAGACGGTGTTGCTGCCGGGTTCGACCAGCTGGAGGCCGGTGACGTCGGCGCGGAACGCCGACGCGTAGACCTTCGGGCCGCCGGTCGAGGTGCGGTACGCGAAGGTCGGTCCGCCGATCAGGTCACCGGTGACGGTGGCCCCACCGATCGTGATCGTGTCGTCACCGATCCCCGAGCCGGTGAAGGCTCCGGTCCAGTACGCGAGGACCTGGTCGACGACCGCGTTCGCGGGGACATTCAGGGTGATCGACGAGGGCCCGGCACGGAGGCCCGCACCCGCAACCACGAGGTCATCGCCCGGGTACAGGACCACGGACGGATCGCCCAGCGTCTCCGTCCCGTCGGCCGCAGCCGTGACGATCCCGACGGTGAAGGGCACCATCATGCCCACCAGCGCGAGCAGTGCTCGCCGTCCGCGTGTCCCCATCATGATGCGGTGCCTCCCCGTCGACATCCATGAGGGCACATCTAGTCCCATTGAGCTAGTCACTCAAGAGGAGGAGGGTCAAATTGTCAGAAAATGTCTGGTTCTGTGCATCGATCGCACGCAGTGCATGGTGGGGCGGCCGGCGGCTTCACAGCGAGCGGTTGGGCATGCGCTGTGGTGAATTGACCCGATTGGGCGTTCTCACTCGCTGAGCAGGTCGCGGATGTCGTCGAAGACCGCGTCGGTGATGGCGCCCGGGCCGCCTGCCACGACGACCTGGGCGATGGGGGACTGATCGAGGAAGGTGCGCACCTCCGGGGCGCGTCCGTCGGCGGCGATCTCGGCCGACGGAACGAGCACGAGGACGCCGCCGAGACGGCGTGCCGTGACCACGCCGCCAAGCGCGTCGGCCGGGCTGGCACCGCTCGCCACGATCACCACGTCGAGCAGGTCGTCGGCCGAGCGTTCATCGGCGTGGCGCGCGAGCGCCAAGGCCGTCCCGTACCGGCTCTCGCCGCTCACCCGTACGACGGTGAAGGAGTACTTCGACTCGAGCTCCGCGACGATCGCTGCCGGGACCGCCGCCTCCCCACCGGCGACGTACACGGTCGCGCCGGGCTCGAGCAGCTCGAGGATGTCGTCGGAGTTGCCCGGGATCTTCGCCTTCCCGTGGACGTTCTCGACCGGGACGATCGGGGCGCGCAGCGCCATCGCGAGGTTGCCGGCGGCGAGCGCGTCCGGCCACTCGTCGATGCCGGGGGTGGCTCGACCCAACGCGATGACGGCCGAGTCGAAGGGGCCGCCGAGCGCCAGCACGCGCTGGGCGATCTTGCGCGCCGTGTCGTAGCGGTTCCCGCCGGCGAGGCGCTGGACGATGATGCCGTCGGCCTCGATCTCCGCGGCGACGTCGTCCGAGATCGCTGCGGTGCCGCCGAGGACGAACACGCGGGTGACCTTCAGGCGGCGCAGCTCCTTCGCGACCGCAGGGGCGAGCCCGTCGGTGCGGGTCAGGAGCAGCGGGCCGTCGACCTCGGCCGCGAGCACCGTGCCCGCCAGCGCGTCCGCAGGCGACCCGAAGGCGCGTGCGAGCACGACGGACGTGGCCGTGCTGAACGCCAACCTGCTCATCGCCACAGCCGTGCCGATGCGGTCGGTGCCGACCGTGTCGTCACCAGCGACACGGGCGATCCGATCCAGCACCTTGAGGCGGGAGGTGGCGATGTGGGTGTTGCCGGAGGCGTCGGTCACGCGCAGCGCGATCGTGCGCGTGTGTGTGCCATCGACGACGAACGCGTTCTGGGCGCCGCTGCGATCGACGTCGAACTCGGCGTCGACGGTCCAGTCGAGGTCCCATTCCCAGGTGACGATCGCGTCGTCCGGATCGAAGGAGGGCCGTCCGTCGAGCACGACCCGTGCCCCTTCGACGGCGTACTCGTCGAGGCGGAAGCCGGCGTACGGCGAACGACCCGTGACCTCCTCGAACTCCTTGTGGGTGATCAGCGCGCCACCGCGCTGGTCGATGCCGTCCTTGCTGTCGAGCGGCCCGACGCTGTCGGCGACGACCAGGACGTCGACGTCGTTGCCGTTCACGTTGGTGCCGCCGTTGGCGTCGACCCACGTCACGTCGCCGCCATCGAGCGGCTCGACACCGACGACGTCGGTGCCGTTGCGCGTGCGGACCCGAACGGTCTCGACGCGACCGATGGTGTCGAGGTCGGTCGCCGTGAGGATGCGGTCAGGTCCCACCTGGACGCGGTCCCATCCCTTCGTGCCCGCGACGATCACGACGTCGGCGTCGCCGCCACCGTCGAGGGCGTCGTCGCCGAAGCCGCCGATGAGCTCGTCGACCCCGGGACCTCCCCAGAGCGAGTCGTCGTCCTCGCCACCGTCAAGGCTGTCGTTGCCCTCTTCGCCGAGCAGCTTGTCGTCGCCCTCGCCGCCGTTGAGGTTGTCGTCGCCGTCGCCGCCCCGGAGCTCGTCGTCGCCGGTCTTCCCGCGCAGCACGTCGTCGCCCGGGCCCCCGATCAGGAGGTCGTCGCCGGCGTTGCCGTCGACGATGTCGTTGCCGCCGCCGCCGTCGACGAGGTCGTTGCCGGTCCCGCCCGCCAGATCGTCGCTCCCGTCA
>CBDTYW010000346.1:0-3072 GCA_965364735.1 uncultured Nitriliruptoria bacterium
TCGGCGTCCGCGATGGCGGCGACGACGCCGGGCGCGGGGCGCGCTGCCCCGGCGCCGGCGAGGCGGACCGACGTGACGTCGTGCTTCGCGCGATCGCGGACCCAGTACTCCTGGAAGTGCAGGTCCTGTCCTTCGGTGGTGTCGATGCGCGTCGTCACGCGGTCGTCGGTGGCGGGCAGCAACCGCAGCGTGAGTCCCCATGCGTCGACGATCTCGGCGGTGACCTCGGTCAGCGACGCTCCTTCGCGCAGGCGCATCGTGCGGAACGTGTGCATCGCGAGGTCGCGGTCGCCGAGCGTGAACCAGGTCGGCTGGCCGTAGCGGGCGAGCTCCTCGGCCATGATGAAGCGCTCGTCGTCGCGCCCCCACTGCTGCTGGGGGTGAATCGCGCCGGCGAGCGTGTAGGTGATCGTGTCAAGATCCGGGCAGACACGCAGGCCGTGGACGTCGAGGTCGTCCCCGACGTTGACGATGACGGTGACGTCGGTCGGGTCGACCGCGCGGACGAGCCCGCGCAGGAAGCGGGCGGCGCCGATGCCGCCGGCGAGGACGGTGATCACGTCAGGTTCCGAGGATCGTGGTGAGGCGGCCGAGGCTAGTTGCCGCGGGATGCAGCCCCGCGATCAGGCGCGGTCCTGGACGAGGCGCACGATCCGTGTGAGCTCGGCGTTCGCGTCGACGTCCTCGCGCAGCCACGTGTGGGTGTCGCTCGCGCTCACCCGCAGCTCGACGACCATGCCGGGATCGCAGTCGACGCCGTCCTCCGCGCGGAGCGTCGACGTGGACGCGGCGTCGTCGGTGCCGGAGCAGCCGAGCAGGTCGACCCAGCGCTCGAAGCTGAAGATGCCGGAGGCGACCGGGACCAGCGGGTCACGGGCGCCGTGCAGGTGGAGGATCACCACCGGCTCCGCGGGCGTGCAGTCATCGACCGCGAGCAGGCCCGCCACGACGACGAACCCGCTGAACAGGTCGGAGGCCTCGCAGACCAGCCGGTTCGTCAGGTAGCCGCCGTTGGAGAAGCCGGTGGCCACGATCGCGTCCGTGTCGACGTCGACCCGGTCGGTGACCATCGTCACCGCGGCGCGGACGAACGCGACGTCGTCGACGTCGTCGCGCAGCGCGGTGCCGCAGCACTGCGCGCCGCCGTTCCACGAGGTGTCCACGCCCTCACCCACGAGGACGGCGAATCCGCCGGCGCCGGCGGCCTCGTCGATCGACGACATCTCGAGGAAGCGATCGATGTCCTGGCTGAACCCGGGCAGCGCGACGACGAGCGGGACGGGGCCGTCGACGTCGGCCGGAAGGAAGACCTCGAAGCTGCGCTGGAGGCCATCGACGGTGAGCGTCCCTCGACCTCGACCTTCTTCGACGAGCGTGAGCTGCTGGTCGGCGATGACAGCCGGCTCACGGGGGACGAGAACCGCCGTCGGCTCGGGCGTCGAGACGACGATCGCAGGTCGTTCGGCGGCGCCGGACACCGCCATCGGCGTTCCGGCGCCGCACGCAGCCAGCACAAGGCCGGCGACGGCGACGAGTCCGTGGAGTCGACGACGAGCGCGTGCAGGTCGGGGAGGCAGGAGGGAGTGGTGCATGTTGATGGCAACGCGGTCACCGGTGACAGGTGTTCCCGCGTCCCCCCGTAGGCTCTCGCCCCGACGAAGAGGTCGCCCGTTGCAGGCAGCACCCGACGACGCCACGCTGGCGCGGACCCTCCCGCGTGCGTTGAAGCGGGCGGAGACCGGCAGGACGCTGACCCGCGACGAGGCGGCGTCGCTGATGACGGCGCGCGGGGCCGACCTCGACCGGCTCGTCGCGATCGGTGGTCAGATCCGTGACGCCGGGCAGCCCGCCGGCGTCCGTCGCGTGACCTACAGCCGGAAGGTCTTCATCCCGTTGACCCACCTGTGTCGCGACGCCTGCGGGTACTGCACGTTCGCGTGGCCGCCCAAGGGTGACCTCCCGGCGTTCCTCAGCCCGGACGAGGTCGTCGCGATCGCGAAGGCCGGCCAGGAGGCAGGTTGTCGCGAGGCGCTGTTCACCCTCGGCGACCAGCCGGAGCTGCGCTACCCGGCTGCCCGCGCGTGGCTCGAGGCCCGCGGCTACGCCACGACCCTCGAGTACCTCCGCGCCGTCTCGATCCAGGTCATCGAAGAGACGGGCCTGATCCCGCACCTCAACCCGGGCGTGATGTCCTGGACCGACATGGCGTCGCTGAAGCAGGTCTCCGCGTCGATGGGGATCATGCTCGAGACGACGTCCGCCCGGCTGCTGGAGAAGGGCAACGCCCACTTCAACGCCCCGGACAAGGACCCTGCGGTGCGGCTGCGCACCATCACCGACGCCGGCCGGCTCTCCATCCCGTTCACCTCGGGGCTCCTGATCGGCATCGGCGAGACCCTCGTCGAGCGTGCCGACACGCTCCATGCGCTCCGGGCGCTGTCGCGCCAGTACGGCCACATCCAAGAAGTCATCGTCCAGAACTTCCGCGCCAAGCCGGACACGGCGATGCGCAACCACGCCGAGCCGACCTTCGACGACCTGCTCGCGACCGTTGCCGCGACGCGCGTGGTGATGGGACCGACGGCCCACGTGCAGGCGCCGCCGAACCTGTCCCCGGCCCAGTACGAGCGCATCCTCGACGCCGGCATCGACGACTGGGGCGGCATCTCCCCGGTCACGCCCGATCACGTCAACCCCGAGATGCCGTGGCCCGAGATCGCAGAGCTTGAGCGCCGCAGCGCGGCCCGCGGGTTCGAGCTCGTCGAGCGTCTCTGCGCCTACCCCGAGTACGTCCGTCGGCCGGACCCGTGGCTCGCCGGTCGGATGCGCGGTCCCGTCGCTGCGCTGGCGGACGTGCATGGCTTCGCCAACGGCGTCCACGCCGTGCCGCAGACCTGGCAGGACCCGGATCCGGTTCTTGCCGACCTGACCGCGGAGATGGCTGCGGTCATCGGCGGAGACGAGGCGGGCGGCTCGGCGGCTGACGGACGCAACGCCCGTGCTGCGGACGACGAGGGCAGCCGCGCCGTCTACGGCGACGTCCACGCGATCGCCGAGGGTGTGGTCGCCGCC
>CBDTYW010000347.1:0-3052 GCA_965364735.1 uncultured Nitriliruptoria bacterium
CCGCCGATACCACCACCGCCCTCGACGCGCTCCAGGCGACGATGCGCGCACGACGCGCGCCGACGGACCTCGACGGCCTCGACATCCCCTTCCACGGCGGCGCCGTCGGGATGCTCGGCTATGACGTCGTCCGCGAGATCGAGCGCCTCCCGGACACCACCGAGGACGACCTCGGGCTCCCGGACGTCATGGTCCTGTTCCCGCGTCACGTCGTGGGGCTCGACCATCTCCGACAGGTCATCACCGTCGTCACCAACGTGATCGTCGACGAGGACCCGGACCTCGACGCTGCGTACGAGCGCGCCTGCCGGGACTGCGACGCCGTCATCAAGCGCCTCGACACCGCGACGGTCGCGCGCCCCGCAGCACCACCGGCCATGGTCCGCCCCGAGCGCGTCCCGTCGAACATGACGCCACAGCGCTATGAGGAGATGGTCCGCACCGTCCAGGAGCACATCCTCGCGGGCGACACCTTCCAGACCGTCGTCAGCCAGCGCTTCGCGGTCGAGACCGCTGCCTCAGCCTTCGACGTCTACCGGGCGCTGCGGGTCATCAACCCGTCGCCCTACCTCTTCATCTTCGACGTCGGCGAGTTCCAGGTCGTCGGCTCCTCGCCCGAGGCGCTGGTCCAGGTCAAGGGCGATCACGTCGAGACGTGGCCGATCGCCGGGACCCGTCCACGCGGCGAGACGCCAGCCGAGGACCGGGCCTACGAGGAGGAGCTCCTCGCCTCGTCGAAGGAGCGCGCCGAGCACGTGATGCTCGTCGATCTTGCCCGCAACGACCTCGGACGAGTCTGCGAGATCGGGACCGTGCAGGTCGGGACGATGATGGAGGTCGAGCGCTACTCCCACGTCATGCACATCGTCTCGGCCGTCACCGGAACGCTGCGCGACGGGTTGGACGCCGTCGACGTGCTGCGGGCGGTCTTCCCGGCGGGCACCGTCTCCGGGGCCCCGAAGGTCCGGGCGATGGAGATCATCGACGAGCTCGAGCCGACGCGGCGCGGCACCTACGCCGGAGCGATCGGCTACCTCGACCATCGCGGCAACCTCGACACCTGCATCGCGCTGCGCACCGTCGTCATGCACGACGGCACCGCGTACGTGCAGGCCGGCGCCGGCATCGTCGCCGACAGTGACCCGGCCGAGGAGGAGACCGAGACCCGCAACAAGGCTGGCGCCGTCCTCGCCGCCGTCCAGGCCGCGGCGATGCTGCACGACTGACGTGCGGTGACTGCACCCTGACCGAGCTCGTGGAGGAGTTCCGCACCCGCGAGGCGAACCCGCAGGAGCGGGGCGTGACCTTCCCGTCCACCCCTCCGTACGGTCACCCGGGAGCATCACCTTGAGCGCCATCACGTCCCAGCCGATGTCCACGTCGATCGCGAAGGTCGAGACGCTCGGTCGCACCGCGTCGGTCGCCGTGCTCACCGGCGCCGCGTTCGGCGTCGTCAGGCTCGGGATCGCGACCGCCGGTGGATTCGGCACTCGCGGGCTCGAAGGGGCCGATCACCTGCTCGGGATCGGCCAGATCGTCGTCATGGTCGCGGTCGTCGCCGCGCTGGCGAGCTGGATCAAGGCCGTCTACGAGCGGGCTGCGATCGGCCATGAGGGCGTCGCCACCCGCAAGGCCACGAGCGCGGCCGTCGCGCTCGCGATCCCGGGCGTGAACGCCATCGTCGCGCCACGCGTCCTCGACGAGGCCTGGACGCTCGCGCACGCGCAGCGAAACGGGACGCTCGAGGAGCGCTACCCACGCGGTGACCGCCAGCGCGTCCTCGGGATCACGGCGATGCTCGTCATCGCCGCGGTCTTCGGGCTCCTCGTCCCCGGCGTTCCCGCCGCCACCGCTGCGCGCGCGGAGATCATGCAGGGCTTCGCGGTGATCGCCGTCGCGAACACCGCCCTCATCGCCGCCGCCGTCGCGCTGTTCAGCCAGGTCCGCGAGATCCGTCAGGCGATGGTCGCGTCGGTCTGACCGGACCGGCTCCTCAGCCGGTTCACAGGACCGCTGGCTAGCGTTCGGGCATGAACACCCCCGTGCTCCGCGCCGTCGTCGTCGAGGATGACCCCAGGATCCGTGAGCTCCTGCGGACCTACCTCGACGCCGAAGGTTTCGACGTCACCTGCCACGAGACCGGCGACGGAGCATGGCTGGCGCTCTCGGAGGCGGCGCTCGCGGACGACGCGCCGGACATCGTGCTGCTCGACCTGATGCTCCCGGGCATGGACGGGGTCGACGTCTGCCGTCGGCTCCGCGGCATCAGCGATGTGCCGATCATCATGGTCTCGGCCCGCGACGACGAAGCGGACCGCATCCTCGGCCTCGAGATCGGAGCGGACGACTACGTCACGAAGCCGTTCAGCCCCGCGGTGCTCGTCGCACGGGTCAACGCCGTGCTGCGACGGAACCGGATGGCCGCGCAGCGCGCTGACACGGTCGACGACGTGCTCCGCATCGGGACCGTGACGATCGATGTCGCCGCCCGTCTGGTCCGCAACGGCGACGACGAGGTTCCGCTGACAGCGAAGGAACACGACCTGCTCGTCTTCTTCGTCCGCAACCGCGGTGTCGCGCTGTCACGCGAGCAGATCCTCGAGGGCGTCTGGGGCAGCGCCGAGTGGATCGACCCGCGGACCATCGACGTCAACGTCAAGGAGATCCGGCGCAAGCTCAGCGACGCCTCGCCGATCCAGACCGTGCGGGGCGTGGGCTACCGGGTCAGCGACCGCTGATGCGGCTGCGCGCCCGTCTCACCCTCGCGACCGTCGTCACGGCCCTGCTCGCGGTCGTCCTCGTCTCCGGCGTCGGGGCGGTGCTCGCCGGCCGGTTCCTGACCGCCCAGGCGGCGTCGGACCTCGCCGCGATCGCGAAGAGCACCCAGCAGGCCGAGCGCCAGACCGGCATCCGCACCACCAACCAACGACTCGACAACTCCGACCTCGGCCCGCTGATCCGTGACCTCGGCGTCGCGGTGTTCACCGTCGACCTCGCACAGCAGGACGACGTCGACCGGCTCGTCGGCGTCGTCGGCGCCGAGATCGCGCAG
>CBDTYW010000348.1:0-3022 GCA_965364735.1 uncultured Nitriliruptoria bacterium
GTGATCTGGACGTTGCCGGCAACGATCTCGCCGATGCCCGGGACGATCTGGGTCTCCAGCGACGCGTCTTTGCAGATCTCCACGATCCGACGGATGTCGTCGCGCCCCGCGTTCGCGATCGTGATCACCACCGCCTTGATGCCGTGCCGCCCCGCGATGTGGCTGAGCTGGTCGGTCGAGCCGAACACCTTCAGGCCGGCGACGGTGCGGCCGATCTTCGCCGGGCTGTCGTCGATGAAGCCGACCGCGCGCAGCCCGAGCTCCGGGCGCTTCTGCAGCTCCGTCGCCGTCAGCACGCCAGCCCGACCCGCCCCGATGAGCAGCACCGGCTGGAGATCGCGGGCACGCAGCGGCCGCGAGTCCGGCCCCTGAGCTGCGCCGCCCGGCGGCCGGGCACGACGGATCGCCTCTGCCCGCTCGCTCAGCATGCGCCGCAGCACCCGAACCCCGGCGAGGCCCATGAACGTCAACGGCGCATCAGCCAGGATCACGCCGTACGGGACCCGCAGGTGCACCCAGAAGCCGGTCAGGTGCTCAGCGATCGGCAGACCCCGCAGCGCAGCCAACACCCCAGTAGCCGTGAGCACCACGACGGCCAGACGGACCATGTCGCGCAGGGTCGTGTACTGCCACGAGCGCCGCTGCGAACCGGTGACCACGATCAGCACGAGCTTCAGCGCCACCACGAACGCCCCGGAGACGGCGATCATCGTGAGGCGGTCCGACGAGAACGTCGCGTCGAAGCGGACCACGAACGCGAGGAACCACGCCACGACGATCACCGTGAGGTCGATCGCGTAGCGAGCAGGTCGTTGGAGTCGATGCATCGCTGAGCTCGTCATTCGTTGCCCCCCCGGCAAACGCTGCGAAGCGCGACCGCGAACTCTAGCGGCGTGCGGCCATCGACACGAGCCGATCGGAGCAGTGAATCTCAACGTCACCGCACGGGGAACCGATGACCGCCCCGCCGGGAATCCGGCACAGATCCGTGCAACGCACTGCCGGGGTCCCTGCTACCATCGCCCGGACGTTCTGACAGACCGTAGGCATGCGAACCCTCAGGGTGAGTCGGCCGCTGTCGACTGGACGTCGGAAACCCGGGTCGACTGCCGTCGTCCCACTCTCATTGCCTGGGGTCGCTCATGATCAGCACCGTCCGCCGCTCGTCCACCGTCGTCCTCGCGCTCCTCGCGATGCTGATGCTGTTCGCGGCACCTTCGTTCGCGCAGTACCCGCCGGCTCAGGCCAACAACGGTGCATCCTCGCAGCCGGAGAACCCGCGCCCCGGCGACATCGTCACCGTCACGTCCGGCGGCTTCATGCCCGGCTCCTCGGTCAACTACACGGTGACCGACTCCACCGGCGCCGTCATCACCTCCGGCACCACCACGGCGGACGCGGACGGCAACGTCAGCTTCACCTACCAGGTGCCGACGGACGCCCCTGACGGCCGCTCCTACGGCTCCGTCCTCTCGGGCACCGCCACGAACGGCTCGCCGTACACCACCTCGGACATCTCCACCGTCGCCCCGGCGCCGCCAGGCGAGCTCCCCTCGACCGGTTCCTCCTCGATGACGCTCGGCATCATCGCCGGTGCGGTCCTCCTCGGTGGTGGTCTCCTCGTGGTCGCCGGCCGCAAGAAGAACGACACCAAGGTCGACGCCACCGTCTGACCGACGCGCACTTCCCCGACGCCCCGCTGTTCGCAGCGGGGCGTCGTTGCGTTCCCGGACATCGCCCGTTGATCAGCGGCGCTCACCAGGTCCGGCCTGCGATGCTCTCCAGCTGAACGACGACGCGAGCGGCCACCATCTCGACCAGTGGCCGGCCAGCGCCATGGAGGCGTACACCTGCACGGTCGTTCAGATCGGGCGACGCCCATGCCAAGCCGAGGCCGGCGTCATGAACTCCACGCAGCTTCTCACCACCGCCGACCGGCACATGCGCGTCCTGCGGTACCTGCTCATCACCATCGTCGGCGCCGCCTACCTGTGGCGCTACCTGCGCCCCGAGTGCGACGCCTTCACCGGGCTGTGCACGAGCACCGCCCCGCAGTCCGCGGTCATCCTCGCCGGGTTCGTGGCCCTTGGCGCCGGGGTCGTCTGGGTGCTCGCGCGCCTCGCGACGCTCAACCTCACGGCCCAGCTCGACCTCGAGGAGGTCGCAGAAGCCGCCCCGTCCGTCGACGCCGAGTCGCTGATCAGCGCCAACCCCCGGACCGTGGAGAGCCTCGTCGCCTCCTCGGAGGAGCTGGGCGTGCCGCGCAGCCGCGTCATGCAGCTGATCGACGAGCTGGGCATCACCCCGGGCTCCGCCGAGTCGGGCGAGGTCCGCCTCGTGTGGCAGCAGGTCCGTCGACAGGTCGGGCTGGCCTGACCCCCGGGTCACTCCGGAGCGGCGGCGAAGTTGATCTGGTCCATCTGCCAGAACGCCTGGAGGTGCACGACCTGGCCGTCGGCGTCGACGCGGTAGACGAACGCCCCAGTCACGGTGACCACCGACCCGTCGGGCATCGTGTTGCGGATGCGGCCGACGTTGGCGCAGCGGTCACCGCCGGCATGCGAGCGCTCGATCAGGAACTCGATCTTCGCAGCGCCCGTGATCGCGGAGTCCCAGAACGCGGCGATCGCCTCGATGCCGCGGTGACCGTCGCCGGACTCGTCGAAGACGCTCGGGCCGACGGGGTCCTCGACGATCGCGTCCGCGGCGAAGCAGGCGAGCCAGCCCTCCCGGTCGCCGGCCTCCACGGCGCGCATCGAGCGGATCGTCGCGGTGCGGGCAGGGTGCTCCGGCAGGGCGGACAGCTCGATCGCGGGCAGCGTGATGCGGTTCATGTGGTGCGCCGTTCGTGGACGGTCAGGTGGGCAGGCCGAGGCGGTCGTGGACGGGCTGGATGACCTCACCGTGGAACCACGACAGGGACTCGATCTTCGCGGCGACGTCGTCCTGGTCCGCCCCGGTGAACAACCACGGGATCAGCAGGACATCGGTCACACCGAGCTCCGCGAGCCGGCAGAACTCG
>CBDTYW010000349.1:0-3014 GCA_965364735.1 uncultured Nitriliruptoria bacterium
GGTGGCGCCGGGCGGTGGGGTCGCGCCCGGCCCCTCGTTGGGGGTCGGGCCGGTCGTCTGGTCGGGTGTGGTCACGCTCGTGCCCCGTCTCGATGGGTCGACGGATGCTTCCGACAACGAACACATCCTCACCCCCGAGCGACGTCAGCGGTATCGGGGAGCACCCTGAGTGGACCCTGAGATCTTCCGGGACGGACCGGGGACGACCCCGATGCCCTGCCCGGGGTCGTGTGCGACCATGCGAAGCGTCGTCGCACACCGCGATGCCGTCCGAACCACCTCGAGTCGTCGTTGAGCACGCTCCCCGCGCCTCCCCCGCCACCGCAGATGCCACCGCTGCGGCCGGTCGGCAGCGTCACGCTGCGCCGGGACCCGGAGGACCGTGTCCTCACCGGCACCGCTTCAGGCCTTGCCAGGATGCTCGGCGTCTCGCCGGCCGTGATCCGGGCGGCCTTCGTCGTGTTCGCGTTCGCCAACGGCATCGGTGCGCTCGCCTACTTCGTCGCCTGGATGATCTCGTCCTCACCGGACCCGGCGGACCGCGACATCGACCACGTGCCCGGCGCCAGCACGGCGCAGTACGTCGGCCTCGGGATCGGGTTCTTCGGGACCCTGCTCCTCCTGCGCGCGCTCGGGATCTGGAGCAGCGACGCGGTTGTGTGGCCCATCACGCTTGCCGGCCTCGGCTCCGCGGTGGTCTCCTCGCGCCCCGCCGACGCGCAGTCGGCCAGCAGGACCTCCGTCGCGCTGGGGCGCCCGACCCTGCCGACGTGGTGGCAGAGCCTCGCGGGAGCCGGTCTGATCGCGGCCGGCATGTTCGGGGCGCTCGTCGTCAACGTCGACCTCGCGGACCTCGGCAACGCGCTGCTGACGGTGGCGGTCGCCACCGCTGGCGTGCTGCTGCTCCTCGGACCCTGGCTCACCGGCGTCGTGGCGGCGGGGCGTGAGGAGCGGCGCCAACGGATCCGCACCACCACCCACGCCGAGCTCGCAGCCCACCTGCACGACTCCGTGCTCCAGACCCTGGCGCTGATCCAGCGCAACGCCGACCGACCGACCCGCATGGTCACGCTCGCGCGTCGGCAGGAACGTGAGCTGCGGGCCTGGCTGTACGGCGACGGGGCGCTCGGCGGCCGCGGGGTCGGCGAGGACGAGGTTCCGTCGACGCTCGCCGCAGCGGTCGACGCGATCGTGGCTGACGTCGAGGAGGACCACGAGATCAGCGTCGACGCAGTGGTCGTGGGTCATCTCACGCCGGACGCCGACGTCCTCGAGGCCCTTCGCGCCGTGCGCGAGGCCATGGTCAACGCTGCCCGCCACGCCGGCGTGGGCCGCATCGACCTGTATGTCGAGGCGGACACGGAGTCGCTCGAGGCCTTCGTCCGCGACCGCGGCCGTGGGTTCGACCAGAGCACGGTCGGCCCGGGCCAGCGCGGGCTGCGCGACTCGATCCGCGGCCGGATGGCGCGGCTCGGTGGATCGGCGACCATCACCTCCACACCCGACGTCGGCACCGAAGTCGAGATCCGCCTGCCCCGCAACCCGACCAACCAGCCCCACGACCGGAGCGCCACATGAGCGATCCCGCCCTCCGCGCGACCGCCGTCGCCCCGCCGGTGCGCGTCGTCCTCGTCGACGACCACCGGCTCTTCCGCGCCGGTGTCCGCGCCGAGCTCGGTCGGACCGTCGAAGTGGTCGGGGAGGCCGGCGACGTCGAAGAGGCGGTCCGGATCATCCTCGAGCTGCAGCCCGAGGTCGTGTTGCTCGACGTCCACCTCCCCGGTGGCGGCGGGCTGGCGGTGCTGTCGGCCGTCACGACGCAGGCCCCGGACATCACGTTCCTCGCGCTCAGCGTGTCCGACGCCTCTGACGACGTCATCGGGATCATCCGGGCCGGCGCCCGCGGCTACGTCACCAAGACCATCGCTCCGGACGAGCTGGTCGACGCGATCCACCGGGTCCGCGACGGCGACGCGGTCTTCTCCCCGCGCCTCGCGGGCTTCGTCCTCGACGCCTTCGCGGGGGCCGCCCCGAAGAACATCGATCCAGAGCTGGACCTGCTGACGAACCGTGAGCGCGAGGTGATGCGCCACATCGCCCGCGGCTACACCTACAAGGAGGTCGGCGGCCAGCTCCACATCTCGATCAAGACCGTCGAGACGCACGTCTCCTCGGTGCTGCGCAAGCTGCAGCTGTCGAGCCGCCACGAGCTGACCGCCTGGGCGGCCCACCGTCGCCTGATCTGACCGCACCTGATTCGATCCCTGCACCAGACCGGAACCGCGCTGTCGTCCAACCACTTCCGCATCGGCGAGGTCGCCCGTCGCACGGGCGTCGCTGAACCCACGCTGCGGGCGTGGGAGCGCCGCTACGAGCTGCTCCAGCCGGAGCGCACGGCAGGTGGGCACCGGCTCTACGGGCCGAGCGACATCACCCGGGTCCAGACGATGGTCGAGCTGACCGAGCACGGGATGTCGGCCTCCCGGGCCGCCGCGCAGATCCTCGACGACGCGCAGCGCGTGCCTCTCGACCCCGCCCGCAGCACCCCGAACGGTCAGCTGCGCGTCGATCTCCAGGCGGCGATCGATGACCTGTCTCCCGAGGCCATCGAGCGCGCGCTCGACGCGGTCTTCGGCCGACTCACGGTGCCGCAGGCGCTCGACGAGGTCGTGATGCCGTCGCTGCGTTGGCTGGGCGAGGGCTGGCAGGAGGATCCGGCCCGCATCGTGCGCGAGCACGTCGCGTCCAACGTGATCCGGCCTCGCCTGATCCGTCTGCTGCGCTCGGCCGGGAGCGGCCACGCCCGTCGGCTCGTCGCGGCTTCACCGGCCGGGGAGCAGCACGACCTCGGCCTCATCGCGGGCGCCGTGGTGCTCGCGTTCTCCGGCTGGAACGTCGACTTCCTCGGCGCCAACGTGCCCGACCCGAGCCTCGAGGCGCACGCAGCGTCGGGGCGTGTCGAGGCGGTGCTGATCGGTGCGGTCGGACGACCGGCCGCGCAGCGCTTCCTCGAC
>CBDTYW010000350.1:0-2951 GCA_965364735.1 uncultured Nitriliruptoria bacterium
CTGATTGATCACGTCACGCCTGTGTGCGGGCTCGGCGCCAGCCCCGGCGCCCGCGCTTCGCGAGCAACCCGGCAACTCCGGCCGGCGGCCCGACGACCAGCGAGACCGTCGCCCACGAGCTCCACAGTCGGTTCAGGTGATCGAAGTTCACGAAGTAGGCGATGTAGTAGGTCGCGACGGCAGCGAGCAGCGTCACGGTCGCAGCAGCGGCAGCGTGGTGTGCCCGTCGCGTGCTCGCCCCGACGCCAGCGGCGACGAGCAGCCAGATCCCGGCGAGCTGGCCGACGAACACGAAGCTCTCGGTGCGGTCCGTCGCCGTCGAGAACAGCCCGAGCGCGATGCCGGAGCCGAGCGGGATCACCCAGTCCGCAGCGCGGCGTGACGGGACGGTCAGCGGCGGGCGGAGAATGCTCGGGACGGCCGCTGTCGCCACGTCGTGCTCGCTTCGGTGAGACCCCAGCGGGGCGCGAGACAACCATACGGCGCACTGGGCCATGCCGTCCGGGTGGCTGGATGTCCGAGCGATGGTGTCCACCCGAGGGGTAGCGTTGGCGACGTCTGGCGACGCGGGTTCCCAGACGAGTGGAGTGCGGGTGACGGCGGTGATGCTCGATGCTCCGGCGCGTGCTCGACCGCGCTGGATCCACACACCGTCGATCGACATCCCCATGGCGCTCGCGTGGGTGCCGTTCTCGCTGGCGGTCCTCGCCGTGCGGGGCAACCAGAACCACCTGAACCAGCTCGTGGCAGCCACGCTGCTGTTCTCGGTTGCACACCAGCCGCTCACGCTCGGCCTCGTCTACGGCGACCCACGGCAGTTCGCCGTGAAGCCGAAGGTGTTCATGTTCGCGCCGTTCGTCCTCGCCGCCGCCATCTGGGCGGGCGTGCACGTGAGCCTCGTTGCCGTCGGGGTGATCGGCGGGCTCTGGAACGCCGAGCACACGCTCATGCAGCGCTTCGGGCTGACGCGGATCTACGGACGCAAGGGGGGCGACGACCACGGCACGCTCGAGAAGCGGATGCTGATCTCGTGGCTCGTGCTGGTGCTCGTCTGGGCTGCCGCGGACACCCGCACCGTCGGGGCGCTCGCCCAGATCGAGCTCGGGGCGCGCAACGAGTCGGGCATCGAGGTGCTCACCTCGCTCCGTCCACTTGCACGGCTGCTCCTCGCCCCGGTGTTCGTCGGCGTCGGCGTGCTGACTGCCCGTTGGGTCCGGGCGGAGCGCGCCCTCGGTGCCGCGATGAACCGGGCGAAGCACTTCTACGTCGGGACCACCGCGCTGCTGTTCGTCGTCATGCTGATCGACCCGGTCGTCGGGTTCGTCGGCTACGTCGGGGCGCACGCCGCGGAGTACTTCGTGATCATCCACCAGGCGCTCAAGACCCGCTACGTCGATCCTGTCGACCCCTCGCCCGTCGGCCGCTCGGTACGGACGCCGTTCGGCAGGTTCGGGGCCATCGCCGGGTTCCTCATCGCCGTCTTCACCGTGCTGGCGTTGATCAAGGGAAGCTGGTCGCCGGCGGTCTACACGATCGTCCTGCTGACGATGGGCGCGATGCACATCTTCTTCGACGGGTTCATCTGGAAGCTGCGACGCCCCGAGGTGGCGAAGGCGTTCGAGATCTCGTGACCGAGCCGACACGCCTCATGGCGCTGCGCGACCTGACGCTTGCCTTCGGAACGGACGCCGTCCTCTGCGAGGTCGACCTCGACGTGCGCGCCGGCGAGGTCACGGCCGTCGTCGGCGACAACGGCTCCGGCAAGACGATGCTGGCGAGCGTGCTGGCGGGGATGATCCCGCCGACCTCCGGGACGATCGACGTCGCCGACGGGATACGCGTCGGGGCGCTGCTCGACCAGATCGTGGTCCCGGACGTGATGTCGGGGCGCGAGCACCTGCTCAGCGTCGCCGGCGAACGGGGGATCGGGGAGGACCGAGTCGAGGAGGTCCTCGATGCGTTCGGCCTCCGTGACCGTGCGGCCGACCACGCGACGTCGTGGTCGCGCGGCATGCGCGCCCGTCACGCGCTCGCCGCGGTGATGCTCGATGACCCGGACGTGCTGATCGCCGACGAACCCGATCGCGGCCTCGACCCGGCCGGCATGGCCTGGCTGGTTGGGGCGCTGCAGATGATCGCCCGCGCCGGCGTCGGCATCGTCCTCACGACCCACCGCTTCGACGCGCTGGATCCCGCGCTGGAACGCGTCGTCCTGATCGATCGCGGCCGCGTCATCGTCGATGCCGACCGCGCGGGCTGGCTTGCCCGTCACGACCGCACGGACCTCACCGACGCCGTCATGGACGGCATGCGGGCGCTCCCGACGGCGCGCTGAGCAGCGGGAGTCAGCCCGCTCCTCAGCGCACAGTCGATCCTGGCCCGGGAAGGGCGAGGCGGACTCCGGGGTTGTCCCTGGTCCACCCCGCTGAGAGCCTCTTCATGTCCGAGCAGCCGAGCTTCGTGTACGTCGCCGACCCCATGTGCTCCTGGTGCTGGGGGTTCGCCCCGGTCATCGAGGCGGTCGCCGAGCGCTATGAGCTGCCGGTGCAGCTCGTCATGGGCGGGCTGCGCGGCGGATCCGAGGCGAGGATGATGACGGACCGCCTTGCCGATGAGCTCGGGCACCACTGGGAGCAGGTCGACCGCGCCTCCGGGCAGCCGTTCGACCTCCACGTGCTCGACCGTCGCGACTGGCGCTACGACACGGAGGTCACCTGCCGCGCCGTCGTGGTGGTCCGGGAGCTCGCGCCCGAGCTCGCCCGTCCCGCGCTGCACCATCTGCAGCGGGCGTTCTACGTCGAGGGGACTCCGGTCGTCGACGACGAGACCGCCGTCGACGTGGTCTCGGCCTTCCTGACCGAGCACGGCCGCGAGGACCTGGTCCGCCCGTTCGCCACACAGCTCGTCACGGAGGAGGCCCGCGCCGCGACGCGCGCCGACCGCGACCTCGC
>CBDTYW010000351.1:0-2911 GCA_965364735.1 uncultured Nitriliruptoria bacterium
GGACGTCGCGACCCGCGCCGAGGTCGCGGGTCGTGAGGTGGTCCTTGCCGGGGTCGCCGGGCGTCCGACCGTCGTCGCGGTGCGCGACGTCGACGAGATCGCCGCGGTCTCTCGCGGGATCGGCGCGCAGCTGCTGCTCGTCGGCCTCCTCGCCCTCTTCGGGGTGGCCGGGCTCGGGTTGCTCGTCGGTGACCGGCTCGCCCGGCCGGTCCGCGATCTGGAGGACGTCGTCGGCGGGCTCGCCGACGGCGATCTGACGAGGCGTTCGACGCCCGCGCTGAACGCTCGCGCTGACGAGCTCGGCGACTTGGCGCGGGGCGTGGACGCGATGGCCTCCGCGCTCGACGCTGCGCGTCAGGAGCAGCAGGGGTTCTTCCGATCCGCCGCCCATGAGCTGCGGACCCCGCTGACCAACATCCGCGGCTACACCGAGGGGCTGCTCGCCGGGAAGTTCGCCGGCGAGGACCGGACCCGCTTCGCCCTCGAGGTCGTCGACGACGAAGCACAGCGCCTCGGCCGGCTGGTGGACGACGTCATGCTGCTCGCCCGGATCGATGCGGATGACCTCACCGTCGACGCCGTCGCGACCGACGCAGCCGACCTCGTGCGCGCCGCAGCCGACGCGGCCGCACGTGTGGCTGACGAGGCGGGCGTCGCGCTCGTCGTCGAGGCCGAGGCGTGCCCGCTGACCACCGACCCCGTCCGGCTCCGGCAGGTGCTGGACAACCTCGTCGCCAACGCCCTGCGGGTCACGCCGTCGGGCGGGACCGTGGCGCTGACCGCGACGACGGCCGGTGGTGGCGGTGTCGAGCTCACCGTCGCCGACACCGGCCCCGGAATCGCCGCGGCCGACGTCGCGGTCGCGTTCGACCGCTACGCCCTCTGGCGCCGGTACCGCGGCGAGCGTGAGGTCGGGACCGGCCTGGGGCTCGCGATCGTCGCGGAGCTCGTGTCCCGGCTCGGCGGAACCGTGCACGTCGACGGCAGCGTTGGAGTCGATGGCAACCCCGGCACCAGCTTCACGGTGCTGCTCCCCGAAGGAGCCTGACATGCGACGAGGCGCCGTGGCGCTCATGTTCTTCGCTGCTGCGTGCTCCGCGACCCCGATCGCGGGGTCGGCACCGCCGGAGGTCGCGACGCCGACCGCCTCGGCAACCGCTTCGGCAACCGCCCAGCCCGCGGAGGTCCCGAGCGCCCCCGTGGTGGTGCCCACCGCCGCCGACGTGTCGCGGGCTCACGAGGTCATGTTGATCCTCGCCGACGAGATCGGGCGACGCGAGGCCGGCTCCGCAGGAGACGCGGCCGCCCGCGAGCGCGTCGCCGGCTGGTTCCGCGCGGCGGGGCTCCAGGTCATCAGCGACGAGTTCCCCCTGCCGCAGGGCGGCTCGACGTCGAACATCATCGGCGTCCGTGACCTCGCCGACCTCGATCGGCCACACATCGTCGTCGGCGCACACCTCGACACCCGCGGCGGGGGACCGGGGGCGAACGACAACGCCACCGGCGTCGGGGTCATCGTCTCGCTGGTCGAGCGACTCGCCGCCGAGGCGCTCGCCGTCCCGGTCGTGTTCGTCGCGTTCGGGGCTGAGGAGTTCCAGCCGGCGACACCGCGCCTCCACCACATCGGCTCCCGGCGCTACGCCGATGCCCGCGGGGACCTCGTGGCCGCTGCGCTCAGCATCGACATGGTCGGCAACGGCGATCAGCACTGCATCTGCTGGCTCGACGTGGGCCCGCGGACCCTGGCCGACCGACTCATGGCCGTCGCCGAGTCCGAGGGATCAGCGGGGGAGTTCTTCGTCGAGGCTCGCGGCGACATCTCCGACCACGGCCCGTTCGCCCGCGCAGGACGCCCGGCAGCGTTCCTGTGGTCCGGCCCCGACGAGACGCTGCACACGCCCCGCGACACGAGCGACCGCGTCGATCCGGACGACGTCCGGCGCGCCGAGGACCTCGCGATGGCCTGGATCCGCAGCCTCACCGCGGCCGACGTTCCGGTCCTGCAAGCGCAGCCGTAGGCTGTCCGGCATGAGCACCTTCCTCGATGACCTCCTCGCCGACACCCGCGATCGCGTGGCGTCCGAACGCGCTTCCGAGTCCACCGACTCGGTCCGCGAACGCGCGCTCGCCACGTCGGTGCCGCCGTCGTTCCTCGACGCGCTGCGCGCCCCCGGCGTCCGGGTGATTGCCGAGGTGAAGCGGGCGTCGCCGTCCAAGGGTGACCTCGCTCCCCACATGGACGCCGTCGCGCAGGCGACCGCGTACCGCGCTGGTGGCGTCGCCTGCATCTCCGTGCTGACGGAGCCGAGCCGATTCAAGGGGACGCTGGCGGATCTCGAGGCCGTCGCCGCGCTCGAGGCCCCGTCGCCGCGCACGCCGTGCATCCGCAAGGACTTCGTCGTCGACGAGCACATGATCTGGCAGGCCCGCGCCGCCGGTGCCGCCGCGGTGCTGCTGATCGTCGCCGCGCTGACCGACGACGAGCTCGCCCGCTTCAACGACGTCGCCGGCGAGGCCGGCCTCGACGTCCTCGTCGAGATCCACGCCGCCGACGAGCTCGACCGCGCCCTCGCGATCTCCCCGACGATCCTCGGCGTCAACGCCCGCGACCTGCGCACCTTCGAGGTCGACCGCGACGCCTTCACGAAGCTCCGCCCCGGCATCCCCGACGGGATCATCGCCGTCGCCGAGTCCGGCATCCGCGGCCCCGCAGACATCGCGACCGTCCACGCCCAGGGCGCCGACGCGGTCCTCGTCGGCGAGTCGCTGGTGCTGGCAGATGACCCGGTCGCCGCCGCCCGTGCGCTCGTCGACGCCGGCATCGCCGCAGGAACCTGATCCAGGGCGGGCGACCAGCACCGTGGAGCCGGGGACGCGGGTGCGGCCCGCTCGCGGCGTGGCGAGCGGGCTG
>CBDTYW010000352.1:0-2909 GCA_965364735.1 uncultured Nitriliruptoria bacterium
CTGGCGCTCGGCCTCGACCCGCGCGCGGTAGTGCTCGACCTCTCGGTCGATGTCGTCCTGGTCCCAGCCGAGGACCGGAGCGACGAGGTCCGCCACGGCCGACGCCGCGGCGACGCCGCGATCCCACGACTCGATCGAGATCCGCATGCGGCGCGCGAGGAGATCGTCGAGGTGCATCGCTCCCTCGTACATCACCGCGTGCACTGCCTCGGCGGCGAGGTAGTCGTCCGCGCCGGGCAACGGCTCCGCGAGATCCGGGTTCTCCTCGATGAGCCCCAGGATCTCGTGGATGCGTGAGCCGTAGCGGTTGAGGAGGTGCTCGATGCGGGCGACGTGCAGCCCGACGTCGGCGGCGATGCGGTGGCGTGAGTTCCACGCCCCGTGGTAGCCCGCAGCACCGATCAGCGGGATGTTCTCGGTGATCGAGTCCGGGACGCGCTTGGTGAGGTTGCGTGCGGCGATGTCGACGGCGTCCTTCGCCATGACCCGGTAGGTCGTGTACTTGCCGCCGGCGATCGTGATGAGCCCGGCGACGGACTGCGCGACCGCATGCTCGCGTGACAGCGTCGAGGTCTCCTCGGTCTCGCCGTAGAGCAGCGGGCGAAGGCCAGCGAACACGCCCTCGACGTCGGCGTGGGTGAGCGGGGTCCGCAGGACCGTGTTGGCCTGCGCGAGGAGATAGTCGATGTCCGCGGCGCTGGCGGCCGGGTGAGCGAGGTCGAGCTCCCAGTCGGTGTCGGTCGTGCCGAGCAGCCAGTGTCGACCCCACGGGATGATGAACAACACCGAGGTCGCGGTCCGCAGGATCACGCCCGTGTCCGGATCGGCGTGGATGCGGTCGCGGGGGACGACGAGGTGCACGCCCTTCGAGGGACGGACCTTGACCCGGCCACGCCCGGCGTACTCCTGGATCTCGTTCGCCCAGACGCCGGTGGCGTTGATGACCTGGCTGCCGCGGACCTCGAGCTCGTCGCCACCCTCGAGATCGCGGACCTTCACGCCCGAGACGCGTTCTCCTTCGCGCAGGAGCCCGACGACCTTCGCGCTGGTCGCGATCGCGGCGCCGTAATGGGCGGCGGTGCGCGCGATCGTCATGGTGTGGCGGGCATCGTCGACCTGTGCGTCCCAGTACCGGACCGCGCCGATCATCGTCGACTGCTTCAGGCCGGGGAACATCCGCATGGCCTTGCGCTTGGACAGATGCTGGTGCCGGGGCAGCTGCTTGGCGCCACCGATCGTGTCGTAGAGGGTCACGCCCGCCGCGACGTAGGCGCGCTCCCAGATCCGATGGGTGAGCGGGTAGAGGAACGAGACCGGCTTGATGAGGTGCGGGGCGAGGTGGTTCATGAGCAGGCCACGCTCGTCGAGCGCCTCGGACACGAGCGCGAAGTTGAGCTGCTCGAGGTAGCGCAGACCTCCGTGGATGAGCTTGCTGGAACGGCTCGACGTGCCGGACGCGAAGTCGCGCTGCTCCACGAGCGCGACGTTCAGACCGCGTGTCGCGGCATCGAGCGCGGCGCCGGTCCCGGTGACGCCGCCGCCGATGACCACGACGTCGAACTGCTCGTCGCGCATCCGCTGCAGCGAGGTGCGGCGGTGCTGCGGGTTGAGGTGGTCGTCGTACATGTCGAGCCCAGCCGGTCGCGGTCTCGGGAGTCTACGAGCCCCGACGCCACACCTGAAGCCGTCGGGTGCGGCAGACTGCGTCGATGACCCGAACCTCGCGACCCCGCGTCCGCCGTCCCTCCGTCGCATGCAGCGTGGTGGCCGCGGCGACCGTGCTCCTCGCTGGCTGCGCTGCGGTCGAGGTCGGCGGAGCGCCGGTCCCGGACGAGCAGGAGCAGATCGACATGGCCGCGTCCCGAACGAGGCTCACCTACGGCGCGCTGCCCGACCAGTTCGGCGAGATGTGGCTCCCGGCCCACGAGGCTGACTCGTCGCCGTTGGCGACGGTCGTCCTCCTCCACGGCGGGTTCTGGCGGGACCAGTTCCGTCTGGACCTGATGGACGCGCTCGCGGTGGACCTGGTCGACCGCGGCTTCGCTGTGTGGAACGTCGAGTACCGCCGCGTCGGCGGCGAGGGGGGCTTCCCCGCGACCTTCGCGGACGTGGCCGCCGCGGTTGACCACCTCGCCGACATCGATGCGCCGCTGGACCTGGATCGCGTGGTCACCGTCGGGCACAGCGCCGGGGGACATCTCGCGGTCTGGGCGGCGGGGCGTCGGGTCCTTCCGGCCGAGGCGGTCGGGGCGGCGCCGATCGTGCAGCCGTGTGGCGCCGTGTCCCAGGCAGGCGTGCTCGACCTCGAGACTGCGCTGCGGACCGCGCTCGGTGGCGGTGCGGCGGCGGACCTGCTCGGCGCGGACGCCGAGCTCCTCGTCGCGATGACCTCCCCGGTCGCGATGGCTCCGCTGGGCGTGCCGGTCGTGCTGATGCACGGCGACGATGACCAGATCGTCCCGCGCAGCCAGTCGGACGCGTTCGTGGCCGTTGCGCCCGAGGACTCGGTCATCGAGGTGTTCGGGCCGGGAGACCACTTCACGGTCATCGACCCGTCGAGCCCGCTCTGGGAGCGCGTGGCCGATCTCCTCCCGACGCTCTGCACCGGGTGATCGGCGGCGCCTGACGCGGCATGTCACACCTCCTCCGTAGAGTCTTGGAACGGCGACCGACCGGAGGGACCTGCATGTTGGAGATCGTCCTCGCCCTGCTCGTGGGGGTGCTGGCCGTCGTGGTCGTCGTGCTGCTCCGGCAGCGCGACGCGGCCCCCGGAGCTGCCGACGTGAGCGCCGTGACGGCCGAGCTCGCCCAGGCCCAGCAGGCGTTCTTCCGCGACGCCGTCTCGACGCTTGCCGAGGTCGCGGGGGAGCAGCTCGGGGCACGTGCGGAGGCCGGCGCCGGCCAGCTCG
>CBDTYW010000353.1:0-2888 GCA_965364735.1 uncultured Nitriliruptoria bacterium
GGCGACGATCTCGTCGGCTCCCGCAGCGAGCGCGTCCGGAGCGGCGACCCCTGCGACGCCGGCAGCCCTCGCCAGCGCGGCGATGCCCTCCGCCTCGTTGCCGGGAGCGGTGGCGATGCGACGCCACGCGTACTCAGCGAGCGAGCCCATGCGTGGGCCGACCGGGACGATGTGTGCCTTGCCGTCACGCCAGGCCTTGCGCATGCGCAGGAAGATCATCGGCGCCTGCTCACGCGGGTCGAAGCCGACCGTGACGATGAGCTTGGCGGCCTCGATGTCGGCGTACTCGGCGAGGTCGCGACCGACGGTGGCGCGCAGCTCCGCCGGCGTCAGGTCACCGGTGTGGAAGGCGACGTCGTCGGTCTTGAGCACCGTGCGGGCGTAGCGCGAGGCGATGAAGGCGTCCTCGTCGGCGAGGCGCGGCCCGATGAGGACGGCGGTCGTACCGTCGGCGGCGCGGATGGCGTCGCTGGCACGGATGACCGCGTCGCTCCAGCTGGTCGGGCTGAGCGCGCGCGAGGCGTCGCGGGCACGCGGCCGGCTGAGTCGGATCGGGTCGTTGAGGACCGGGAAGGAGAAGCGGCCCTTGTCGCAGTTCCACATCTCGTTGACGGCCATGTTGGTCCGCGCGAGCTGGCGCTGAATGACCCCACGACGGGACTGGACGGTCTGGTTGCAGCCGGACGAGCAGCCGTCGCAGACCGACGGCGCCGAGCGGATGTCGAAGGGACGGGCCTTGAAGCGATAGTCGGTCGAGGTCAGCGCGCCGACCGGGCAGATCTGGATGACGTTGCCGGAGAAGTACGAGTTGTAGGGCTCGTCCTCGTAGATGGCGACCTGCTCGAGGCCACCGCGCTCGAAGAGCTCGATGAAGGAGTCGCCGGAGATCTGCTCGGAGAAGCGGGTGCAGCGCGCGCAGAGGACGCAGCGCTCACGGTCCAGCAGGACGAGCGGGGAGACGGCGACCGGCTTGTCGTAGCGACGCTTCTCCTCGATGAACCGCGACTCGTTGCCGCCGTGCTCGAGGGCCTGGTCCTGCAGCGGACACTCGCCGCCCTTGTCGCACATCGGGCAGTCGAGCGGGTGGTTGATGAGCAGGAACTCGATGGTCCCGCGCTGCGCCTTCGCGGCGACCTCGGAGGTCTCGTGCGAGTTGACGACCCAGCCGTCACCGCACTCGGTGGTGCAGGCCATCATCGGCTTGCGCTGTCCCTCGACCTCGACGACGCACTGGCGGCATGCGCCGGCGGGGTCGAGCAGGGGGTGGTCGCAGAAGCGCGGGATCACGAGGCCGAGGGCCTCGGCGGCGCGGATGATCAGCGTGCCCTTGGGCACGGTCGTCTCGGTGCCGTCGATCGTGAGCCGCACCATCCCCTCGGGGACGGGCGGGCGCTCGTCGGTCGATGCCTGGTCGCTCATCTTCAGGCCCCCGTGGTGGCGACGCTGCGCACGGGCGGAGCGTCGAAGTAGGCGGGATCGGTGGTGCGGTAGACGCCGTCCGGCAACGTGCCGTGCTCGATCAGGTGCACGTACTCGTCGCGGAAGTACTGGATCGACGCCGCGACCGGCGACGTCGCTGCGTCACCGAGGGCGCAGAACGACCGACCGAAGATGTTGTCGCAGATGTCGGAGAGGAGGTCGAGGTCCTCCATCCGGCCCTGACCCCGCAGGATGCGGCCGAGGATCTGGTGCATCCACGCGCCGCCTTCGCGGCAGGGCGTGCACTTGCCGCAGGACTCGTGCTTGTAGAAGCCGACGTAGCGCCACGTCGTCTCGACGACGGAGGTGCGGTCGGAGTAGAGCATCAACGCGCCCGTGCCCAGCAGGGAGCCGGCTTCCGCGATCGCCTCGAAGGTGTAGGGCACGTCGGCGTGGTCGGCGGTCAGGTACGGGGTGGACGAGCCACCGGGGCACCAGAACTTGAGCTCACGGCCGGGCAGCATGCCGCCGGCCATCTCGATCATGTCGGAGACCTTCGTCCCCAGCCCGACCTCGTAGTTGCCGGGGTTGACGACCTCACCGGAGATGCACATGAGCTTCGGGCCGGGCGACTTCTCGGTCCCCCACTGGCGGTACCACTGCGAGCCGTGCCGCAGCAGGTACGGCGTCGTGATGATGGTCTCGACGTTGTTGACGGTGGTCGGGCAGCCGTAGAGGCCGTGCGCGGCCGGGAACGGCGGGCGCAGGCGCGGCTGGCCACGACGACCCTCGAGCGACTCGAGCAGCGCCGTCTCCTCACCGCAGATGTACGCGGCCGCACCGCGGTGCAGGATGAGGTCGAAGCGCTTGCCGGAACCGAAGATGTTCTCGCCCAGGTAGCCGGCCTCGTAGGCCTCCTTGATGGCGGCCTGCAGGCGACGCGCGACGAAGCCGAACTCACCACGGCAGTAGATGACGCCGGTCTCGGACTGGATCGCGATGCCGCCGCAGATCATGCCCTCGACGAGGGAGTGCGGGTCGAGCTCGAGCAGCAGGCGGTCCTTGAAGGTGCCCGGCTCGGACTCGTCGGCGTTGCAGACGATGTAGGCCGGCTTGCCGGTCCCCTGGGCCACGAACGACCACTTCAGCCCCGTCGGGAACCCGGCACCGCCGCGTCCACGGACCCCGGCGTCCTTCACGAGCTGGATGATCTCGGACGGCTCCATGCCGACGGCCTTGCGCGCGCCGACGTAGCCGTCCATGGCCTCGTAGCCGGCAAGGGTGTGGGCGTCGCCGGCGCCGTAGCGCCACGAGAACGCCTCGATCTCGGCCGCGTGACGGTCTTCGGGTGCCCGGAACGGGGCGGTCCGCTGGCTCAGGGTGCGCAAGCTCACGTCGGCTCCTCCTCGGTCGCGGAGTCGGGGGCGGCGCCGCTGGCGGCGCCCTCGAGGGCGGTTGCTGCGGGGCTG
>CBDTYW010000354.1:0-2888 GCA_965364735.1 uncultured Nitriliruptoria bacterium
GGCGTGCGGGCGACGGCCGCCGCGGCTTGCTCAGCGGTCACGTTGAGCTGACCGGACGCGAAGAGGTTGGAGAGGTCGCGCTGGCCCTGCTCCTCGCTGGAGATGGCGTCGTCGGGGCTGATGCGGAGGATCTCGTCGAGCGTGGTGACGCCGGCGAGCGCCTTGAGGATCCCGTCGGCGCGCAGCGTTCGGAGACCCTGGCTGCGGGCGACACGGCTGATGGCGGTCTCGTTGCCGCCCTCGAGGATCAGCTCGCGGACCTCGGGGGAGACGCGGAGCATCTCGAGGACCGCGACCCGGCCGCTGTAGCCGGTGCGGTCACACGAGTTGCAGCCGGTCCCGCGCCGCAGCTGTGCGCCGAGACGGGTGATGTCGTCGGCGCTCAGACCGAGCTTGGCGAGGTCGGACGGGTCCGCCTCGTCCGGCACGGCACAGTCGTCGCAGACGCGGCGGGCAAGCCGCTGGGCGACGATGAGGAGCAGGGCCGAGGCGATCAGGAAGCGGTCGACGCCGAGGTCGACCAGACGCATGACCGAGGACACGGCGTCGTTGGTGTGCAAGGTCGACATCACGAGGTGACCGGTGAAGGAGGCCTCCATCGCCAGCTCGGCGGTCTCGAGGTCGCGGATCTCACCGACCATCACGACGTCCGGGTCCTGACGCAGGACGGTCCGGAGGCCGGCGGCGAAGGTGAACCCGATCTTCGGGTTCATCTGCGACTGGTTGACCCCGTCGAGCTCGTACTCGATCGGATCCTCGAGCGTGATGACGTTGCGGATCTCCTCGGTGATCGTCGTGAGCCCTGCGTAGAGCGTCGTCGTCTTCCCGGAACCCGTGGGGCCGGTGATGATCACGAGGCCCTGAGGGCGCTCGATCGCCTCCTCGAACGCTTCGCGGTGGTCCGTCGCGAGGCCGAGGTCGGAGATCATGAGCCGCTGCGAGCCCTTGCGGAGCAGACGCATGACGATGACCTCGCCGTACATCGCCGGCATCGACGAGACACGAAGGTCGACCTCCTGGTCGTCGATCTTGACCATGGCGCGGCCGTCCTGCGGACGACGGCGCTCGGCGATGTCGAGCTTCGAGAGGATCTTCAGGCGCGAGATCAGCGGGGCGCCGGCGCTCTTGGGGACGCGCATGACCTCACGGAGGAGGCCATCGATGCGGTATCGAACCCGGATGCCGTTGTGCATCGGCTCGACGTGGATGTCGGAGACGCGGGTGCGCACGGCGTCGGCGAGGATGGAGTTCGTGAGCCGGATGATCGGCTGCTCGTCGCCGGTGCCCTGGAGGTCAGCGACCTGGTTGGCCAGGTCGGCGAGGGACGGCGTGCTGTCGGCCAGCGCCGACTCGACGGCATGGACGGCGTCGGTGTCGGTCGCGTACGCGCGACGGAGGGCCGTGTCGATCGCCGACGTGGTCGCGACGACCGGGCGGATGATCCGCATCCCCGAGGCGAGCTTGATGTCGTCCAGCGCGACGACGTTGGTCGGGTCGGCGATGGCGACGATGAGCACGTCGCCGGCCTCGATGCGGATGGGCAGCGCGTGGTGACGAACCGCGATGGAGCGGGTGATGAGCTCGACCGCCGTCGGCGACGGATCGATCTCGTTCAGGTCGACGGTGGCGAGACCCAGCTGCTTCGCGAGCGCCTTGGCGATCCCGAGCTCGGTGCACATGCGCAGACGCACGATGGTGCTGCCGAGGCGCTCCCGGCGACCACCAGCCTGCTGTTCGGCGAGCGCGCGCTGGAGGTCTGCAGGCGCGAGCAGCCCTTCGGCCACCAGGATCTCTCCCAGGCGCTTTCGTGCGGTGCGGTCCACCTCGATACCTCTCAGATCCTTCTTCGGGCCCGTCAGCGGCTGATGAGCGGGTCCTCCCCTGTTCGTCGGCCGGATCGGGCGGTGGCTAACGTTGCCCGCCTGCTCTGCTCGACGAGGACCCCCGTGCGCCATTCCCTGCTGGCCGCGCTGATGCTGCTCGCCGTGCTGACGAGCGGCTGCCGCCTGCGGACCGCCGTCGACCTCGTGGTCTTCGCTGACGGCGGCGGGACCCTCGAGGTCCTCCTCGCCGCCGATGCGGAGCTTGCCGAGGACCTTCGCGCAGGTGGGAGCGACCCGCTCGCGGGGATCGACCGGATCGCCGGCGAGACCTGGACGGTGACGTCGACCTCCGATGACGCGCAGGGCGTCACCGTCGTCCTCGGCACCGAGTTCTCGCGTCCGGAGGACCTCGCGCGACGTGTCGCCGAGCTCGAGCAGGACCTCGGCGCCGCGGGGGGAAAGGTCGCGGAGTCGTTGACGCTGCGTCGATCCGATGACGGGCTCTGGCTGGTCGAGGGCGTCCTCGGCCTGCTCCCGCCGACCGTCGCCGGCGCCGAGGGCGCCGAGATCGACGTCGACGCCGACGACCTGCTCGCCTTCCTCCGGAGGCAGGGCGACGAGGTCGCGCGTCACGATCTGCGGGTGACGATGCCCGAGGACATCACGTCCAGCAACGCCGATGACACGATCGGGCGCACCGCCGCGTGGCGACTCCCCGTGGGGGACGTCCGATCGATCACGGTCTCATCGCCCGGCGACGAGTTCCCGATCGGGCTGGCCGTCGGGGCCGGGATCACCGCAGCTGCCCTGGCAGGCGGCGCGGCGTTCTTCCTGCGTCGCCGACGGGCCGCCTGAGCGATCAGAACCGGGGCGTGAGCTCGACGAAGAGGCACTCGCTGCGCCAACGGTCCAACGCGTTGGAACCGTCGGTCATGTTGAGGCGTGCGCCGAGCCCGGCGGTCGCGACCCGAGTGAACTCGTCGGAGGCGTTCTCGAGGACGCGCACGTCGGCGTCGAAGTCGGCGATCGCGGCCTTGATGTCCTTGGCCTTGACCGTCATGTGGA
>CBDTYW010000355.1:0-2888 GCA_965364735.1 uncultured Nitriliruptoria bacterium
GACGCGCCCGGGGTCGGCGATCGCATCTCGCTGGGGTTCCGCGCAGACCGACTTCACTTCTTCGATCTCGAGTCGGGACTGGCGCTGCGCTAGCGGGGGAGGCGGATCCCCCACGTCATCGTCAGCGCCCTCGCGGGCGCGACGACTGTCGCGTCCGGACCGTTGACGCCGTCCGGGGCGCACGTCATGGGCTCGATCGCGATCGCCGTACGACGTCGCGGCTCAGGCAGGGTGTCGGCGGTGTAGACCTGCAGATGCGTTGCGGCCGGGCCGCCCCAGACCTCGACGTCGACGCCGTCGGCGCGGTGCAGGACCGCGATCGCGCGGCCATGTCCGTCGCGGACGAGCTCGGCGTATGTGGTGTCGAGGACGACGCCGCCGAGGGCGAGCCGTCCCGGTTCGTGCGGCGTCGCGCCCGTTGGCAGCAGCCGTTCATCGGTCGTGATGCGGCTGTGCGCGGGGAGGCTGATGGCCGCGTCGTCGACCGGTCCGCCGGGGTCGAGGTAGGGGTGGACGCCGAGGCCGATCGGGCAGTCGGCGTCGCCGACGTTCTCGGCGCGGAGCTCGGCGACCAGGGCGCCGTCGCTGATCGTGAACGTGGTCGAGATCGACACCGCCGATGGCCAGCGCGGGGGCGCGAGCGTCGTGGTCGAGATCATGGTGACCGTCGACGGGCTGCGCTGGGCGATCCGGAACTCGACGTCGTCGAACGTGCCGTGCAGGGCCGTGCCGGTGTTCGGGTCGTTCGTCGGGAAGCGATGCGTGGCGTCGTTGAAGCGGAGCTCGCCGTCGCGCAGCCGGTTGGGCCACGGGGCGAGCGTTGCGCCCCAGTACGCGGCGGTGGCGAAGTCGTCGTCGGGGTGAGGCGCCGTGATCCTGTTGCCGACGAGCACGAGATTCCGGAGCCGGGCGCCGGTGCGGTCGAGCGTCGCTGACGACCGACCGGCGGTGATGAGGACGAGGGCGTCGGGGGCGGTCATGTGGCGTTCGTCTCCGGACGGAGGCTCGCGGCGATCGGCGGGAGCACGTCGGTGACGTCGCCGTGGACGCGGACGTCGACGAGGTGGTCGGCGCGGGTCGGCCCGAGGTTGACCACCGCGACGTTCGCGCCGTGCCGGATCGCGTGACGGACGAGCAGGTAGCCGGTGCCGACGTGGAGGCTCGAGCCGAGCACGAGCAGCGTGGCCGCGTTCTCCGCGGCGGCTCGGGCGCGCTCCATCCGCTCGCGCGGGACGAACTCACCGAAGAACACGACGTCGGGGCGCCACTCGCCGCCGCAGATGCAGGTGACGATCCGGAAGTCGGCGACGAGCCGGTCCTCGACTGCTGCGTCACCGTCGGCGAGCTGCGGGGCGATGACCTCGGAGAAGCCGGGGTTGGCGTCGTCGAGCTCGGCCTGGAGCTCGATGCGTGGGCGGCGTCGTTCGCAGGTCATGCAGATCACGTCGACGAGGTTGCCGTGGAGCCGGATCACGTCGGTCGTGCCGGCGGACTCGTGCAGCCCGTCGACGTTCTGCGTCAGCACGGCGGTGATGTGGCCGTTGCCCTGCAGCTCGGCGACGGCTCGGTGGGCGGCGTTGGGCGTGATGCCGGCGAACCGGCGGTGCCCGACGATGCTGCGCGCCCAGTAGCGCTGCCGTTGGGCGGGGTCGTCGCGGAAGGCGTCCCACTGCATCGGCGGGGCGGTGCGTGTGCGTCCGGTGATGCCGCGGTAGTCGGGGATGCCGGAGCCCGTCGAGATGCCTGCGCCGGTGAGCACGACGACGTCGCCCGCTGCCAAGAGGTCTGCCAGCGTGGCGGTCGGCTGCGTCGACGATGTGTCGGAGGAGGGCTTCACGACGCCAGTGTGCCGTGCTGAGCGCCACCGGTGCCCGGTCATCTTCCACCGCAACGGCTCTTGGCCCGCGCCTCATGGGGAGGGCGGGCTGGGCGGAGCGTCAGCGTTTCGGCGGTCGAGCCGTGGGCGGGCGCTTGACGGGAGGCGGTGGCGCGGTGACGCCGATGAACCTGCCGTCGGCGTGTCGAAAGCGGAGCCCGGCGCGCGTCGTGATGGTGAGGTCGAGGCTGAGCTCGTGCACGACGACGTGGTGGTGTCGACAGAGCAGCGCGAGGTTGCCCAGGTCGGTCGGCCCGCCGACGGGGTCCGCAGCGGTGGGCAACCACGGACGGATGTGATGTGCGTCGGTCCACTCGGCGCGGGTGCGACAACCGGGGTAGCGGCAGTGGCGGTCGCGCAGGTGCAGCGCCCGACGTTGGGCTCCGGTGACGGTGCGGGCGGCGCGGCCAAGGTCGAGCGGGGCGCCGTCGGCGCCGAGGACCGCCGGGATGATCCGCGCGTCGCAGGCCATGCGTCGGATGTCGCTCGCAGGGAGGAGCCCGCCGGAGGCGTCGAGGACCCGCGCGGCTCCGAGCCCGTCGGTGAGGTCGGACAGCGGGATCGTGACGATGATCTCCGGGCGGGCAGCAGTGGCGGGGCCGCAGACGGTTCCGCGGGCCATCTCAACGAGGGCGTCGGCGCGGCGCTGGCGGTTGGTGCGGTCGTCGTCGGGGCCAACGGGGACGGCGCGGTCGAGCAGGAGGTCACGGACGATGGCCGCGGACTCGACGTCGAGGTCGGCGATCAGCGTGCAGCCGCCGTCGACACGGTCTTGGATGTCGACGCCGCGGAGCTCACGGTCGAGCGCGGCGTCGGCGGCGAGCCGCTCGGGGTCGTTGACGGCGGCGAGCTCGAACAGCCAGCCGGGAGCGGCGTGTTCCCATCCGTGGTCGCGGGACGTCGCGAGCTCGTCGTCGGCGGCGCTCGTCCAGTCGCCGGGGGTGCGCGTGGCGTGACGGGCGAGGTCGGCCAGGGCGGCGAACCCGAGCCGACCGTCGGCAACGGCCGCGGC
>CBDTYW010000356.1:0-2881 GCA_965364735.1 uncultured Nitriliruptoria bacterium
CGTCGCCGAGCGCGACCGCCTCGCCGTCGCCGTCCTCCTCGCCGTCGCCGTCCGATTCGCCGTCGGCGTCGCCGTCATCGTCCGCGACCGCGTCCCCGTCAGCATCGCCGTCGGCGAGCGCGACCGCGCAGCCGACCAGCCAGCCGACCGCGCAGCCGACCGCCGAGGCCACCACGCCTCCGCCGTCCGGTCGCCCCGCGCCGAGCCGCCGCATCAGCACGCCGCCGCGGGCCAACTCGACCACGATCGACAACGCCCCGGCCGCCGAGGTCTTCGTGCCCGGCTCCGAACCTGCGCCCCGTCCGTCCTACCTCGGTGAGGACGACGGCTTCTCCAACGAGATCGACTACGGCGACTTCGAGGTCCCGGGCGAAGATCTCGTCGCCAGCGGCGGGCTCACCGTCACCGAGCAGCGCCTGCGCTCCGTGCCGGGAGGGTTCGTCCTCGAGAGCGTGGTCACGTTCGTGCCCGAGAACGCTGCCAAGCCCGTCGCCGGTGCGCTGATCCTGCTGACCCTCGGCCTGCACGCCCTGCGTCTGCGCAGGCTCGACGACCTCTGAGCCGACGACGCCGAGGGCTCAGCTCTTCGGGGCCCGCGACAGGATCACGTCGAGCACCCGGATCGCCCCGCGCTTGTCCAGCGGGTCGTTGCCGTTGCCGCACTTCGGTGACTGCACGCACGCCGGGCAGCCGGTCTCGCACCTGCAGGCCGCGATCGTCGCGCGGGTTGCTCCCAGATGCTCCGCGAGCCGGAGCCATGAGCGCTCTGCGAGCCCCGCGCCGCCCGGGTGTCCGTCGTAGATGAACACCGTCGGCATCCCGGTGTCCGGGTGCAGCGCGGTCGACAGCCCGCCGATGTCCCACCGGTCGCAGAGCGCGATCAGCGGGAGCATCCCGATCGCCGCGTGCTCGGCGGCGTGCAGCGATCCGGGGACGTCGGCGAGACCGATCCCGACGCCGGTCAGCAGGTCCATCGGGATCTCCCACCAGACCGCCTGGGTCCGCAGGTGCGTCCGGGGCATGTCGAGCCCGACGTGCTGGAGCACCTCGGCGCCGCCCGGACGCAGGACGTCGTAGCCCGTGACCTGGTTCGCGACCTCGACCCGTCCGACCCGCAGCGCGATGCCGTCCCACGTCATCGTGCGATCGATCGAGGTGACGCGGACGTCGGTGTCGGAGCGGGCACGCGTGATGTGCGCGACGTTCGGGAAGGGCTCCGCGAACGCGATCCCGCGGTCGAGGTCGAGCACGGCGATCTCGAAGTGGCGACCCTGGTGGACGTAGATCGCGCCCGAGTGGACCGTCGCGTGTGACCGGCCCCCGTCGACGTCGCCGATCATCGCCCCGGTCTCGGTGTCGACGATCCGGACACGGTCCGATGGCCCGGACCGCAGGTTCACCTCCGCCGAGGCGAGCCCACGCCCCGTCCAGTGGTACTTCCCGCCCCGCAGCCGCAGCCGCCCGGCGTCGACGTCGAGGTCGAGGAGCTCCACCGCCCCGTCGCCGAACCAGCGGGCGGCCTCCTCGACGTCGAGCGGTGCCTCCTGACAGGCGCAGCGCAGGTGCGGGGCGAGCAGGTACGGGTTGGTTGCGTCGAGGATCGCGTCCTCCGGGTCGCGGCCCATCAGCACGTCCGGGTGCGTGGCGAGGTACTGGTCCAGCGGGTCCTCGCCGGCGATGAACACCCCGACCGCGTCCTCGCCCCGACGCCCGGCTCGCCCGAGCCGTTGGTGGAAGGCGGCGAAGGTCCCGGGCCAGCCCATGAGCAGGATCGCGTCGACGCCCGACACGTCGATGCCGAGCTCCAGCGCGTTGGTCGCGGCCATCCCGACGATCTCGCCGGAGCGCAGCCGCTGCTCGAGCTCGCGACGCTCCTCGGGGAGGTAGCCGCCCCGGTAGGTGGCGATCCGGTCGTGCATCTCGTGGTCGCGTCCGAGCCGCTCGCGTGCCGTCAACGACACGATCTCCGCCGCCTTGCGGGACCCGGAGAACGCGATCGTCTGGGTGTCCGCAGCGACGAAAGAGGCGAGCAGGTCTCCGGTCTCGCGCAGCAGCGATCGTCGTCGCGCCCCGCCCGGCCCGCTGCCACCCCGACCGTCGACGTCGAAGCCGTGATCGTCGAAGCCGTGGTCGTCGAAGGTGCCCGGCGCTTCGTCGCGGCCCTCGATCCAGCCCGGCTGCCAGACCCCGACGGTGAACGGCCCGCGCGGCGAGCCGTCGCGGATGATCGCGGTGGCAGGGCGGCCGGTGAGCATCTGCGCGTGCTCGGCGGGGTTCCCGATCGTGGCGGAGGTCAGGATGATCTGCGGGGCGGCGCCATAGCGCTCGGCCATCCGGAGCAGACGTCGGAGCACGAGCCCCACGTGCGCGCCGAAGACGCCCCGCGCCACATGGGCCTCGTCGACGACGACGAACGAGAGCCGGTGCAGGAACTCGGCCCACGGGCGGTGCCGGGGGAGCAGCGAGTGGTGGACGAGGTCCGGGTTGGTGAGCACGAGGTTCGCGGTGCGGCGGATCGCGTCGCGCTCGTCGCGCTCGGTGTCGCCGTCGATCACGGCCGCGCGGACCTGCGGGATCGTGAGCGACCGGATCCCGCGCAGCTGGTCGCGGGTGAGCGCCTTGGTCGGGCCGAGGTAGAGCGCCGTGGCGTCGGGGTCGGTGAGCAGCCGCTCGATGATGGGCAGCTGGTAGCAGAGGCTCTTGCCGCTGGCCGTGCCGGTCGCGATCGCGACGTCCTCGCCCGCACGGGCTGCCCGCAGCGCCGCGACCTGGTGCGACCACAGCCCGTCGATCCCGGCGCTCTCGAGCCGGCGTCGCAGCAGCTTCGGCAGGTCGTCGGGCAGCGGCTCAGACGTCGCCACCACAGCTTCGCGACTGTCGC
>CBDTYW010000357.1:0-2856 GCA_965364735.1 uncultured Nitriliruptoria bacterium
GAGCGCCCCGAGGTGCAAGGCCGTGGGTGTGAGCGGCCAGGCCTCGCGGCGCACCAGCGCGGTCGTCACCGCGGCGAGGTTCGTCACCGTGGCCAGAGCCGGGACGACCTGGCGCAGCTTGAGCGAGTCCGGTGACATCGCCACCGTCACGCGCTTCCAGCGCCCGTACTCGAAGTACTGCTTCGCGAGGCCGCGCCACGAGCCGCGAGGGCGGTAGGAGACGGCCAGGTCCGGGTCGAACCAGACGACGCCGCCTGCCTGACGCAGACGCGAGTTGAGCTCGTAGTCCTGGTTGCGGGTGAGACGCTCGTCGTAGCCGCCGACCGCGTCGAGCGCTGATCGCAGGAAGACGCCGAGGTAGACCGTGTCGACCGGTCCGGCCCCGCCGCCTGTCCGGAACCTTGCGTCGCCGGCGCCGAGACGATGGCTCACGGCGACGGCGACCGCCTCCTCGAACGCCGTGGTCCCGATGGCGTCCTGTCGACCGCCCACGTTGACCGCGCCGGTGGCGCGCATCGTCGTGATCGCCTGCTCGACGTAGCCGGGGGGCAGCACGGCGAACGCGTCGACGCGGACGACGACGTCGCCGGTCGAGGCTGCGATCGCCAGGTTCAGGCCGTTCGGTGTCCGGCCGGTCGGGTTCTCGACGACGCGGATGTCGCCGGCTTCCGCCAGCCCCGCCACCACCGCGGCCGTGTCGTCCGTGCTCGGGCCGACGGCGACGACGGACTCGATCGCGCCCGGCCACGTCTGGGCACGGATGCTCGCGATCGCGAGGCCGATCCCGTCGGCGCCGTCACGGACGCAGATCACGACGGAGACCTTCGGCTCGTCGGGCAGCGTCACAGGCCGGCCTCACGCAGGACCGCCTCGACCTGCTCCGGTGCGAGACCGTGCTCGGACAGGACCTCGGCGAGACGGTGGCCGAGGAGGTTGCTGCCGCAGCGCGGACAGAAGTTCGCGAGGTCGTTGCCGGTCTGCAGATCGAGCCCGCAGCGGGGGCAGAGGTCCATCGGTCGGCGCAGCTCGACCCCGGCGTCGCGCAGCGCGTCGACGTAGCCGCGCGCGTACTCCCAGGGGATGTACGCGTCGGCGTTCGGGCGGAACGCCGGCTCGTGGACAGGCGTCTCGCCGGTCTCGAGGAGCGCGGTGAGGTTCTGGCGGAGCATCTGCCACGGGTAGAAGTGGTCCTCAGCGCAGTCCGCGCACCAGACCGAGACGCCCTTGTAGCCCTCGCCGTCGAAGGCCCGCTCGAACTCGTCGAGGTCGACGAGGTCCTGTCGGACGAGCGCGGACTCGCGATCGTCGAGCGCGCCGGTCGCGTCCTCCCAGCTGTCCTGCGAGCTGAAGTCATCCCCGTCGAACTCGGGAGGCTCGTGATCGTCCACGTCGTTCCGGTTCGTGTTGGCAGGTGCACGGTGGGACAGTGTGGCATGCCGGGCGACGCGTGACGGGCAGCGGGGCGTGGCGATGCCCCCGGTAGCCTGCGCCACCGGGTGTCGCGGACCGTCCCGGAGCCCAGGAACGAGCTGTGCATGCGTGAGATCGACATCGGTGGTGGACGACGCGCGCGCGTGGGTCACGAGCTGCGCGACCTGGCCCTCGTGCCGTCCCGCCGGACCCGCGACCGTGAGCTGGTGGACACGTCGTGGTCCGTCGACGCCTACCGCTTCGACCTCCCGCTGATCGCCGCCCCGCTCGATGCGGTCACCTCGCCGACGACGGCGGCCATGCTCGCGGAGCAGGGCACCTTCGGGGTGCTGAACCTCGAAGGGCTCTGGACCAGGTACGAGGACGTCGAGGACGTGCTCGCCGAGATCGCCCGGCTCGAGCCCGGCCCGGCTGCGACCTCGCGGCTCCAGCAGCTCTACAGCGAGCCCGTCCGCGAGGACCTGATCGGACGCCGCGTCTCGGAGCTGCGCGATGTCACCGGGTTCGTCGCCGGCTCGCTCAGCCCGCAGAAGGTGGAGCGCTACCACCGCGCGGCTCTGGAGGCCGGCCTCGACCTGCTCGTCGTGCAGGGCGTCGTCGTCACCGCACAGCACGTCGGCATCCCCGGCTCGACCCCGCTGGACCTGCGCGCGTTCACGGCGCGCTACGACCTCCCGGTCGTCGTCGGTGGCGTCGCGAGCGCGAAGTCGGCGCTGCACGTGATGCGCACGGGCGCCGTGGGGGTCCTGGTCGGCGTCGGCGTCGGCAGCGTCTCCACCACGCGCGCCGCGCTGGGTGTCCGGGTCCCGCTCGCCAGCGCGATCGCGGAGGTCGCGGCTGCGCGCAACCGCTACCTCGAGGAGTCCGGTCGACGCGTGCAGATCATCGCGTCCGGTGGCATCCGGACCGGCGGGGACACGGCCTTGGCGCTCGCGCTCGGCGCTGACGCCGTCATGCTCGGACGCCCGTTCGCCTCGGCGGCCGAAGCTCCGGGACAGGGCGCCTACTGGGGGGTCGCCTCGGCGCACCACGAGCTGCCGCGTGGCGGCATGGAGCGTGTCGCACCCTCCGGGACGCTGCAGGAGATCCTGCACGGTCCCGCACATCGCGATGATGGCACCGTCAACCTGATCGGTGGCCTGACCCGCGCGATGAGCGTCACCGGCTACGAGTCGATCCGCGCGCTGCACCGTGCGGAGCTCACCACGTTGGGGTGACGACGCTGGGCTGAGCCCGGAGATCCGTGGAACGAACGGAGGGGGATCGGCGGCGCAGAGCGCAGCCGGTGCCGTCACACTCTGTCGTTCGACCGATCCGCTGGGAGTGCACCCCGATCATGTCCGTCGACACTGAACCCATGCCTCGCGCGCCCCGTCGCCGCCGGGGCCGCCCGGCTTCCGCCGTCGTGGCGGGCCTCGCCATCGC
>CBDTYW010000358.1:0-2822 GCA_965364735.1 uncultured Nitriliruptoria bacterium
GACCGGCCCGTCCTCGGTGACCGTCATGGGCGGCCGCGCTGGCTCGGGCGTGACCGCAGGGGCGGCGGCAGCGCCGGATCGATCTTCACCCTTCGGGTACATGATCCGCGGGTGGTAGATCCCGACCAGGGCCTCAACGACTGCGTCTCGAACGAGCTGGAACTCCCGGAAGCTGAGCTCCGCCTCGTCGAACTGGTGGTCCTTCATGCGCTCGTCGATCAGCCAGTCGACGGTCTCCTCGATCTCCTGGCGCGACAACGTGCCCTTGCGCATCGCGGCCGCCCTCGTCGTGGCTTCGCACGAGTCGCAGATGAAGAGGATCGCGGCCTCCTTCGACCGCGGACGGGCTCCGGGGTAGCGGAAGACCGACTCGTCGACCGTCTCCCCCCGATCCTCGGCCAGCTGCTTCGCCCGGGAGTGGAAGAACCCGACGACCATGGTCCCGTGGTGCGATCCGATCGCGTCGATGACCTCGCCCGGGAGGCGGTGCTCCTTCGCCATGACCACGCCGTCGCTGAGGTGATCGTGCAGGATCTTCGCCGAGATGTGCGGCGGCAGGTCGTCGTGTGGGTTGGCGATGCCCTGCTGGTTCTCGATGAAGAAGTGTGGCCGCTTGATCTTCCCGACGTCGTGGTAGAGGGCCGCGACCTGCCCCAGCAACGGGTCGGCGCCGATCGCCCGGCAGGCGCGCTCGACGAGGGCCGCGACCATCACGGAGTGGTTGTAGGTGCCCAAGGCCTTCTGCTCGACCTCCCGCAGGAGCGGGTGGTTGCGGTCAGCGAGGTCCAGCAGCGCGGTGACCGACGGCAGGCGGAACGCAGCCTCCAGAGCCGGCAGCGCGCCTTGCACGAGCAGCATCGTTGCGAGACCGTTGGCGAGACCGGCGAGGCCGGCGGTCAGCAGCTTCTCGCCCTCGCCGCCCATCGCCAGGGACACGGCGAGCGCGATCGCCGGGAAGATCACGACGCAGCGCAGCGTCGCCGCCCGCAGGTCATGCCGGGAGGCGAGCTTGTTGACGAGCGGAACGCTCGTCAGGCAGATCGCGACCATGTAGACGGCGGGCGCGGCCTGTCCCGGCGCGAGGAGCAGGAGGATCGTGACCGCGGGGAGCACCATCAGGACCCCCGCGACGGGGGCCACGAGGATCGCAGCGAGCATCGCGAGCGCCGCTCCCGGCGTCGCGTACCACCAGGAGACACCTGACGACTCGACCAGCAGGCTGACCCCGGCCGCGAGGACCGCGAAGCCGGTCATGATCGTGGACAAGGCCAGGACTCGTCGCGCCGACGACCACGCCGCGGGCTGCATGCGACGCAGGTAGACCGCGACGATGATGACCACGAGGCTCATGGCGAGCATCGCGGCGAAGAGCGTCCGGGCGGGATCGGACCCCTCGAGGCCGAGCTGCGCGAGCGCGACGACCTCCAGCGCGTCGACGATCTCGCCCTCCTCGACGATGATGTCGCCGGCGGCCCACGAACGGACGATGTCGGGCTGGCTCGTGCTGGCGCGCTCCCGGGCCGCTCGCGTGGCGTCGGGGTCGACGACCATCGTGGGCTGGAGCACCTCACGGATCAGCGGCTCCACGACCGTGACGGCCGTGTCCCCGGGGAAGCTCCGCACCGCGATCTCGGTCCGCAGCTGCGTGTCGAGCAGGCTCGTGAGACCCTCCGCGGTGACCTCCTGTCGGGCGAGCTGCTGGGCGATCGCCACCGTCTCGGTCTCGACGCGGACGAGGTCGGCGTCGCTCAACGCCACCAGGTCGCCGATCGCGACGGCATCCAGCAGCGTGATCTGCGCTGCGAGGGCTGCACGCTGCTGGGCGGCGCTCGGGACCGTGGCGGACGGCGACGGCGCCGGCGCCGGATCCCCGTCCGGCTCTGCGGGGGCATCGCTCGGCGTTGCCTGCGGCACCGCGACAGGCTGGCGGACGGCCTCCACCGCGTCGAAGACCGCGCGGACCTGCGCGACGGTGTTGGCCTGCGCCTCGGTGTCGGGCACGAGGATCGGCAGCACCGACTCCTCCGCCGTCAGCCGGGCGCGCTCGGTCGCGACCTCATCGACGAGGACGACCGGGTCGGTCGCGATCACGGTGCGCGCGGCGGCTTCACCGGCGCGGATCGGGATCTCGTCGGTGAACGTGACGGCCGCCACCAGGAACGGGACAGCGATCAGCGCCAGGAACACCGCAGCAATGCGCTGCAACGACCGTGCATCGAGTCTCGTACGGCGAACGGCGATGAGGCGTGCTCCTCGGGAAGCGATGTGAGGGCGCGAGCGTGCGGCACCGGGCTGCACGTCGCGACCCGGCGAAGGGTACGCGCGTCCGGCCCCGTCGGGAACCGCCGGTCGGACCGGATCTGCGCCGTGCGCGGTGGCACCAGATCCGTACAGAACGGACGCGCGATCTTCTGACCGCTCAAACCTGCACATCCGACGCCGGACCCTGGCAGACTTCGGGCTCGAGCCGGGCAGCTCAAGGCATGGTGGATGACGGAGACGAAGCTCCCGACGTCGACGAGGCACGACTCACCACGCGTTCGGAGCGCGCTGGCGGGGCAGGTCCCGCTGCGCCCGGACGTTCCGACGCCAGGGCGCCGGAGCTCGCTGATCCGCCAGCGACGCGCGACGGACGCCGCAGCGTCCGCGCTGGCCGGGCCCGACCGGCTGAGCACGGGCGCGTCGTCGGTGATCCTCGTGGCCCTCGTCGCCACGGTCGTCGTCCAGACCTTCTGGCCGCACATGGCTCCGCTCGCCACCGGCCTCACCGTCGGGCTCAGCGGGATCCTCATCGGGCGCGGACACCAGCGGGCGCACGCCGA
>CBDTYW010000359.1:0-2818 GCA_965364735.1 uncultured Nitriliruptoria bacterium
CGAGGCGGTCGACGAGATCCGTGCGGCGGTCGGCGTCGCCGAGCGCGTCGCCGGGGACACTCCGGCGACCCTGCTCGGACGGGCCGACGCGGCCATGTACGTCGCCAAGCGCGGAAGCACGATCTCGACGCTCTCGGGCTGATCAGCGCAGCGTGCCACGCTCCTCGAGCCGTGAGCCGTCGATGGTGCCGCGTGCCACGAGATTGTTGTGAGAGATCTCGACCGAGGTGACCTCAGCGCCCGCGGGCAGCCCTCGCAGCCGGATGGTGAGGCTGGACATCGGCAGCGCCCGGAGCAGCGACTGCGACGGTGCGACGACGAGGTCGCCACGCTTCACGCGGAACGAGGTGTCGAACCACGCGCCGCCGGGGAGCTGGAGCCGGACCGCGTGCCCGCGGAACTCCATGCGACGGACGAGGGGCGCGAGACCGGAGATGGTGAAGAGGTCGGCCGCGCTGATCCATGCGGCGAAGCGGCCGCCGTCGGCGCTGAACGGCTCGGTCGCGGTGCCGTTCTCGATGCCGGGTGGGACGTTGATCCCGACCAGGTCGACCTCGAGGCGTTCCAGACGTGCCGCCCCGTTGCGGACGGGCACCTGCTCGGCCATCGCGTGCAGCCCGGGGACGCGCCCGTTGGCGAGGTGCTTCAGGATCGGACGCCCGGCGATGACGACGGTGACCGGGACCTTGACCGCCTCCTCGAACCGGGCCTTCACCCGTGCCTCGATGGCCGTGCGGGCCCGATGCTCGAGGGCGTTCGCGGCGATGTCGCCGACCACGGGGATGCCGAAGGCGCGCAACCAGGTCATCGCAGTGACCTCGTCGGAAGGGGGACCTGCACGTGCCAACCGTAGCGCTGAGGGCGATCAGAACGGGAGCGGATCGCCCGTGTCGTCGCTGAACCCGGAGAAGGGATCCTCCGGCGGCTTGGGTCCCGGGCCGGTGTGCGCCGGTCCGGCGCCTGCCTCGGACGGGCGCGTCGCCCACGCCGGGAACGGGAACTCGAGCACCAACGGGACCGGGAGCTCGGGCTGGGACAGCAGCATGGTCCCGGGCTTGATGATGGTTGCCCGCTGACGCTGTGCCTTCGGGAGGAACCCGTACTCCTCACGCGACGCCTCCGCGGAGTCGAGCCGCCCGACGACGCGGATCGCCGAGTTCGCGACGATGCGCCGCTCCACCTCGCTGGCCGTCTGCTGCGCCCCGACGAGGATGATCCCGAGCGAGCGGCCACGTTCGGCGATGTCGAGCAGGACCTCCTTGATCGGGGAGCTCCCGTCTCGCGGTGCGTACTTGTTCAGCTCGTCGAGCACGACGAACGTCAGCGGCCGTGGGTTGCCGGAGCGCTCCTTCTCGTCGAACGTCCGTCGCAGCAGCACGCCGACGACGAAGCGCTGGGCGCGGTCGTTGAGGTTGTGCAGGTCGACGACGGTGACCTGATGGCCACCGAGGTCGACCTTGTGCTGGTCGGCGTGGTCGAGGTCGCCGCGGATCAGATGACTGACGTGACGTTGTGCCCCGTAGAGCCGCCGGATGAAGGCCGAGATCGTCCCGCTCCCGATGGACCGGCCGGCCCAGCGATCACGGACGGCGATGTCGTCGGACTCGACCCGTTCCTTGATGGCGTCGATCAGGTCGGCCAGGACCGTGATGCGGCGCCCCTCGAGCGTGATCGCACCTCCGCCCGTCGGGCGGGCCTCGGACTTCAGCATGGCCATGACGTTGTGCACGACCATCGTGTACTGCTGCCGCTCGTCGCCTGCGTCGGCGAACAGGAACTGCATGAGCTCCAGCTCGCAGAAGTCCTGGATCGTCCAGAAGAACGACGTCACCCCGCGTGAGCGCGATCCGGTGTCGGCGGCCCCCGACAGATCATCGCGTCGCGGTGGCGCGAAGAACGCGACGCTCGTGAACGCGCCCGGCACCAGCCCGAGCTGGCGGTAGCGGTCGCGCTGGACGTCGTCGAGCTCGGAGTTCTCGTGGTCGAGGAAGAGCAGGTCCTCGCCCTTGACGTTGAAGATCAGGGCCTTGGTGTTGGCCGCCTCCGCTCCGAGTGAGCCGGAGTTGAAGAGGCTGTACAGCAGGAACGTCGCGTAGGAGGTCTTGGTGGCGACCCCGGACACGCCGGAGATGTTGACGTGTGCGCCTCGGGTGCCGTCGAGGAAGTCGAGGTTGAGGTGAATCGGCTGGCCGTCGCGGCTGAGCCCGGCTGCGAGCTTGCGCTGCATCCCGTCGAAGAACAGGGCGGTGTCGCGCTCGTCACCCTCGGCGCGCCGGACCGGTTGACCGGGCAGCGGCGGGACGTAGGTCTCGGGCTCGAACCGGGTCGCGAGGATCTGAGCGGACTCGCTGACGTCGGCCGGGTAGGTCCCGTCGGCGACGAGGAAGACGTCCGAGTCGTACTTGACCCCGTCCATCCGCGCGCGGACCTGGCTCACGACGCCGTAGATCTTGACGACGTCACCGCCGGGGAGGTTGCGACCGCAGGCGACGACGTCGTCGAGCTGCAGGTACTGCTCGGGGTCGACGGCCACCCAGAAGTCCAGCGGGGTGGAGTCCTCGGTCCCGATGACGCGGCCCACGACCGGACCCACCGTCCCGCCATCAACGTCTGCCACCACGTCCCTCACCTGTTCGCTGTCATCGGACGACGACCGTAGTGACGCCTGCGACATCCACGCGTCAACCTTGATGTGCGGGCCACGTCATGGATGCACGTGCTCGCGGAGGAAGGCGACCTCCGTCGTGTTCGCGGCGTCGTGGAGGTCGCGGGTGTCGTCGAGCAGGGTGAAGCCCCGGCGGCGGTAGAAGGCGTGGCC
>CBDTYW010000360.1:0-2816 GCA_965364735.1 uncultured Nitriliruptoria bacterium
CCCGAGCCCCTCGCCGAGCGCCCCCGAGTCCCCGCCACGGAACCCGGCGTCGAAGATCCGCCTCAGCTGCTCGGGCTCGACGCCGATGCCGTTGTCGATCACGGAGATCTGCCAGGCGCTCCGGGTCCCGTCGACCTCGACGACGATCCTCGGAGCACGCAGCGGATCGCGGTACTTCAGCGAGTTCGTCACGAGGTTCACCAGCACGCGCTCGACCGCTGCCCGCGGCGCCGTGATCGCGTCGACCCGGGCATCGAGGGAGACGACCGCACCTGCCTCGGCCACCGTGGTGCCCAGCAGGTCGTCGATGCGACCCGCGAGGTCCGCCACCGCGATCTCCTGGTGCGGCACCCGCTTTGGCCGCGAGGCCGCGAGCAGGTCTCCGGTGAGGTCCGCGGCACGACGTGCGTTCGTGGCGATGCGGCCGAGGAGCTCCGTGCGCACGCTGTCGTCGAACGTCGTCCAGTTGGTCGCGAGCAGATCGGAGTACCCGGCGACGCTCGTCAGCGGGGTCCGCAGATCGTGGGCGACGGACTCAGCGAACGCGCCGAGCGCGCGGTTCGACCGGACGAGCGCGGCCTCCGTCTCCTCCTGTGCCGTCCGCAGGCGTGCGACCTCCTCCTCATCGATCTGGCTGGCCGCGACGTTACGCAGCGCCCACACCGCGGACGCGACGGTGAGCACGAACAGGAGCGCGAAGATGGTCGCCGTCGCGACGTCGAGCGTCCCGCCGACGATCTCGGCGCGCGGCACCGTGGCGACCACGGACCAGCCGAGCTCGGTGTCCGCCGACGCCCGGTGTCGACGCTCGTCGGTCTCGAAGACGATCTCGTCCATCGACGTGCCGGAGCCGGGCCCCACCAGGATGATGCCGCCGTCGTCAACGATGAACGTCGCCGCCCCCGCCCAGGACCGCAGCGGCTCGATGACGTGGCTCGGCAGGCTGGTCCGCGACGGATCGAAGACGGTCGACAGCACCCGCTCCCCGTCCGCCGACAGGACCGGAACGGCCAGCCCAAGGAAGACGCCCGAGTCGGAGTTCGTCGTCACGAACGTCATGGCCCCAACGTCTTCGCCGGCGAGCACCGCGTCGACATGACCGAACTGCCCGACCATTGACTCGCCGTCGCTCCGGTCGATCCGCTCGGGAAGCCAGGTGAGCGCCACGCCCGCCGGATCCGTCAGGACCGCGAACGGGACACCTGAACCCGCGAGCGCCTGCTCCAGCGCGTCGGACGCGACCTCGCCGGAGAGCAGCACGTCGCCTCGCCGTGAGCGCCACTGGATCTCGGACTGGACCCAGATGTCGACGGCGCCGGCCGCCGTGTCCACGTCCGTCTGGAACGCCGCGGTGCGGTCCTCGATGGTCGAGGATCGATCCGCGAGGACCAGACCGACGAGGGCGGCCGCGAGCAGGGCGGACACCACGATGACCAGCGTCGAGCGCGCTGTGGTGCGCATGGTCGATCCCTCCGGCGGAACCGCCATCGTGCACCATCGGACAGGGCCCTGTGTGCTTCCCGGCCGTCGATCGGTCTGGCGGTCAGGTCGGACAACGACGACGCGCGCGCCCCGAGGGGCGCGCGCGAACATCGGATGGGCCGCGGACGACCCGGCTGATGGCTCAGGCGTTGAGGCGAGCGATCATGAGCTGGGCAGCCTCGGACGGGTTGAACGCGACCGAGATCCCCATCGACTCGAGGATGGCCTTCTTCTCGGCTGCGGACTCGCCGCCCTCGCCGCCCTCCTTGACGATGGCGCCGGCGTGGCCCATCTGCTTGCCCTCGGGGGCCTCGAACCCGGCGATGTAGCCGACGACCGGGGTGTTCGGGATGTTGTCCCGGATCCACTCGCCAGCCTTCTGCTCCTCGGTGCCACCGATCTCACCGACGAAGGCGATCGCCTCGGTGTCCGGGTCCTCGGCGAACGCCTTGATGACGTCGAGGAACTGCGTGCCGATGACCGGGTCGCCGCCGATGCCGACGCAGGTCGAGATGCCGATGCCGGCTTGCGCGAGCTCGTGCATGATCTGGTAGGTGAGCGTCCCGGAGCGGCTCACGAGGCCGACCTTGCCCGGCTTCGTGATGTCCGCCGGGATGATCCCCACGTTGGACTTCCCGGGGCTGATGAGCCCGGGGCAGTTCGGTCCGAGCAGGAGTGCTCCGCCGCGACGAACGACCGTGTCGTAGACCTCGGTCATGTCGTGGACCGGGACGCCCTCGGTGATGGCGATGATCGTCTTCACGCCCGCCTCGTGGGCCTCGAGGATCGCGGCCTTCGTGAACGGCGCCGGGACCATCACCATGGAGGTGTTGGCGCCGGTGGCCTCAACGGCCTCCTTCACGGTCGAGAAGACCGGGACACCGAGCGGGTCCCAGGTCGTCCCGCCCTTCTTGGGATGGACGCCCGCGACGACGTTGGTGCCGTAGTCGAGGTTGCGCTTGGCGTGGAAGGTGCCCTGGGATCCGATGCCCTGGACGACGACCTTCGTGTTCTCGTCGATGTAGATGCTCATGCTGGTTCCGTCTCCGGTGAAGTGTTCGTTGTTCGTTGGATGGCGGTCAGCCCGTGGTTGCAGCGGAGGAGCGCTCCGCGGCGAGCTTGACGGCGGTCTCGGCGGCCTCGGCCATCGTCGCCGCGGCGACGACGTTCGGGTGGTTCGCGTCGGTGAGGATCTTGCGACCCTCCTTGGCGTTGGTTCCGTCGAGGCGTACGACCAGCTTGCGGTCCATGTCGCCGAGCTGCTCCATCGCGCCGAGGACGCCCTGCGCGACGAGGTCGCACTGGGTGATCCCGCCGAAGACGTTGACCAGCAC
>CBDTYW010000361.1:0-2816 GCA_965364735.1 uncultured Nitriliruptoria bacterium
TTCGCGTTCCTCGACGCGATGCAGCTGATCGACATCTCGAACAACTTCGCCGACGCCAAGTCGCTCGCCGTGCACAACGCCACGACGACGCACCACCGCATCGGCCCGCAAGCCCGCGCCGAGGCCGGGATCACCGACGCGACGATCCGCCTCAGCGTCGGTCTCGAGGACGTCGACGACCTCCGCGCTGACCTCGCCCAGGCCCTCGACGCGATCGCTGCCGTCGCCGACTGAACCCTGTCTTGGAAGGACGTTTCGATGCTGGACCTGATCCGCAGCCTGCCCGTGCCGGTGCTGCTGCTGGCCTGCCTGACGCTCGGGCTCGCCCCGTTCACGCCGCCGCATCTGGTCGAGAAGCTGCGGATGCTCGTCGCCGGCGATCTGACGAAGCCCGTCGACATCTTCGACCTGGTCCTGCACGGGACGCCGTGGGTCCTGCTGGTTGTCCGCCTCGCGGTCGGCGGTCCCGCGAGCGACGGCTGACCGGCAGCGCAGCGTCAGAGGTCGCCGACAACGCCCCGCAGGACGACGAACTTCGGGTTCGACGCCACCACTTCGCTGACGCCGAAGTGGTGGCGGATCGTCTGGTGGTGCTTGAGGTGGCGGTTGCCGACGACGAGCACCGTGCCGCCGTGGCGCAGCACACGACGGGACTCGGCGATCATGCGTCCGGCGACCTCGTTCGTCCGCGCCCCGCCAGCATGAAACGGCGGGTTGATGACGACGAGGTCGGCGGAGGCGTCGTCAATGCCGTCGAGGACGTCGGTGGCGATGCACTCGGCTGCGTCGCTGACCCGGGCCAGCGTGAGCCGCGCCGAGGCGACGGCCTGGTGTGACGCGTCGACGCAGCGGACGGCGACGCCGGGGTTCCGGGCAGCGATCGTCGCCCCGATGACGCCGTTGCCGCAGCCGAGGTCGATGACGTCAGCGCCGGCCGCCACCGACGGGAGGTTGCGCAGCAGCAGGTCGGTGCCCTGGTCGAGCGAGCCCGACGAGAACACGTTCGGGAGGTTCGACACGACGATGTCGTCGGGGCTCGGCCACTCGACGACATCCGGTCCGGCAACCGGGGCGGGAAGCGGGTCGAGCGACGGCAGCAGCAGCCGGGCCTTCCGGCGGGCGAGCGACGTCGGCGTGGGGCCGAGGTGGCGCTCGAACGTCTGGATCGTCGAGGTGTGGATCAGCTTGGTCATTCCGGCGCCGACCACGAGTGCTCCGGGTGCCAGCGCCGGCCGGAGCCGTGCGAGCAGGTCGTCGAGGTAGGCGAGCGTCCGCGGGACCTTGACGACGACGACGTCGAACGGACCCTCGGGCACGGCGGTCGACGGCACCGCGACGATCGGCGCGAGTCCGTTGCGGGCACGGTTGGCCTGCGCCGCCCGGTGCGCGACCACGGAGTCCGACCATGAGACCTCGGCGTCGAGCCCGACCGCCAGCGCCCCGAACCCGTCGTTGACGACAAGCGTCCGCCCTGCCGCCCCGACCTCGGCGAGGTGCTCCATCGCGAGCAGGTCGCCACCGTCCCACGCGCGCAGCGACGGGTCGCGCGAGCCGTCGCCCCGTTCGAGGTCGAAGCGGCCGTTCGGGGTGGTGAGCTCGGTGTCCATGGCACGGAGTGTGACCGGCCGAGCGGGAGGGTGCGATCTCGGTCATCCGCCAGCGGGAATCGCGCCTCGCCGGGCCGGGTTGTGGACCGGAGCCGCGCGCCTGCACGCTGCGGCCGATCGATCAGAGCCGAGCCGACCATCGCCACCGCGACGCCCACGCCGCTGCCGCCCGGTGCTGCCCTTCCCCGCCGGCCCATCGCGCTGATCGGGGCGCTGACGGTGGTGGCCTACGGCGTCTGGTTCTACGGCGCCGGCGTGCTGATCGAGCCGATCGTCGTTGACACCGGCTGGGCAGAGTCGGCGGTCTCGGCGGCGTACGGGATCTCGCTGCTGCTGACCGGGGTCGGGGCCACGATCGCCGGACGGGTGCTCGACCGACGCGGCAGCAGGGCGCTGTTCATCGCCTCCGCCATCGCCGGCGGGCCGCTGCTGTTCGCCGCGTCGACGGTCGGGGTCGCGTGGCAGTTCACGGTCCTCGCGGCGATCGGTGGCGGCGCGATCGGGGCCGGTGGCTACTACCCGGCGACCCAGGCCGTGGCGGCCAGGATCGTCCCGGAGCAGCGCGCCCGCGCGATCACCCGCATCACCCTGTGGGGCGCGTTCGCCTCGGCGATCTTCCTGCCCGCGATTGGACGCGGGCTCACCGTGATGGGCTGGCGGCCGATGCTGCGGATCCTCGCGGTGATCATCACGCTGGCGTTCGTCGCGGTGATCGCGCTCGTCCCGAACGTCCGCCCCGCCGCGGTCGAGCGCGCCCCGATGCGCCAGATCCTGGCTCGTGAGTGGTCGCGGCGCGCCCCGCGACGGATGCTCATCGCGGCGGCGGCGAGCGGCGTCATGACGTCGACGCTGCTGCTCTTCCAGGTGCCGACGATGGTCTCGGCCGGCCTCGCGCTCGTCACCGCGACGACGGTCGCGGGCGCCCGCGGGCTGCTGCAGCTCGGCGGACGGCTCCCGCTCGGCTGGTTCCTCGACCGCTTCCCGGCGCGCCGTCTGCTGCGGTTCTCCTACCTGCTCACCGCCGTCGGCGCGGCGATCCTGCCCTTCACTGGCTCGATCGTCGTCGCGGGGGCGTTCGCGACCGTGGCCGGTGTCTCGATCGGGGCGCTCGCGGCGCTCGAGGGGATCTACGCCACCGAGATCTTCGCGTCGGCGTCGCTCGGCACGAGCATGGGCGCGATGGCGCTGATCCGGGGCGTCGGCGCAGCC
>CBDTYW010000362.1:0-2804 GCA_965364735.1 uncultured Nitriliruptoria bacterium
CGACGGAGACCGTGTCAGGCGGCGCCGCGGGGAGGATCGTCATCGAGGTCGAAGGCACACGGCTCGAGCTCAAGAGCGTCCACCCCTCGGAGGGCTACCGCTCCCGCGCCACCGTCCTCCAGGATCGCCGGATCACGGTCGAGCTCACTTCGGACACTGAGATCGTGCGGCTCACAGGAGTCCTCGACAGCCAGAACGCCTTCTCGTCCAGGGTCGATCGCGAGCCCGTCGGCGCCGCAGCCTGATCAGACCAGCGGGAAGCTGATCGTCGCGACGGCACCGCCATCGTTCGCGATCGTCGCGGTCCCGCCGTGCGACTGTGCGACCTGCGCGACGATGGCAAGACCGAGTCCGGAGCCCGGCTGGCCGCGCGCCGCCGGTGCCCGGTAGAACCGCTCGAACACGTGCGGGAGGTCCGCGTCGTCGACACCCGGTCCGTGATCGCGCACCGTGAGCACGGCGTAGCCGTCCGATGCCTCCACGGTCACGTCGACCCCGGCGTCGCCGCCGTACTTCGCGGCGTTGGCGAGCAGGTTGGCGACCGCCCGGGCGAGGCGGTCCTCCGCGCCGAGCACGGTGACGGCGGCGGTCGACAGCCGGACGTCGAGATCACGATGGTGCAGCCGGATGCGGTCCGTCTCCATCGCCACGACCTCGTCGAACCGCACGGGAACCGGCTGTTCGACGGGCAGATCGTCCCGCGCGAGCTCCACAAGATCGCTCACGAGCCGACCGAACTCGTCGAGCTGGGCCTCGACGTCGCGGAGCAGATCCGCGCGGTCGGCCTTCGGGAGTCGGTCCCCCAGCAGGAGGACCTCGATGTTGGTCTTCAAGCTCGTCAGCGGAGTCCGGAGCTCGTGCGACGCATCGGCGACGAGCTGCTGCTGGGCCCGTCGTGCCTGGTCGAGGCTCGACAGCATCTCGTTGAAGGATGACGCGAGCGTGCCCAGCTCGTCCGTCGTGCGCACCTCGATGCGGTGGCTCAGATCGCCCGTGCGGGCGACCTCCGTGGCCGCATCGCGCAAGTCACGGACCGGAGCGACGGCGCGACGCGACACGACCAGCCCAGCTCCTCCGGCAAGGCCGATGCCGAGCAGCGAGAACGCCCCGAGCTGGAGCCTCAGCGCTTCAAGCGACTCGTGGATCTCGTCGAGCGGCCGCGCGACCTGCAGCGCCAGACCGTCCTCCACCGGCACGGTCAGGATGCGCACCTGCGCACCCTCGACCTCGTCGGAGCGGTACGTCGCCGGGCGCGTCCCTGCCGCGATCTCGGCATCGTCGAGCGTCGTCGGCAGGCTTCCGGCCCCGTCGAAGACCGGGGCGCCGTCGGCGTCGATCAGCTGGAGGTACGCGCCCGCTCCCCCGAACCGACCCTGCCTCGCCCCGATCAGGCTCGCGTCGAAGTCGTCGGGAAGCTCGAAGCCGTCGCGATCATCACGGCCGGGCCGGATCGGGCGCTGCGGGCGATCGACACCGCCCGGACCAAGTCGGCTTGCGATCGTGCGCAGCAGATCGCCCGCGGCGCCGGCCTCGCTCGACTGCAAGGCCAGCGCACGGTCCACGCCGTCGTGGAGGCTCCGCGAGGTCGCGAAGTAGATCGCGGCAGACGCGAGCACGACCGACACGGCGACGGCCATGGCGCTCGTGACCGCGATCCGCGTCCGGAGGCTCATCACGCCTCCTTGAGGACGTAGCCGACGCCGCGGACGGTGTGGATCAGCCGTCCACCGCCCGTTGCCTCGAGCTTGCGACGGAGGTAGCCCACGTACACCTCGAGCGCGTTGGTCGTGGTCGCTCCGTCGATGCCCCAGACGCGATCGAAGATGACCTCCCGCGCGAGCACGACCCGAGGGTTCTCGAGGAAGAGCTCCAGCAGGAGGAACTCGGTCCTCGTCAGCGAGATCGGGGAGCCGTCGCGCGTGACCTCCATGGCCGAGCCGTCCAGGCGAAGCCCTGCGAAGCTCAGCACGTCGGTGTCGGCCGCTGGACGGACCGTTCGACGCAGCAGGGCGCGCAGCCGAGCGAGCAGCTCCTCCAGCGCGAACGGCTTCGCGAGGTAGTCGTCCGCACCGGCGTCGAGCCCCGACACGCGATCGTCCACGGCGTCGCGCGCGGTCAACATGAGGATGGGTGTGCTGTCGCCGTCCGCTCTCAGCCGACGTGCCACGCCGAAGCCGTCGAGGCCCGGCATCTGGACGTCGAGGACGATCGCGTCCGGCCGGCTCGCAGCGATGACCTGGAGCGCGTCGAGACCATGCTCGGCGGTGCTGACGTCGTAGCCGTGCAGCTGGAGGGCGCGACGCAGCGAGTCCCGCACGGCTTGGTCGTCATCGACGACCAGAACCCGTGCGGGGCTCTCGGGGGGTGCGGACATGGTCTCGGTCCTTCGTCACCGAACAGGGCGGCCGGACCGAGTATCGCGGTCAGGCGACCGTCGCGGTGGCGTCCGTCGTCGCGTCCTCGCCAGGAAGGTCGTGTCCGCGCGGACCTCGGGGGCCGCGCTGCTCACCGCCAGGAAGGTCGTGTCCGCGCGGACCTCGGGGGCCGCGCTGCTCACCGTGGCCGCGCCGCCCGAAGCCGCCACGACGGACGCGGCCATCGCTCTCGTCGAAGCGCGCGAGCATCTCGTCAGCCTGCTCCTGCGTGATGGAGCCGTCGGCGACCTTCTCGTCGAGCCGGGCCCCGAGCTCAACGCGCCGTTCGGCCTTCTGCGCTTCGTGGACGTTCTCCAGCGCCGTCGCGACGTCATCGGCGTCAACGCCCAGCTCGTCGGCGAGCACATCCGCGAAGGCCTGCTGCTTCTC
>CBDTYW010000363.1:0-2799 GCA_965364735.1 uncultured Nitriliruptoria bacterium
GGTCTCGCGCGCACGCTCGACGCGGCGCTGGGCCTCGCGGGCAGAGCGGCGTGCCTCGTCGTCGCGACGGGCGTCCTCGACCGTGTCGGCCATCCGGGCAAGCCCGGAGAGGCCACGGGGCGCGCGCTGGGGCGCCGTGTGCATGTCGTCAAGCGGTGATGTGTGCAAGACCAATCACTCCCACTGGGTGTAGTTCCAGGTGCGACGGCAGCTCGTTGTAACCGAGCACCGGCACCGCGTTGTTGGCAGAGGCGCTGATGAGGCGATGCAGCGGACGGCGCAGGCGCTGTCCACAGACGATCGCGACAGGATGTGGCTGCTGGTTGACGTCGACCATGACCCGCTCGAGCCCGCGGAGCAGCTGGTCCACGCGCGTCGGGTCGATGACCAGCTGGGTCGCGCCCTCGATGTCGCGCAACGACTCGTGGCAGTGCGCCTCGAGCGTGGGATCGAGGGTCACGACGGCGAGGTGGCCCTGCGGAGTGATGCGACCCGCGATCGCTCCGCCGAGCGCGACGCGCGCCGCGTTCGCGATCTCCTCGGTGGGGCGTGCGGCACCGGCGGTACCGATCGCCTCGACGATGCGTGGCAGGTTCCGGATCGGGACCCGGTCGCCGAGCAGGACCTGGAGGACGGCGTGCAGCGTGGCGATCGGCACGACCTCGTTGCTGACGTCGTTGGCGAGGAGCGGGTCGTCGTAGCGCATTCCTTCGACGAGCATCTGCACCTGCTGGCGGCTGAGGAGCTCGCCGGCATGCGACCGGACGACCTCGGCGAGGTGCGTGATGACGACCGATGAGCGGTCCACGACCGTTGCGCCGGTCGCAGCGACCTCGGCCCGCGCGGAGGTGGGAACCCACCAGGCCGGCAGCCCGAAGACGGGCTCCACGGTCTCGATCCCGCCGAGGGCGGCCAGCGCGTGTCCGTCGCCGACGGGGAGCGCGAGGATCCGGTCCTGCGGCGCCTGGCCGCTCGCGACCTCGACGCCGTTGACCTTGATCCGGTACGTGGAACGGCCGAGGGAGACATCGTCGCGGGTACGGACGTAGGGCATGACCACGCCGACGTCCATGGCGATCTGGCGACGCAGCGCGCGAACGCGGTCGAGCAGGTCTCCCCCGCGAGCCCCGTCGATGAGGTCGAGGATGTCGTAGGCGAGGTCGAGCTCGAGCGGCTCGATGCGCATCTGGTTGATGAGGGCTTCGGGATCGTCCGGATCGGTCGAGACCTCGAGGTCTCGCTCGGTGTCCGGCATCGCGAGGGCCTCTTCCTCCTCGGCCTGCATCTTCCGGGTCCCCATGACGGCCAGCGAGATGCCCATGCCGAAGAAGACGAGCTTCGGCAGCCCGGGCAGCAGTCCGATGCCACAGATCACGCCACCGGCGATCCGCATGGCCTTGGGCTTGCCGAGCAGCTGCGAGGTGAGGTTGTGGCCGAGGTCCTCGGAGTTGCCGACGCGGGTCACGAGCAGACCCGTCGAGAGCGAGATGAGCAGCGCCGGGATCTGGCTGACGAGGCCGTCACCGATGGTGAGCAGCGAGTAGGTGTTGATCGCCTCGGACAGCGACATGCCGTTGGAGCCGACCCCGATGGCGAACCCGCCGACGAGGTTGATCATCACGACGACGATGCCGGCGATGGCGTCGCCCTTCACGAACTTCGACGCACCGTCCATCGCGCCGTAGAACTCGGCTTCGTCGGAGATCCGTGAGCGTCGCTCTCGGGCCTGTTCCTCGTCGATCAGGCCGGCCGACAGGTCAGCGTCGATCGCCATCTGCTTGCCGGGCATCGCGTCCAGGGTGAACCGCGCGCCGACTTCCGCCACGCGGCCAGCACCGTTGGTGATGACGACGAACTGGATCATGATGAGGATGAGGAAGACCACGAGGCCGACGATGACGGATCCGCCGACGACGAACTGCCCGAAGGTCTCGATCACCTTGCCCGCGTAGCCCTCGAGGAGGATCAGCCGTGTCGACGAGACGTTCAACGCCAATCGCATCAGGGTCGAGACGAGCAGCAGGGACGGGAAGACGGAGAACTCGAGGCTGTCGGTCAGGAGCACGACGCCGAGCAGCACCAGGACCGCGACGGAGATGTTCAGCGCAAGGAGCGCGTCGAGCATCGCAGCCGGGACCGGCAGGATCATGAGCAGGATCGCGCTGACGAGAACGAGCGGGACGGCAAGACCGGCCCGGCGGCTCTCCTTCTGCTCCGAGGTGGCGCTCATCGCACACCCCCGAGGGCCGGGCTGCCGGCCATGGCGGCGCGCTGACGGGCCTGGGCCATCATCTGGACGCGAGCGCGGCGGCGGAACACGACGGCCAGCACGACCGCGACCGCCTCGTAGAGGTCACCGGGGATGAAGTTGCCGACCTTGACACGCCGGTACAGCGCGCGGGCAAGCGGCTTGTTCTCGATGACGAGGACCCCGTTGCGGCGGGCTTCCGCCTTGATCTTCTGGGCCATGCGGTTGGTTCCCTTGGCGAGCACGCGCGGGGCGCCCTCGACCTCGTCGTAGGTCAGCGCGACGGCGAAGTGCGTCGGGTTCGTGATGACGACGTCCGCGGTTCCCACGGAGGCCAGCATCCTGTTGCGCGACATCTCGCTCGCGCGGCGGCGGCGGACCGACTTCTGCATCGGGTCGCCTTCCTGACTCTTCTGCTCCTGCTTGATGTCCGTCTTGCTCATCTTGAGCTGCTTCTCGTGACGCCGACGGTTCACGCCGTAGTCGACGGCGGCCACGACGGACATCGCGAGGGCCGCTCGGAGCAGGACGACGTAGGTCGCGCTCAGCAC
>CBDTYW010000364.1:0-2797 GCA_965364735.1 uncultured Nitriliruptoria bacterium
AAGCCGCCGGAGCCGCCGACCGCGATCGCTCCGGTCGAGCACGGGGTGCTGCCACACGTCATCACCGGCGTGTCCCGCGCGATGCTCGACGCGGTCGCGACGACGCAGTACGCGGTGCCCGAGGGCTTCACCCGTCACCCGAAGCTCGACCGCATCTTCAAGCGCGCGGAGAAGCGCTACGCCGAGGGCATCATCGACTGGTCGATGGGCGAGACGCTCGCCTACGGGACGCTGCTGCTCGAGGGCCATCACGTCCGCATCGCCGGCCAGGACTCGCGCCGCGGAACGTTCAGCCACCGTCACGCCGCGCAGGTGGACTACGTGACCGGCGAGGACCACCTGCCGCTCCAGCACCTGGCCGACGACCAGGGCAAGTTCATGATCTACGACTCGCTGCTCAGCGAGTACGCGGCCCTGGGGTTCGAGTACGGCTACGCCGTTGAGTCCCCGGAGACGTTGGTTGCCTGGGAGGCCCAGTTCGGCGACTTCGTCAACGGCGCCCAGATCATCATCGACCAGTACATCGTCGCGGCCGAGGACAAGTGGAACCTCACGGCCGGTCTGGTGATGCTGCTGCCGCACGGCTACGAGGGCCAGGGGCCGGAGCACTCCTCCGCGCGCATCGAGCGGTTCCTGACGCTGTGCGCCGAGGACAACATCCAGGTCGTCAACGTCACCAACGCTGCGCAGTACTTCCACGTCCTGCGACGCCAGATGCACCGCGACGAACGCAAGCCGCTGGTCATCTTCACACCGAAGTCGCTGCTGCGCTCGACCGATGCCATGTCGCCGATCGACGACTTCACGGGCGGCTCGTTCCAGGAGACGGTCGAGGACCCGAAGTGGAGCGTCGCCGGTGCTGATCGCGAGGCCATCGAGACGGTCGTGTTCTGCTCGGGCAAGGTCGCATACGACCTCATCGGCGCCCGGGACGAGCGGGACAAGAAGGCGGCCATCGTGCGTGTCGAGCAGCTGTACCCGTGGCCGGGTGAGCAGATCCTCGAGGTCCTGCGTCGCTACCCGAACGCCAAGGACGTGTGCTGGGCGCAGGAGGAGCCGATCAACATGGGCCCGTGGCCATTCGTCGACGGTCGCATCTGGAACATCCTCGACGAGCTCGGCGACGGCCGGAAGCTCCGCAAGGCAGCCCGCGTCGCATCCGCCTCGCCGGCGACGGGCTCGCACGTGGTGCACAGCCAGGAGCTCGCGCAGCTGCTCGGCGAGGTCTTCGACCCGCTGAGCTGAGCGACGCGTGACGGGGCGGTCTCCGCCAGGAGGACGTCCATGGCCCGCGTGGTTCTGCACGAGCTGAGGAAGACCCACCCGGACGGCACCGAAGCCGTCCGGGGCCTCGACCTCGAGGTCGAGGACGGCGAGCTGCTGGTCATCGTCGGCCCGTCCGGCTCGGGGAAGACGTCCACCCTGCGCATGATCGCGGGGCTCGATGACGTGACGTCGGGTGAGGTGCTGCTCGACGGCGTCCGTGCGAACGACGTCCCGGTCGGGAACCGGGACCTCGCGATGGTCTTCCCGGTCGACGCGCTCTCACCGCGACTGACCGTCGCGGAGAACCTCGGCTTCGGTCTCAGCATCGCGAAGGTGCCGAAGCCGGAGATCACGCGGCGCGTCCGTGAGACCGCGGTGCTGCTCGGGCTGGTCGACGTGCTCAGCCGGCCGGTCGCGTCGTGCTCGTCCGGTCAGCTCCGTCGGGTGTCACTCGGTCGGGCGATCGTCCGGGAGCCGTCGCTGTTCCTGCTCGACGAGCCGATGTCCGGGATCGACGGGCCGCTGCGCGCGGAGCTGCGTGGGGAGCTGCGCGAGCTCCAGCAGCGTCTCGCAACGACGATGGTCGTGGTGACGCACGATCGCGTGGAGGCGATGTCGCTCGCTGACCGCATCGCGGTCCTTGACGCGGGCCGGATCGTCCAGGTCGACGAACCGCAGGCGCTCCACGACCGGCCGGCCAACACCTTCGTGGCGACGTTCTTCGGATCCCCGGGGATGAACATCGTCACGGGACGCGCCGAGAAGCGCGGGCGGACCTGGAAGGTCGTCGTCGGAGAGGAAGTGCTCGACGTCGCGGCCGCCTCGCTGCGCGCCTACCCGCGTCTCGCGGATCACGACGGGGCGGAGGTCCGGGTCGGGATCCGTCCCGAGGACATCGCCGTCGCCGGCGAGAAGACCCGGGCCGGGCGGCGATGGTCGGCCTGCACGGTGGTTTCCGCGGAGCAGCTCGGGGCCGAGGCGCTCCTGCACCTCCGCACCGCAGCCGACGCGCGCGTCGTCGTTCGCCTGCTCCCGGGGCGGCTCCCGGTCCGCGGCGACCAGGTCGACCTGTCGCTCGACCCGACCCGCCTGCACTTCTTCGACGCCGCCACGGGTGAGGCGCTGCGCTGATGGCGACGACCCTGGCGACCGTCACCGGCGTCGCCGTCGGCGTCGTGCTCGTCTCGGTGCTCGTCGTCATGGTCGGGCAACGTCTGGGCGATCGGCGCCGCCACGGGATCGTGCTCGTCGCGCCGGTCGTCGTCGCCGTCGGCTTCGGGCTCGGTGCGCCGCTCATCGCGACGACGTGGACGGCGTTCGGTCCGGGGGTGGTCGACAACGTCTCCGGCGTGCTGGCGGATCGGCGGCTTCCGGGCGCCATCCTGAACCAGCTGCTCTGGCTCGCGATCGTCCCGTCGCTGACGGTCGGGGTCGGCCTCGCGATGGCCGTCGGCTCGCCTCGCGCAGGGCGTCGCGGCGACGCCGTGATCCAGGCGGTGGCCGTCGCGCCCGTGGCGCTCAGCGGGGTGGC
>CBDTYW010000365.1:0-2784 GCA_965364735.1 uncultured Nitriliruptoria bacterium
CTCCAGCTCGAAGCCGGTCATCGCGATGCCGATGGTGCCGAACAGCACGAGCACGACGGACGAAGGCCCGACGAGCGCGCCGAAGCCGTTGCCGTCCATGATCGTCGAGACCGCGATCGACAACAGACCGAGGACAATCCCACCAGCGATCGTGATCACGGCTCAGTCCTCGCCGCGAACGAGCGTGAGCGGGGCAGCGCCCGCGCTCCCGCGCAGCTGGTCCGCTGCGACGATGATCGAGGCGCGGTACTCGGTGATCCTGGCGACGATGTCCTGCGGGTCGTCCGAGAGCACGATTCGACGACCGTCGGCCAACGTGACCACGGTGTCGGGGAGCGCCTCGATCGACTCGATGAGATCGGCGTTGAGGAAGAGCGGCTCGCCCTTGAGACGATGCACGAGCACCACGCGGACCACCTTTCGTTCGGAGGGTTTGGGAGGCGGAGGAAGTGGCTTCCGTCGCCATCTGACACGTCGGCCGTGGGCGACCTGACTTGACCACCCACAGCGACGACGAGCGATCAGCGCTTGAGGTTCACCAGCTCCTGGAGCACGTCATCGCTGGTCGTGATCGTTCGGGAGTTCGCCTGGAAGCCGCGCTGCGCGATGATGAGCTGCGTGAACTCCTCCGCGAGGTCGACGTTCGACATCTCGAGCGTCCCCGCGGAGAGCGAGCCTGCCGAGCCGACACCGGGCCGGTCGATGGCTGCTTCACCGGAGTTGCTGGAGTTGATCCACGTCGACTCCCCCACGCGGACGAGGCCGCCAGGGTTGTTGAACGTGGCGAGCGCGACGAAGCCGAGGACCTTCGTCTGGCCGTTGCTGAACTGGCCGGTGATCGAGCCGTCGTTGCCGACCGCCAGCACCTTCATCACGCCGAGCGGCGATCCGTCCTGCGAGATGGGCTCCGCGGAGGTCGCGCCGCCGAACTGCACGAGGGGCGGGCTGCCGCCGAACTCGAGGGTGATGTCCTGGGGTGAGGACCCGCCGGGGAACGTGAGCCCGGTGAGGCTGATCTGGCCGGTTGCCGGTGCGGTCAGGTTGCCGTCGGTGTCGAACGTGAGGCCGAACGGGCCGAGCACCGCGGGCACGGAGCCGACCGGCGGGGTGACCGTCGCGGTCCAGGCGTTCGCGCCGGCCTTCTCGTACTGGACCGTCAACGCCTGCTCAGCTCCGAGGGAGTCGTAGATCGTGATCGAGTTCGTGACGGTGTCGCCGACGGCCGCGCTCGCGGGCAGGTTCCCTCCGAGGAGAACCTCACCGGTCGCGACCGGGTCGAGGAGCGTGCCTGCCGGGATCTCGAGGCCCCCGACGGGAAGGTCGAAGTCGATCTCCCCGGTCTCATCGGCCGTCCAACCCTGCACGATGCCGCCGGACGGGTTCGTCAGGTTGCCGATGGCGTCGATGGAGAAGGTCCCGGAGCGCGTGTAACGACGCTCTCCGTTGACGTCCATGAGGAAGAAGCCGTCACCGGAGATGGAGACGTCCGTCGGACGTCCCGTGAGCATCGTCGCGCCCTGGGCGAAGTTCTGGTCGACCGAGGCGACGGTCGTTCCCAGGCCGAGCTGCATCGGGTTCGTACCACCCGTGGTCCCGTTCGGGGCACCGGCGCCACGAAGGAGCTGCGTCAGCGACTCCTGGAACGTCGCACGCGTGGACTTGTAGCCCGTCGTGTTGACGTTCGAGATGTTGTTGGAGACGACGTCGAGCATCGTCTGATGGGCTCGGAGGCCGGAGATCCCGGCGAACATTGAGCGGAGCATGTGAAGCGCCCTTCAGGCACTCCGTCCGTGGATCTGGGATTGGAGCGACGCGACCGAGTCCGTGGTCGTGTCGGTGTTGCTGTCGGCCGTGCGGGAGCGCGGCTCAAGGTTGAACGGCGGGTCAGGCGTCTGCGACGCCCACCTGGCGGGTGTCGCCGAGCGGGATCTCGCGGTCCCCGACCTGCAGGAGCGGCCCCTCGTCGGTGAAGCGGACGCCATCGACGGTGCCGCTGACCTGCCCGCTGGCGGTGTCCGCGGTGACGCCCTTGCCGACGAGGCTCGAGGCCAGGACGACCTCCTGGAAGCCGATGAGCTGCTGCTGCATCTCGAGGACGTCGCGCATGGCCTCGACCTGCGTGAACATGCTCGTCTGCTCCATCATCGCGGAGGGGTCCGAGGGCTGCATCGGGTTCTGGTACTTCAGCTGTGCAACCATCAGCTGGAGGAACGCGTCCTCCCCCATTCCGCCGAGGGCGGAGCTGGAGAGGCTGGCCGACTGCGCGGCCTCGACCGCGCGTTCGGACGCATCTGCGATTCCGGGGATGCTCATGATGTTCCTCCTGGGGTCGTGACGCGGATCACATCCACGTCGCGGACTGCGATGAGCCAGCGGTCACACGCCGGCCACGGAGCATGCGGGACGGCGCCTGGCCCTGGTCACGGCGGGGCCGAGCGTCGCGTTGCTGCCTGTCCTCGTCGCCGTCCGGCGCCTGGTCCGAGTCCGACTGGAGCTCGAAGCTCGACAGCTCGAGCCCGCGCTCGGCGAGGCCTTGCTGGAGCTCCTGCGTCAGGTTCGCGAGGCCGGGGTTGGCCCCCGAGGTCTGGGCGACGATGCGCACGGCACCGTCGGTGAGCTCGACCCGCAGCCGCAGCCCGTCGAGCTCGGCGAAGTCGAGCGTGACAGATCGTGGCGGCGGTGCATCCTGGAGGCCGATGGCCTCCTGCACGACCGTGCGGACCGCCGCGGCCAACGCGGTGGGTGCGGCGCCCTGCGTTCCGGCCGTCGGTGCGGCACCACCGA
>CBDTYW010000366.1:0-2784 GCA_965364735.1 uncultured Nitriliruptoria bacterium
CTGCGACGCGCGCGACTCCGCGAGCGCCGCCTCCATCTGATCGACGGTGCGGTCGAATGCGCCGGCGACCCGGCCGAGCTCAGTGGTCTGGTCCGACGCGCGCAGTCGCTGGGAGGTGTCCCCTCCCGCGATCGCGTCCGCGGTGGCGGCGAGCTCCTCGACAGGGCGCACCATCACCGTGGTGACCCGACGCAGGACGAACACGGCGATCACGATCAGGACCGCGGTGCCGATCCCCTCGATCACCAGCAGGCGTCGGAGGCTGTTGGGCTCGCCGTTGCCGGCCCACGTCAGGTAGACGAGCGCGTCGAGCGCGATCACGGCGACGGCGAGCGCCGTGAGGCTCACCAACAGCAGACGGGTGCGCAGCGACGGGGGCGACGTCATGCCCGCAACGCGTAGCCGACGCCCCGGACGGTGTGGACGCAGCGGTCGCCGTGGGCCTCGAGCTTGCGGCGCAGCGAGGAGATGTGGACCTCGACGAGGTTCGTGTCGAAGGAGGCGAACTTCCAGACACCAGCCAGGAGGCGCTCCTTCGAGACGGGACGTTCTCGGTCCTTCGCGAGCGCGAGCAGCAGCTCGAACTCGGTCGGTGTGAGCTCGACCTCGGCGCCTGCACGCGTGACGAGGTGCCGGCCGACGTCCACGACGACGTCGCCGATCTCGAGCGTCGCGGAGACCAGCAGGCCGGACCGCCGCAGCAGGGCACGCACCCGGACGAGCAGCTCGGCCATCGAGAACGGCTTGGTGACGTAGTCGTCCGCCCCGACGTCGAACCCGACGAGACGTTCCTCGAGCCGGTCGGCCGCGGTCACGAACACGATCGGGGCGTCGGACTCGGAGCGGATCCGCCGCGCGATCGCGAACCCGTCGGGCCCGGGAAGCCGGACGTCGAGCACGGCGAGATCCGGACGGAAGTCGCGGAGATCGGCCTCGATCTGCATGCCGTCGGGGCGTGCCATCACCCGGTAGCGCTCGCCGCTCAGCGCCGACGCCATGGCGTCGCGGAGCGCGGTGTCGTCCTCGACCAAGAGGACGCGGGGTTCTTCCATCGCCGTGATGATACGAACGAATCTGCGGCTGGGCGCCCGGTCCTTCAGGGGATCTTCAGGAAGCCTCCAGCCACCCTTCAGCAACCTCGATACATGATCGATCCATGATCACCCGACCCCGCCGCCACCCCAGCTGTGCGACCCCGTCGCGCATCGGGCTGCATCACGTCTGCGTGACCCAGGCCGTCACGGCCCGTGAGCCGGTGGACCTCGCCGTTCCCACGCAGGTCGACGTCGTGCTCGCGCCCGAGGACGTGGACCGTGTCGTCGAGCTGCCCGAACCGGCGTCCGCCTACCCCCCGGCCCACCCCGTCCGTCGCGGCATCTCGTCGACGGACGCGCACAGCCTCGTGCTCGTGACGGGCGCCTCGTCGGCGCTCGTCGGCGTCGTACACCTGGCGGACGGTCCCGTCCGCGCGATCGGCGCGGTGCTGGTCGTCACCGTGACCGATGCGTTTGCCAGAACCCGTTGGAGGCGTTCGTGACCAACCTGCTCGCAGCCGGCGCGATCGGCGAACCACCTGTGGACCTGTTCGCGTTGCTGCTGGTGCTGCTCGCGGCGTGGACCGCGGGTGGGCTCGCATCGAAGCTCGGCTACCCGGCCGTCCTCGGAGAGCTGCTCGCAGGCATCATCCTCGGGCCGGCGCTTCTGGGCGTGCTGTCATCCGGCGAGGGGCTCGCGGCGATCGGCGAGCTCGGGATCGTGCTGATGATGCTCTACATCGGTACCGAGATCGACGTCGACGACCTGAAGCGCGCGTCCAAGGCCGGCCTGTACGCCGCCGTCGGTGGATTCGTGTTCCCGTTCGCACTGGGCTTCGGGCTGATCATGCTGGTCCGCGGTGACGTCATCGCGGCCGTGTTCGTGGGCTCCGCGATGGGGGTGACGTCGCTCGCCACGAAGTCGCGCATCCTCGCCGACCTCAGGTTGTTCGACACCCGCATCGCCTACGTCCTGGTCGCCGGGGCCCTGCTGTCGGACACCGCCACGCTCGTCATCTTCGCGGCGGTGCTGTCGTTGGCGGGCGGCACGCTCGACGTCGGCACGGTCGCGATGGTCAGCGGCCAGGCGATCATGTTCTTCGTCGTCGTCGTGCTGCTCGGCAAGTTCGTCCTGCCGAAGCTCGGCGAGCGCGTGACGCGTGGGCGCAGCGTCGACCTCGGCGCCGCGCTGGCGCTGTTCCTCGGCGCCGGTCTTGCTGCTGCGGCGCTGGCGGAGCGCTTCGGGCTGCACCCGATCCTCGGGGCGTTCGTCGCCGGCATGTTCTGCCGCAACGCGGTCCCGGAGCGCACGAGCCGTGAGGTTGCCCATCTGGTGGAGCGGGTCTCGATCCGCATCCTCGCACCGGTCTTCTTCGTCACCGCCGGCTTCGCGATCTCGCTGGAGGCGGCCGTACGGGAATGGCGCCTGCTCCTCGCGGCGGTCCTGCTCGCGACGATCGGCAAGATCGTCGGGACGGCGGTCGCGTACCTGCCGACCGGACACGGGTGGCGGGAAGGCACCGTCATCGGCGCGGCGATGAACGGCCGCGGTGCGGTCGAGATCATCGTCGCGGGCATCGGCCTGGAGGCGGGCCTCATCGACGAGGAGATCTTCACCGTCCTCGTGCTGATGGCGATCATCACGACCGCGCTGGTGCCGGTCATGCTGCGCGCCGGCGTCGAGTGGCTGCGCTCACGCGGTGAGCTCGACCCGGCGACCCGACGTCGCACGATCACGGTGGTCGGCGCA
>CBDTYW010000367.1:0-2707 GCA_965364735.1 uncultured Nitriliruptoria bacterium
CCGTCGGGCGTCGTGGCCGCTGAGGGCGCGTCGCGCTACGAGACGGCAGCAGCCACTGCGCTCGGAACCTTCGCCGGGCTCGAGGTCGACGTCGTCTACCTCACGACCGGACTCGCGTTCCCGGATGCGTTGTCGGCAGGGCCGCTCGCCGGTCTTGCCCGTGGCCCCGTGTTGACGGTTCAGCCGGACCGGCTCCCGGCGGCGACCGCTGACGCGCTCGCGCAGCTCGGACCGATCAGCATCGTGGCCATCGGCGGCGAGCAGGCCGTGTCGCAGGCGGTGCTTGACGCCGCCGGAACGGCCTCTGGGGTCGCCGACGTGGTCCTGTCCCGCATCTCCGGCGAGGATCGCTACGCGACCTCGGCCGCTGTGGCACGGGTCATCGGACGCTCCGACGTCATCTATCTGGTGACCGGCCAGGACTTCCCTGACGCGATGAGCGCTGCGGCGGTCTCGGGCGGCGCGCCGATTCTGCTCACCGCATCCGATCGGCTCCCGACCGTCATCGCCGAGGTCCTCGCAGAGCTCCGACCGACGCGCATCGTCGTCGTCGGCGGCACGAACGCGATCTCCGATGATGTGGCGGCGGCAGCTGCGCGCGCCGCACGCGACCAGACGCAGGTCACCGTGACCCGGATCGCCGGCGCTGACCGTTACGCGACGAACGTCGCGCTGGCAGGCGGGAACAGCAACGCCACAACGGCGTTCATCGCCACCGGCGCCGCGTTCGCTGACCTCCTCGCCGCCGCTCCGGCAGCGATCGAGGAGAACGCCGCGCTGGTCGTGACCCGTCCCGACCGACTGCCCGCAGCAACGGAGGAGTTCCTCCGCGCCATGCCGAACCTGGAGCGGATCGTCGTGGTCGGCGGCCGCAGCGCCATCGGCGACAACGTCCGTGAGGCGCTCCAGGCCATCCTTCGACGCCGAGTGACCCTCGGCGATGCGCCAGAATCGAACGAGCCCCGACCGTGAGGTCGGGGCTCGTTCGTTGGTCGTGTCAGCTCAGGAGAGCGGCGTGACCTTCTGGGCCTGCGGGCCCTTGCGGCCTTCACCGATCTCGAATGAGACCTTCTGACCCTCGTCGAGGGACTTGAAGCCCTCGGACTGGATCTCGGAGAAGTGGACGAAGAGGTCCTCGCCGCCGGCGTCGGGCTGGATGAATCCGAAGCCCTTGTCGGCCTTGAACCACTTGACTGTTCCTTCTGGCATTGCTCTTGCTCCTGCAGTCCCGGATCACCAGTCGATTTGACCATGGCTTGGGCGCATGTCGCGCCCGACACATCGGTGCCCGGTGGTGACACAGTACGTGCCCGAGCGGGATTACGCACAGGCCAGCCGGACAGGGTGCGCTGAAGCGCGCAAGATCTCTGGGAACGCAGCCCGACCAGATGGTTCGCCGCCTTCTTCCCGGGCGTCCGGCTCGTCGTTCTCCAACCACCCGGATCCGACGACGCGATCGTCGCCGAGGGTGACGGGACGCTGAGCGAGCCCGGCCGGTACCTGTTCCTGTGCTCGATCCCGACGGGCGCCGACCCGGCCGTCTACCTGGCTGCTGCAGCGGAGAGCAAGGGCGGTCCGCCGGACGTCCCGGGCGGTCCGCCGCACTTCGTGGAGGGCATGTTCCAGGAGGTGACGGTCACCGGGTGATCATGTCGCTGGCCGCCCGCGTCGAGCGGGCGGCCAGGACGAACGGGATCGCCCCGAGCTGGATGATCGCGCTGATCTCGGAGGCCAGCGGGTAGCCGGAGACGTCGCCGACGCGACCGAGGACAGGCTGGGTGACCACACCACCGGCCGAGCGGCCCTCCCGGACGACTTCTCCACAGCTCCAGTCGAGCCCACCCCGTGACGGCCCGGATCCGGTTGCCTCGCGGGCGGAGGCGGTTGCCAGATCGACGATGAGGATGCACGATGGAGCACGAGCAGGATGGCGGCGAGCACGCCGCGAAGGATGTCCGGCTGATCGAGCGTCTGCGCGAGGTCATCGGGCTCGAGGCTGCTGGGCATCTCATGACCAAGTTCGACGGACCAGACGGACCAGACGGTCCGGACGATGACGTGATCGCGCGCATCGACCAGTCACTGCAGCACAACGAGCAGAAGTGGGTCTTCGCCGAGGCGCGGTTCGGCTCCATCGAGCACCGTCTCGACGGGATCGACGTCCGTCTCGACGGCATCGACGTCCGTCTCGACGGCATCGACATACGGCTGGACAGCCTCGAGACGAAGGTGGACTCGGGCTTCGAGCGGATGGATCACCAGTTCCGGCGGATCGACGAGAAGTTCGACCGCATGGACGCGAAGTTCGACGCGAAGTTCGACCGGTTCGACGCGAAGTTCGACGGGCTGACGTTCCACGTCAACCGGATGGCCGCGATCGCGATCGTGTCCAACGTCCTGGCCGTGCTCACCGCGACGGGAATCTCACTGGCCGCGAGCTGACGACGGCGGTGGGCTGCTGGTGTTCAGGCAGCGACGAGACGCTGCCTGCGCTGTTGCTGTCTGGTCATCGCTCCGGCACCGACCACCATCAACGCTGCGACCATGAACGGGATCATCGGCAGCGGCGTGCGCTGGCCCACGATCCGGATCACGCTCGCGGCCCGTGTGACCAGCGTGTCACCGGAGCTGGACTCGACGACGAAGCCGGCGTGGTGGACGGGAGCTCCTGCGGTCAGCAGCGCCGGATCGATCCAGGCCTCGATGG
>CBDTYW010000368.1:0-2669 GCA_965364735.1 uncultured Nitriliruptoria bacterium
AGGCGCTGACCGCCGCGCTGCCGGCCGCGCTGGCGCCGTCGCCGCCCGCTGCTCGCGAGCCGAATCCGCGTCGGACCGGGGGCCTGAAGATGGGGCTGGTCGGGGCGCTGATCGGCTCGGTGCTCGGCACGGGGGTCACCTACAGCGTGCTCGACGGGCGGACCGCTGACCCGGTCACCGCGCCCGCCCCGAACGTGATCGCCCCCGTGGAGCCCGTCTCCGCCGACGGTCAGCCGGTCATCGTCGCCGTCGCACAGGCGGTCACCCCGTCGGTCGTGCGCGTCGACATCATCGGCAACGACGACGAGCCCCAAGGGCTCGGCTCGGGCGTCATCTACCGCGCCGACGGCTACATCCTCACGAACAACCACGTCGTCAAGGACGCGACGAGCCTCCGGGTCCGTCTCGCCAACGGCGACCGCCTCGACGCGGAGGTCGTCGGCACGGACCCGCTGAACGATCTCGCTGTCCTGCGGGTCGACCGCAACGGCCTCCCGGCGATCTCCCACCGCGACGACGCCGTCCTCGTCGGGGAGCTGGCGATCGCGATCGGGTCGCCGTTCGGTCTGGACGCCTCTGTCACCGCAGGAGTCGTGTCCGCGGCCAACCGTGAGATCACGGTGCCGGACGAGCTGGGTCGCCCGACGACGATCTTCGACGTCCTCCAGACCGACGCGGCCATCAACCCCGGCAACTCCGGCGGTGCGCTCGTCGATGCCCGCGGACGCCTCATCGGGATCAACACCGCGATCCTCACCGACAACGGGGGCAGCCAGGGTGTCGGGTTCGCGATCCCGGCGACGACGGCGATCCGCAACGCCGATCAGCTCATCGGACAGGGTTTCGTGACGTACCCGTTCCTCGGCGTCAGCGGCACCGACATCACGCCGCAGATGGCCGAGGAGTTCGACCTGCCGAACGAACGCGGAGCCTTGATCGACTCGGTCGAGCCCGGCTCCGGTGCGGCCGCGGGAGACCTCCGCTCCGATGACGTCGTCATCGCGGTGGACGGGGTCGCGGTCACGTCCATGGGCGGTCTGGTGGTGGCCATCCGTTCCGCGGAGATCGGCGACGTGGTGATCGTCACGATCCTCCGGAACGGTGAGCAGCTCGATCTTCGGATCGTGCTGGGCGAACGTCCCCGGTAGCGTTTCTCCGACGGACCCCGGTGGGTCCTCCCAGAAGTCCACGACGAGGTCCTCCGTGCGCAGTCTCGGTTTCCAGGAGGTCCTGGTCGTCGTCGTGGTCGCGTTGCTGATCTTCGGGCCCGAGCGGCTTCCCGAGCTCGCGCGCAACGCCGGGAAGTTCCTCGCCCGGTTTCGGGCCGAGACGTCGAAGTCGCTGGACGAGCTGCGCCGTGCCGCGGACATCCAGGACCTCGAACGCGAGCTGCGGTCGGTGACCTCGGAGCTGCGTGAGACCAAGCGCAGCCTGACGCAGGGGTTCACCGACGTCGGGGCAAGCATCGCCGGTGTCGGCAAGGCTGCCCAGCTGAGCGACACCATGGGCGAGCAGACGCGACGCGCCGTCGATGCCCCCGCCCCGCCCCTCGACCCGGAGGCGACGTGAACGACTTCTCGACCGAACGGTCCACGACCGACGCGATCACGACCGGCCTGGCCGGTGTGGGGCTGATCGCCCTGTCTTGGGTCGCGATGACGGACCGGCGCGCGGCCGCCGTGGACCGCGTCGGCCGCCGGATCGGATCCGTGCGTCTCGGTCGTCCCGGCGACATCCTCATGAGCGCAGCGACCGACCTCGGATCGGTCTACGCGATCCTCGGTTCCGGAGCGGTCCTGCACGCCACGGGGCGTCAGCAGATGGCGTCGGACGTCGTCGGTGCCGGCCTCTTCGCGTGGTGCGCTGCGCAGGTCGCGAAGCGGCCGGTGAAGCGTCCGCGTCCGTACGAGGCTGATGCTGCCGCCCGGATCGTCGCCGTCCCGTCCGGGAGCTCTTGGCCGAGCGGACACACGGCGCAGTCGACGGCGGTCGCGGTGGCCGCCATCCCGCATGTGCCGCCGCGCCTGCGTGGCGTCCTCGCGGGCTACGCGGGCTTCGTCGGCGTCTCACGGATCTACGTGGGCGTGCACTACCCGACCGATGTCGTCGCCGGCATCGGTGTCGGGATGGTCAGCGCTGTCGTGGCGAAGCCGTTCGGCCGAATCGCGGGACCGGCCGTGCGTGCGCTCGGGAAGGTGGTCGCGGCGAACGCTCGCGCCCAGCTGGCGGCCCGCTGACCTTCGTTCAGTCGCCCCAGATCATGAAGTTGGGGTGGTCGATGACCTCGCCCTCGACGGTGTCGTCGTCGGCGTCCGCGTCGCCGGACACGTCGTCGGACACATGGTCGGTGTCCGCGGCGAACGCCGTGGTGCTCGAGGCCGGGAGTCGTGGAGGGGGAGCGCTCGCGACGAGCCACTCCAGCGCGCGATCGCAGGCGTCGAGCTTCGCGGCCCAGTCCTTGGTCAGCTGGGACTTCGGCTCGTTGATCTCGCTGTGCCGGACGTGCTGGCGTCGGACCTCCTCGCGCAGCGCGTCGAGGGTGGCGGTGAGCGCCGAGGCGCCGTCGGGGTCGTGGGCGCGACGGAACGCGACGTCCACCTGCAGCGCGATCAGCTGGCGGACGAGCTCTTGCGGCGTCGCGGCGCTCAGCGCCCGCGTGGCGAGGGCCG
>CBDTYW010000369.1:0-2669 GCA_965364735.1 uncultured Nitriliruptoria bacterium
TCTTCTTCGAGCTCAACGGCCAGCCTCGCTCGATCAAGGTCGTCGATCGCAGCGCCACGTCGACCCGCGTCGCCCGGCCCAAGGCCGACCCCGCCAACCCGATGCACGTGGCCGCGCCGTTGCCCGGCGTCGTTGCGAGCGTCGCCGTCACCGAAGGCGCAACGGTGGCGACTGGCGACCTGCTGGTCACGATCGAGGCGATGAAGATGGAGTCGGCCGTGCACGCCGACCGCGACGGCACGGTGGCGCGCCTGCACGTGTCTCCCGGGGCGCAGGTCGATGCGAAGGACCTGCTCATCGAGCTCGCCGACTGAGATGGTGGTCGGGCGCCCGCGCCCGACTCGATCACGCACCTGAGACGAAGGCAGCCGGCGACCGGTGGCCAGCTGCAAGGATGCTCGCGACCTGATCGTCGGGAATCACTCCCGGACGCCGACCTGCTCCCTGCGCGTTACGGTGAGGTTCACGACGTGAGCAGCGGCCGCGAGGGCGTTCATCTCACCGTTCTCGGAAGGGCGCAGGATGCGGGCGGTGATTGCGACGGAGTACGGCGGCCCGGAGGTCATGCGGCTCGTGGACCTGCCAGACCCGGTCGTCGGACCGGGCGAGGTCCGCCTCCGCGTCGCCGCGACGACGCTCCAGGCGCTCGACTGGCATCTGCTGCGTGGTGAGCCGGTCCCGGTCCGCGCGTCCGAGGGGCTGCGCGCCCCGAAGCGCACGATCCACGGGGTCGATCTCGCGGGCACGGTGATCGAGGTGGGCGGAGGGGGCGATGATCTCGCGATCGGCGACGAGGTCGTGGGCTGGGGAGAGCACGGCGGCGGGCTCGCCGAGCAGGTCGTGGTTCAGCGCGACCACCTCCATCGGCGTCCGTCGACGTTGACCCTCGAGGAGAGCTCGACGCTGGGCGTCGCCGCCTTCACGGCGCTGCAGGCCCTGCGCGATCACGGCGAGATCGCCCCGGGGGAGCGGGTCGCGATCGTCGGCGCGTCCGGAGGCGTCGGGCACTTCGCCGTGCAGATGGCAGCTGCGATGGGCGCCCACGTGACCGGGGTGTGTTCGGCCCGCAACCTCGCGATGGTCCGAGAGCTCGGTGCCGACGTCGTCGTCGACCGGACGGTTGAGGACTGGACCGACGCGGGGCCGTTCGACCTGGTCGTGCAGGTCGCGGGGGACACGCCGATCGGGGACGTGCTCAGCACGCTCACGTCCGGTGGACGGTTCGTGTTGGTCGGCATGAACCGAGGTGGCCGCCGGTGGGGGATGATGGGCTGGTTCGCCGCCGCGATGCTCCGCGCGGCCGTCGATCGACGCATGCGGACGTTCACCGCGTCGGAGAACGCCGCGGACCTGGCGGAGCTCGTCGGGATGGCCGAGCGCGGGGACATCCGCCCGGTCGTGGACCGGACGTTCCCGCTCGCCGACGCAGCGGCAGCGATGAGCTTCGTGGAAGAGGGCCGTGCGAGCGGCAAGGTGCTCGTGGTGCCGTGAGCGCTTCGGCTCAGTCAGCGGCTCGACGTCGAGGCCACGAATGTCTCCAAGATGGGGCCGCCCGGCCCACACGGTGCGTCATGCTCGAGCGGTCCCCATCTAAGATGCCAGCGTCGTGACGATCGACCAGCGCACCATCGACGACTTCCCTCACCACGGCGCGGTCGTCATCCCACGACCATCGCAACGCAGATTCCAACGAACACCGGAGAGCAAGCCATGAGCGACGTCACCCTGGCCGACGAGGGCGCCAAGCCGTTCGTCACCAACATCGACTCCGAAACCATGGAGAACGAGAACTACCGCACCACCCGGTGGACCGGGACCAACCTCCAGATGACGCTGATGAGCATCGAGCCGGGCCACGACATCGGCCTCGAGGTGCACGAGCACGGCGATCAGTTCCTGCGCGTCGAGGCGGGCACCGCGCGGGTGCAGATGGGCCCGACCGAGGATGACCTGTCGTTCGACCGAGAGGTCGGCGACGACTGGGTGATCCTCGTGCCCGCCGGGATGTGGCACAACATCACGAACATCGGCGACGACGCCCTCAAGGTCTACGCCATCTATGCCCCCCCGGAGCACGCGCACGGCACCGTCCATGCGACGAGGGCCGAAGGCGACGCCGAGGAACATCAGCACTGAGGCGGATCTGTGCCGACAGACTCCGGCCACGGGGCGATCCGTGATCGGAGGAGGCAGAACGCGTTGCCTTCCGGGTCGGCGAGGACGTGCCATGGCTCGTCGTCGGTCTGGCCGACGCCTGCGTCGCGGCACTCGAGGACGAGCTCTCCGATACGGCTGGCCACGGTGTCTCCGAGTCGCGCTGCATCACCCAGCAGCGTGTGGCCCGTTCCGGGGTGTCGGACGGGAGTGCTCGCTCAGCCGTCGAAGTGGCTGATCGTGCCGATGATCGTCTGTGACCTGATGTCGTCAGCCTCGTCCGGGATGGCGGTCATCACCGTCCGGTGCTCGAGGTCGATGATCTGCGCGAGCAGGCCCATCTCGCCGTCGATCCACGAGATGAAGAACAGATCGGGCCGGAGCTCGCGGATCTGGATCGGTTCACGCAGCTCGCCGCGGCGATCCGTGATCGTCACGCGGACACGCCCGTCGAACGTGTTCGTGAACTCCCAGCCGTTGTCGTAGCGGTAGCTGATCGACCGGCCGTCGAACCT
>CBDTYW010000370.1:0-2661 GCA_965364735.1 uncultured Nitriliruptoria bacterium
GAGCCGTTCTCCAACTTGGACGCCGCGCTGCGCCAGTCCGTGCGCATGGACGTCCGCGAGATCCTCCGGGCGGCCGACGCAACCGCGATCATCGTCACCCATGACCAGGAAGAAGCGCTGTCGCTGGCCGACCGCGTCGCCGTGATGCGTGAGGGGCAGGTGCATCAGGTCGCCGATCCGGTGACGCTGTACCGACACCCCGCGACGGCGTTCGTGGCCCAGTTCGTCGGAGACGCGGACGTCGTCGACGCGGTCGCGCGAGCTGATGGCCGTCTGGACTCGGACTTCGGTCTGCTCGTCCCGATGGGCGGCCCGCTCGGAGCGTCGGCAGGGGAGCGGGTACAGGTTGCCGTCCGTCCTGAGGAGGTCGTTCTCGAGGCCGACGCCCGCTCTGCCCACCGGGTCGAGCAGGTTCAGTACTTCGGCCACGACCAGCTCCTGCACGTGCGCATGGCCGATGGGCGGCTCGTCCGGTCTCGGCTCGGGCCCGCCGAGGCGCTCGAGGTCGGCGACCGTGTGGTCGTCCGCGTCGAGACGCCGGTGGCTGCGTTCGGCGCGTGGGAGCGGATGCCGGTCGCAGCCTGAACCCGCACGCGTCCGGTCGGCGCAGCTGCGAGCGATGGGCGAACGCGCAGGGGCCCCGGCTTGGCGCCTCCGCACACTGAGGTTAGGCTTACCTAACTCCCTGCGTCCTCCATCTCCCAGAGGCCCACCGTGCTCACCATCCGGCCCTTCCCGTCCCGCCGGCCACTGCTCGTCGCCGGTTCGCTCGTTGCCGCGCTCGCGCTCAGCGCCTGCGGCTCTGTCGACCCGACGGTCGCGGCCAACCCTGAGACGAGCGGCTCCTCGTCGGCCACGCAGACCCCTGCTGCGGACGTCGAGCTCGTCCTCTACTCCGGCCGCGGTCAGGATCTGATCGAGCCGCTCGTGGACCGGTTCAACGACGCCGACCTCGGCGCGCACGTCACCGTTCGCTACGGCGACTCGGTCGACCTGGCGCTGCTGCTCGAGGCCGAGGGCTCCGCGACCGACGCCGACGTCTTCATCTCGCAGGCCCCCGGCGCCGTCTCCTTCCTGGCCGACGCCGAGCTGCTCGCCCCCCTCGACACCGAGATCCTCGATGCCGTTGACGAGCAGTTCCGCTCGACCTCCGGAAGCTGGGTCGGGCTGTCCGGGCGGCAGCGCGTCATCGTGCACAACACCGACCTGATCGACGCGGCGGATCTCCCGACCAGCGTCTTCGACCTCGTCGAGCCGGAGTGGAAGGGCCGCTTCGCGGTCGCGCCGACCAACGGCTCCTTCCAGGACTTCGTCTCCGCGATGCGCCTCGTCGTCGGCGACGAGCAGACCACCCAGTGGCTCGAGGGCATCGTCGCGAACGACGTGCAGACCTACCCGAAGAACAGCGCCATCGTCGACGCGGTCGCGCGCGGTGAGGTCGAGCTCGGCCTCGTCAACCACTACTACAACTTCCGGGCGCTCGCCGAGGACCCGTCGTTGCCGTCGCGCAACGCGAACCTCGAGGACGGCGATGTCGGCAACCTCGTGATCATGTCGACCGCGTCCATCATGGTCTCCACCGACCAGGCCGCGGCTGCGAAGGTCTTCATCGAGTTCCTGCTCAACGAGGACAGCCAGACCTACTTCCGTGACGAGACGTTCGAGTACCCGGTCGCCGCAGGCATCGACGCCAACCCGGACCTCGTCCCGCTCGCCGACCAGGTGCTGCCCGACGTGGACATCGAGGACCTCGGCACCCAGCTGCGCGCCACCGTCGACCTCATCTCCGACGCCGGGCTGCGAAGCTGAGCGACCACGCAGCAACGGAGTTCGTCGGCGTTCCCGCGGGAACGCCGACGACGTCGTTGGGCGGCATGTGGCTGCGGCTCACCGCGATCGTCGTGGCGCTCCTGTTCGCCGCGCCGCTCGGCTACCTCCTCCTGCGTGCCTTCAGCTCGGACTGGCTGACGACGACGCTCGACGGTCGTGTCCTGGGACCGCTTGCCACGACGCTGTTGCTCGGCGCGACGGTGGCGTCGGCGTCCGCGTTCCTCGGGACCGCGGCCGCCTGGTTCGTCGTTCGCACCAACGTGCCCGGACGACGTGTCGCGCGGTTGCTGCTGCCGCTGCCGCTCGTGATCCCGTCGTTCATCGGGGCGTTCAGCCTCGTGTCGACCTTCTCCGTCGGCGGTGCGCTGGCGCTCGTCCTCGAGCCGCTCGGGATCCGCTTCGGCTTCGACATCCGCGGGCTCCCCGGCGCCATCGGCGTCCTGACCCTGCTGACGTTCCCGTACGTCTACCTGCCCGTCGCCGCGCGGCTCGGTCAGCTCTCACCGCACCTCGAGGAGGCAGGACGCCTCCTCGGTCGACGCCCCGCCGCCGTCTTCCGCGAGGTCGTCCTGCCACAGATCCGCCCGGCGATCCTCGCCGGCGCGCTGCTCGTGTTCCTGTACGCGGTGAGCGACTTCGGCGCCGTCCAGCACCTGCGCGTCGACACGGTCTCGACGCGCATCCACACCGCGTGGAAGTCCTTCGACGTCGCGGGCGGTGTGGTGCTGTCGCTGAACCTCGGGCTCGTCGCGCTGCTGGTCGTCGTGCTCGAGCGCATCGCCGGACGCCGTGACCGCCGCCCCGCGACGGCCCGCGTGACCCGCGGTCTCG
>CBDTYW010000371.1:0-2657 GCA_965364735.1 uncultured Nitriliruptoria bacterium
TGCAGTCCAACTTCATCAACGGCATCAAGTCGATGCCGGTGACCTTCGTCTGACGGCGTCGTGGTGCCGGCCCGATCAGGAGACGAGCGCCGCGGCGATGTCCTCGAGCACGGACTCCTGCCCGCGGGTCGTGGTGCGCGACTGGTCGGAGATCGTCCGGGCTTCCCGCAGCAGTCGCCCGAGAACGTCGGCCTGGTCGCTCGCCGCGAGCCCGGTGAGCGCGGCGTGGAGTCGTTCGCCGAGCGCCGGGTCGCTCCGGTCGTCCGCGAGCTGTTCGGCCGCGTGCGGGCCTCCGAGCCACGTCTGGACGAATCTCAGAGCAGCGCCGACGGCCATGGGGTCCTGGAGAGGTCCGGACGCCACCAGCGCAGCGGCGACGACGTGCACGGCCTCCGCGACGTCAGCAGCGATGACCGGGGTCGGCGACGCGGACGCACGTGGGGCGACCGACCCGCGGAGGGCGGGCCGTCGTGTGGTCTCGGTCCTCGTCGTCACGCCAACCCCTCGTCTCGCGCTTGCAGCCAGTGTCCGCCGTGGTTCCGGCTGCTGGCATGGGACAGGTGTCCTGAGTCCGGCTCGTCATGCTTCTCGTCGGCCGCACGGCTGACGGTTTCACCTGGTCCCTCGAGGACCTGAACGCCCTGCGGGGCACAGACAAGGATCGCTTCCATGGGTCAGCTCGACGGCAAGGTCGCCCTCATCTCCGGCGCGGCGCGTGGCATGGGCGCCGCCGCGGCACGCGCGTTCGTCGCCGAAGGCGCGAAGGTCGTGCTCGGGGATGTCCTCGACGACGGCAAGCTGGTCGCGGATGAGCTCGGTGAGGCGGCCAGGTTCATCCGCCTCGACGTGACACAGGAGCAGGACTGGAGGGCCGCCGTCACGCTCGCGGAGGAGACCTTCGGCAAGCTCGACGTGCTCGTGAACAACGCGGGGATCCTGAAGTTCGGCACCGTGGAGTCCATGACCCTCGAGAAGTACCAGACCATCATCGACGTCAACCAGATCGGCGTGTTCCTCGGGATGCGCACGGCCATCCCCGCGCTGAAGCGCGCGGGCGCCGGGGCGGTCGTCAACATCTCCTCGGTCGAGGGGCTGGCCGGCGGCCAGGCGCTCACGGGCTACAGCGGCACGAAGTTCGCCGTTCGCGGGATGACGAAGGCTGCGGCTCTGGACTTCGGCGCAGACGGCATCCGCATCAACTCGGTCCACCCCGGTGCGATCCGCACCCCGATGGTCATGGAGCGGGCGGACTCTGCCGGCGAAGTCGAGAAGTTCATCGCGTCCAAGACCGCGCTGCGTCGCCTCGGTGAGGCTGAGGAGGTCGCGAGGGTCGTGGTGTTCCTCGCATCGGACGCCGCGTCCTACGTCACCGGCGCTGAGCTGGCTGTTGATGGTGGGGTGTCGGCCAACTCGGGCTTCTTCGTCTGACGTTCAGCCGGCGACCGCAGCCTTCAGCTCGGCGAGCAGCGCTCCGAGGTCCTCGACGGGGAGCCCGACGACGTTCGCCGTCGATCCGTCCACCGCGGTGACGTACGCACCAGCCCATCCCTGGATCCCGTAGGCGCCGGCGAGGTCCCACGGCTCGTCGGTGTCGAGGTAGCTCGTGATCTCCGCGTCGCTGATCGGGCCGAAGGTGACGGTCGACGTGGTGACGCGCGCGACGATCGTGGCGCCGGCGCGTGCTGCCATCCCCGTGTGCACCTGATGACTGCGGTCGCGGAGCCGCTCGAGCATGGCTCGTGCGTCGTCGCGGTCGACGGGCTTGCCCAGCGCAACCGCACCATCCGCGACGATCGTGTCGGCCGCGAGGACCAGCTCGTCCGGGCGTGCGTCAGCGGCTGCGGCCTTGCGGCGCGCGAGCCGGTCGACCATGGGTACGGGCAGCTCGCCCGGCAACGGCGTCTCGTCGACGTCTGTCGGACGTACCTGCACGTGCAGCCCGAGCTCTGCCAGGAGACGCGCGCGACGGGGGGACGCAGACGCGAGCACGATCCGCTTGGCGTCCATCGTCATCCTCCGGAGACCACGAGCGCGGCTTCGGCCGTCAGCGGTGTCACGTCGTCCCGCGAGGTGAGCCAGCCCTCCGGCAGCTTGACGCGCTTCGGTCCGTGGGTGTGGCCGCGATGCATCGTGCGCGCCGCCTCGGGGAGCACGACGCTGCGGTCCAGACCGCCGAGGAGGCGCTCCACCTCGGCGATGGTGCGGGTCCGGTTGAGGTCGCGACGGAAGTCGCCGCCCACCGGGAAGCCCTGGAAGTACCAGGTGACATGCTTGCGCAGGTCACGGACGCCCCGGTCCTCGCCCATGTGCTCAGCGAGCTGGACCGCGTGCTCCGCGAACAGGTCGGCAACCTCGCCGAGGGTCGGGAGCTCCGGGAGCGGGCGGCCGGTGAACGCGGCGTCGAGGTGCGCGAAGAGCCACGGGCGTCCGAGGCAGCCTCGGCCCACCACGACGCCCGCGCACCCGGTTTCCGCGACCATGCGCAGCGCGTCGTCGGCGGTCCAGATGTCCCCGTTGCCGAGCACGGGGACGCCGGGCAGCGCCTCGACGAGCTCGCGGATGGCCTCCCATCGAGCGCTGCCGCCGTACGCCTGCTCGGCGGTACGTGCGTGCAGCGCCACGGCCGCGGCGCCGGCGTCGGCGGCCGCACGCCCTGC
>CBDTYW010000372.1:0-2645 GCA_965364735.1 uncultured Nitriliruptoria bacterium
AGGATCTCGTCGAAGGCGACCGTGGTCGACGGCGCGAACGTCGCGGAGCGGCCCTGCCGACGGACGGTGATGCCGCCCCGTCCGACGATCTCGACCGTCCGGGCCACCGGGTCGATGATCGTGGCGGTGTGCTCGTCGATGCCGAGGATCCATTCGGCTTCGTCCAGGTCGTCCTCCAGGGCTGACAGACGACGTTCACCGAGGTAGCAGAACCGGGTGTCGTGGCCGCCGCCCTCGGCATTGTCGTAGTGCGGGATCACGACGCAGCCGAGCCCGATCTCGGCCAGCAGGTCCAGCCCCGGCACCCACTCCGGGTCCGCGCCGACCTTGTAGATCTCGTAGACGGGGATCGCATGGCTGCCGACGATCACGGCCGCCGCGCTCGCGAAGATCGTCACGCCTCGCGCGGGGGAGCGCCCCGCGACCCGGTCGGCGAAGAGCTGCGGGAGGTCGGTCTCACGCCACTGCCGCAGCAGGTAGGTCGGCGATCCCGGCCCGGCGAACACCCAGTCCAGCTCGCGCACGGCCGCGTTCGCCCGCTCGAGATCGAGCCCGCTCGCCTCGGACGCCCGACGCATCGTGACCACGTCGACCTCGACGCCGACGTTGTGCGCGAAGTAGCCGAGGGTCTTGTCGTTCAGGTCGTCGGCGTTCTCCTGGAACCCGTAGGGCGTGTCGAACAGCCCTGCGGACGGTGCGGCTCCCGGTGCGGGGCGTGCCGCTTCGACCAGCCGCTGATGGATCGTCACCATCGTCGGCGTGGTCTCGCCGCTGCCCATCAGGACGAGCAGTCGCTGGTCGGTCATCGTCAGGGTCCGTCGGAGATGGCGGTCGGGCTGGGGGTTCGTGACGGCACGCGGTCCGGGTGGGAACGCCGTGCGGGCACGCTACGGGAGGGGTCGGATGGGGCGCACCGGATCGTTGAGCCGCGCGGCGAGCTCGTCGCGGGTCCGGGCGACGCGGGAGCGGATCGTGCCGACGGGGATCTCGAGGATCTCGGCCGCCTCGGCGTACGGCAGGCGCAGGATCTGGGTGAGGACGAAGGCCGCGCGGCGGTCGGGGGAGAGGTCGTCGAGCAGCGCCCGCAGCGCATGCGCCTCGGCGTGGTCGTCGTGTGCGGCGTGGTCGGGCAGCGGAGCGCGGTCGTCGTGGATGCGACGTCGACGTTGGCGAAGCCGGATCTCGTCTGCGCAGGCTCGTCGGGCGATGACGAGCAGCCAGGTTCGCGCGGACGCGTCCCCGCGGAACGCCGCGACGCCGCGCATCGCGCGCAGGTAGGTTTCCTGGACGAGGTCGTCCGCCGCGTCGACGTCGACGAGGTTCGCGCAGAACCGCCAGACCTCCGGCTGCGAGGCCCGGATGAACTCCGCCAACGCCCCGCGGTCACCGTCGCGAGCGCGCAGCAGCGCCGCGGTCAGCTCGTCGGTCGGGGTCGGCACGTCGCCTCATCGGGGCTCGCGGGAGTGCACCACCGTAGTTCGTGCGAAACTCGCGGGAACCAGACGCCCCGCCCGAGCGACCACCCTGTGGTCACCGACCCTGGAGCAGCGCCGTGATTGACCCCGCACACGACCGGCTCGACGACCTCGTGCTGGCTGCGGGGCGTGAGCCTGCTCCGGACCGCACCGCCGCGCTGCTCGCTGCCATCGACGACGCCGATCTTGCCCCGGGCGTGGCCACCGGACGTCGACGCTCGCTCGAACGTCGAAGGGCGCTCGGTCTCATCGGGGTCGTGCAGCTCATGGTGGCGATCCCGGTCCTGTTCGGGCTCGACATCGCCGTCCACTCGGCCCGCGAGGTCGCGAGCTGGCAGGTCGCGCTCGGCGCCGGGTTCCTGTTCGCCGCGTGGCGTCCCGTCCGTGCGATCGGGCTGGCTCCGGTCGTGGGCATCGTCGCGCTGGTCACGGTCACCACGGCGATCATCGACGTCGCGGGTGGCAGCGTCAGCCTGGCTTCGGAGTGGTCGCACATCGTGGAGATCCTCGGCTTCCTGCTCGTCCGTGGCGTCGCTGCCGACGCCGATCGTGCGCTCCCGAAGAGCTCGCCCCGATCCACCGCGACACACGCATGACGGCCGCCGTCATCCCGGCGGCCGGCCGGCTGAGATCGCTCGCGCTTGTCGTCGGGCTGTTCGTCATCATGCTCTTCGGCCCCGCCTCTCCGGCGTTCGCCCATGCCCAGCTCACCGAGACGACGCCGTTCGACACCCAGGTCCTCGACGTCGCCCCGACGCAGATCCACCTCGACTTCTCCGAGCCGGTCGAGATCGTGACCGGCGCGATCCGGCTGTTCGACGGCGCGGGTGACCGCGTCGACGTCACCGTCGACCAGCCCACCGCGACCCGGCTCACCGGCACCCTCGCGACGACGATCGACGACGGTGGCTACGTCGTCACCTGGCGCACCATCAGCGTCGACGGACACCCGATCAAGGGCGCGTTCCTCTTCACCGTCGGCGACGGCACCGCCGCAACCGAGGACGTCATCGCCCAGGTCTTCTCCGCCGGAGGCAACCCGCTCGTGGCGGGTGCGTCGCTCCTCGTCCGGGCTCTGGACACCCTCGCCGCGCTGACCGCCGCAGGCGCCGCCTTCTTCGGGCTCCGCGTCGCCCGACGCCGCGCCGACAAGGCCCGTGCGCTCGCCGT
>CBDTYW010000373.1:0-2612 GCA_965364735.1 uncultured Nitriliruptoria bacterium
GCCGACCTTGCCGAACGCATCGATCGTGTCACTCGGGTGTCTGAGGGCTATGGGTCGGCCTACGGACTGGAGTTGCTCGCCACGGTGCACTGGGCAGCAACGAACGGTGCTCCGCACCCCGCCGATGTCGACGTCGACGTCATCGTGGCGCGAGTCGTCGGCTGGGACGAACGCAAGTCCCGCATGTTCACGCGCGACCACATCCTGGCGGCCCATGAACGGCTCAGTAGCCACGAATGGGTGCGCTCGGCGGTGGCTGCTCACGAGGTGGGCTGAGCAAACCAATGGCGTGCGCCGACGGCCGAGTCAATGCTCGTGCTCCCCGGACCGAGCCGGCCTGAGCCCGGGGTTGGTTTCGTAGTCTCGTCCACGAGGTCTCACCCGACGCCACGAGTCAGGAACGCCATGAACAACGACACTCGACCGCTCGCGATCGTGACGGGGGCTGCGTCCGGCATCGGGCTCGAGGTCGCGCACCGCATGCACCGCCGCGGGTTACGGGTTCTGGCCGTTGACCGGACCGAGGAGCTTGCTGCCAGCGCAGCCGACGCCGTCGACGGGGAAGCAGTCGCGTGTGACCTCAGCGACCGCGCCGCCGTCGCACAGCTGTGCGCCAAGGTCGAGGGGGAGTGGGCCGAGCGGCTCGAGGTCGTCATCGCCAACGCCGGGATCGTGTCGATCGGGACCGTCGACGAGGCGTCGGCGGACGAGCTCGACCTGACGCTGGAGATCAACCTGCGTTCGGCCACCCAGCTCATCCGCTCGGCGATGATCGCGTTTGCGGCCAAGGGCCGTGGGCATGTGCTCGCGACCGTGTCGATGGGCGGGATCGTGGCGATGCCCGGCTCGGCGTCGTACTCGGCGACCAAGGCGGGACTGCGTGCCTACCTCGCGTCGCTGCACGCCGAGCAGGCCAAGTCCGACATCAAGGTCAGCGGGATCTACCCGAGCGCGGTCGACACGCCGCTGCTGCGCCACGAGGCCCGCAACGGCGGCAGCCCGCTCAACTTCCTCGGCAAGGTCCTCACCATCGACCAGGTCGCCGACGCGTTCGAGGCGGCGCTCGACTCCGGCAAGCTCGAGAGCTACCTGCCGTACAGCGACAGCATCACCAGCCGTGTCGCGATGCTCCGCCCGCAGACGCTGCCGAAGGTCCTCGCCCCGCTCAACTGGATCGGCGAGCGCGGCCGCAGCAAGTACCTCAAGCGGATCGGGCCCGGCTGAGCGGAGCGGCGGGGTCCGTCGCGTTGCGCTGATGCGGCTCACAGCATCCGCCGCGATGCGAAGACCGCGCGAAGATGTTCGACGTGCTGTCAAGCGCTCGATGGGTCGTAGCCTGTCGGTGAATGACCGAAAATTGGGCTGTTGTCGGAAGTAGTCGCTCGGAGCGCAGGATCGGGAGGTTGCCCGGCGTGCCCGTAGCATCACGGGCCCCGACTCGGCGCACGAACATGTCCCTCACCCTGTACCCGGCCGTTGACATCATGGGCGGCAAGGCCGTGCGTCTGACGCAGGGCAAGGCCGACGAGGAGACCGTCTACGACGCCGACCCCGTCGCCGCCGCGATGCGGTGGGCCGACGCGGGCGCTGAGTGGATCCACGTCGTTGACCTCGACGCCGCCTTCACGGGCGAGCCGAAGAACCGGCACCTCATCGAGCGCGTCGTCGCCGAGACGGGCTGCAAGGTCCAGGCGTCCGGCGGCGTCCGCACGATCGAGGACGTCCGTGCGAGCGTGAAGTACGGCGCCGAACGCGTCGTGATCGGGACGATGGCGCTGACCAACCCGGACTTCGTCCGCGAGGTGCTCGACACGGTCGGCCCGAAGATCGCGGTCGGGCTCGACGCCCTCGGCGACGTCCTGCAGGCACGCGGCTGGACCGAGGAGGCCGGCAACCTCTGGGAGGCGCTCGAGACGTTCTCCAAGATGGGCGTCCCGCGTTTCGTCTACACCGACATCACCAAGGACGGGATGCTCCAGGGCCCGAACATCGAGATGCTCGCCAAGGTCGCCGACGCGACCGACGCGCTCGTGACGGCATCCGGGGGCGTCTCGACGATCGCTGACCTCACCGCGATCGCGGCCTGCCACGACCGGGTCGACGCGGCCATCGTCGGCAAGGCGCTCTACGCGGAGGCGTTCACGCTCTCCGATGCGCTGGCCGCGACCCGATGAGCCTTCACGGGACCGACACGCTCGCGGCGCGCGTCATCCCCTGCCTCGACGTGACCGCGGGAAGGGTCGTGAAGGGCATCCAGTTCCTCGACCTCGTCGACGCGGGTGACCCCGTCGAGATGGCGCGGCTCTACGACGAGGAGGGCGCGGACGAGCTCGTCTTCCTCGACATCACGGCCTCCTCCGACGGCCGCGACACGATGGTCGACGTCGTCCGGCGCGTCGCCGACCAGGTCGCGATCCCGTTCTGCGTCGGTGGGGGACTGCGAACCGTCGAAGACGCCCGGATCATGCTGCGGGCCGGGGCCGACAAGGTCGCCTTCAACACCGCAGCGATCCGACGCCCCGAGGTGCTCACCGAGGCGGCCGCTGCGTTCGGCAGCCAGTCCGTCGTCTGTGCGATCGACGCCCGCCGACGCGACCCGGACGACCCGTCGC
>CBDTYW010000374.1:0-2593 GCA_965364735.1 uncultured Nitriliruptoria bacterium
GGGCAGTCATCCGCGGTCATCATCGTGCCGTCGGGCAGCTCGACCGGGGTGATCTCACGCTCGTAGAAGCCGGCCTCGATGGCCGCCGCGGCACGGGCCTGGCTCAGCGCCGCGAACTCATCCTGTGCCTGGCGGCTGACGCCGGTGTGCTGCGCGACGTTCTCCGCGGTCTGGCCCATCGAGATGTAGATGTCCGGCATCAGCTCGGGACGGGTCTCCTCCCACTTGGCTGCGCCCTCACCCTCACGGGCGGCGGTCCGCGCCATCGCCTCGGCGAACCTGGGGTTGGTGACGTCGGCGCCGCCCTGTCCCTGGTCCGCGTTGCCGAGCACGAAGCGGCTCACCATCTCGACGCCGGCCGAGACGAAGATGTCGCCCTCGCCAGCCTTGATGGCGTGCATCGCCATGCGGCTGGTCTGCAGCGACGAGGAGCAGTACCGGTTGACGGTCGTGCCGGGGACGTCGAGACCCATCAGGGTCGTGACGACGCGGGCGATGTTGAAGCCCTGCTCGGCGGCCGGCTGGCCACACCCGAGCATGAGGTCCTCGATGTCGTTCGGGTCCAGCTCCGGGATCTTCGCCAGCGCTGCGGCGATGATCGTGGCGGTCAGGTCGTCACCACGGACGTCCTTCAGCGAGCCCTTGAAGGCGCGGCCGATGGGGCTGCGTGCGACGGAAACGATCACTGCCTCGGGCATGGAGAGCTCCTACGACGGGTGTCGCGCGATCGCGACGCCGGGACCGTGGAGGGTAGTCGCCGTCCGGATCGACCCCGCATCCTTCACCGCGCATGACCAGCTCGGTCAGATTGCTGACGTCCACGGCCCCATCGCGCCACGCGACCTCGGTGATCCGGCACGCTGGAGACGACACGGAGCCCACCTTGACCACCCCGCCGCACCGACCCGACGAGCTCGAACGTCTCCCGGCGTGGGCGTGGGGCGGCGGGCTCTTCGCGTTCGTGGCCTTCGGAGCCGAGCTGGCGGCAAGCCTGTTCGGGCGTGCGGGCGAGGCCGGCCCCTTCTCGTGGCTCGCGCCGGTCGGCTGGCCGAACCCCGTGCGGTTCGTGTGGTGGGCAGCCGCAGCCGCCGGGATCGTCGCCCTGCACGTCGGACGCCGCCGCTCCGGAGAGCGACCGAGCGCGCTGATGACCGCCGCGACGGCGTCGCTGTTCCTCGTGTTCGGGATCGGCGTGCTGTTCAGCGCCGAGTGGGCGACCTGGCACTGACGCAACCCTCGAGCGACGGGTGGCGGCAGGCCCCCTTCCGCGACTCAGCAGCAGGCAACGGCGGCTGCGGGGGCTTCGTCAGTGGAGCAGCACGCGTCGGCGGTCACGCCGTCGGCAACCTCCGGGGTGAAGACCTCAGCGTCGCCGAGGACGGTGTAGACCTCCCAGCGAGCGCCGCCCGGGTCGGCGACCCAGACCTTGTCCTGGACGGCGTAGCAGCACGCCTCGTCACGCGACTCGAGCGTGATGATGTCGCGGAGCCGGTCGCCGGCCCGGTCGACGGCTGCCGTCGAGGTGACCTCGACGCCGAGGTGGTTCAGCGTCCCTCCGCTTCCCGGCTGCTCGATGAGCACGAGCTTGAGCGGCGGCTCGGCGATCGCGAAGTTCGCGTAGCCCGGCTTGATCTTCGCGGGCGCGGTGTTGAAGAGCCGGCTGTAGAACGCGATGGCCGCGTCGAGGTCGTCGACGTTCAGGGCCAGCTGGATCCTTCCGGAGTCCGGGACGGGGGCCGGCGAGGTGTCGAGAACGTGCGTGGGGACGATGGTGGCGGACACGGAGGACTCCGTTGGTTTGTATCGACTGGTGTCGATACGAAGCATGGCTAACGTATCGACAACTGTCAATACATTCGATCGGCGACCGGCCACCGCGTGCATCCTGCGCATGGACGGCCATCGATATGATGGGGGTCCGGGATGAACGAGCGCACGTGCACGCGTTGCCGCTGCTGCATCAGCCCCGTTGGAGCAGGACATGGCCAAGGACCGCACCGCAGCCTCCGCTCGGTGCTGCGCGCCGCTCTTCGCCGCCCATCTGAGCGACGACGACGCCAACGCCACGGCCGCAGCCTTCGCCGTACTCGGCGACCCCGTGCGCCTCCGCCTGCTCAACCTCATCGCGAACACCGAGACCGGCGAGGCATGCGCGTGCGACCTGACCGAGCCGGTCGGACGATCCCAGCCGACGGTCAGCCATCACCTCAAGGTGCTGACAGAGGCCGGCCTCGTGACCCGTGAACAGCGCGGACGCTGGGCATGGTTCCGCGTCGTCGAGACGCGGCTCGCTGAGGTCGCCGCGACCCTCACTCCGTCGGACGCCTGAGCTGGCTCAGCTCCGGCGACGTGCCAGCAACGCGACGCCGCCGAGCGCCGCGGCCGCCGCCCCGGCCGTCCCGAGGACCACGCCCAGCCCGACGCCACCACCGGACGACGCGTCCGGCGTGGGGTCCGGGATCTCTCCCACGGTCAGCCCGTCCAGCGGCGAATCGGGATGGATCGAGGTGGCGGTGACAGCGAGCATCTTCGGGTCCTTCAGGTGGGGCACGGTGCCGGCACCACGTCCGGCGCGACGCCGACGAGGGCCGTG
>CBDTYW010000375.1:0-2579 GCA_965364735.1 uncultured Nitriliruptoria bacterium
CTCGCCGCGCGCACGGAGGCCGCGGTCAACACGGCCCTCGACGCAGCAGTCACGCCGCCGCCGGCGATCGTTGCCGGCATGTCGACGATCACCGGAGCGGACCGCACGCGCATCATGGGCATCCTCAACGTGACCCCGGACTCGTTCTCCGACGGCGGGCGCTACGCAGGGACGGACGCCGCGGTCGCCCATGGCCTCGAGATGCTCGCTGCAGGCGCCGACATCCTCGACGTGGGCGGCGAGTCGACGCGGCCCGGCGCCACGCCGGTCTCCGCCGAGGAGGAGCTCGCGCGGGTCATGCCGGTCGTCGAGGCGCTGGCCGCGGAGTCGGCGCCCGTGTCGATCGACACGTCGAAGGCCGCCGTCGCGATGGCCGCCGTCAGAGCCGGTGCGGTGATGGTCAACGACGTGTCCGCTGGTCGGCTCGACGACGACCTCATCCGGACCGTCGCCACGCTCGGGGTGCCGTACGTCCTCATGCACATGCGGGGCCGGCCCGAGACGATGCAGGACGCTCCGACCTACACCGACGTCGTGGCCGAGGTCTTCGAGGCCCTCGCCGAGAAGCTCGACGAGCTGGCTGCGGCCGGGATCCCGAGCGGTCGCGTGCTGCTGGACCCGGGCCTCGGGTTCGGGAAGCGGCTCGCAGACAACATGACGCTCATCCGTGACCTCCACGAGCTGCGTTCGCTCGGACGCCCGCTGCTCGCCGGTGCGTCACGCAAGTCCTTCATCGGCACGATCACCGGCGTCGATGACCCGCGCGACCGGCTCGAGGGCTCGCTGGCGGCCGCGACGTTGCTCGTCGCGAACGGTGCTTCGATGCTGCGTGTGCACGACGTCGGGCCGACGGTCCGGGCGGTCGACGTCGCCGCGGCCGTGGCGCAGGCCGGGAGCGAGGGCTGACGTGGAGATCCTCATCACCGGGCTCGAGGTGTGGGCGCACCACGGCGTGCTGCCCCACGAGACCGCGCTCGGTCAGCCGTTCGTCGTCGACGTCGCTCTGGTCGCCGACGTCGCGCCGACCAACGACGAGCTCGACGAGACGATCGACTACGGGGCACTCGCTTCACGGATCCACGACGTCGTCGCCGCGCCGCCGCGCCAGCTGATCGAGACCGTCGTCGCGGATGTCTGCGACGAGGTGCTCCGCGACCCGCGCGTCCGGGAGGTCACCGTGACGCTGCACAAGCCGCGGGCCCCGATCGCGGTCATCGCCGCGGACGTCGCGGTCCGGCTCACCCGGGCGCGATCATGACGTCGATCCGAGGCGTCGCGAAGGCCGTGCTCGATCTCGCGCGCCGAGGGGGAGCCTCGCGTGACCCGGTCGATGCCTACCTGAGCCTCGGCACGAACGTGCTGCCCGCGGCCGGCGTCCCCGAGATCCCGGAACGGGACGACGCGGAAGCGGCGTCGATGCTCGAGCTGCGCGGTCGGCTCGACCTGCTCCGCAGCGCGGTGTCGGATCTCTCCGACACCCCCGGCATCGAGGTCGTCGACGTCAGCGGCGTCTACGAGACCGCGCCGGTGGGCGGGGTCGCGCAGCCCAACTTCCTGAACTGCTGCGCTGCGGTTCGCACGACGCTGTCCGCGTACGAGCTCCTCGCCGTCGCTCACCGCATCGAGGCTGCCCACGGGCGGCACCGCGACACCGAGGTCCGATGGGGACCACGCACGCTGGACATCGACGTGCTGCTGCACGGCGACACCGTCGTTGACGACGCCACGATGACCGTCCCGCACCCGCGGATGACCGAGCGTCTGTTCGTGCTCGTCCCGCTCGTCGAGGTGGGCCCCGGGCTGCGACTGCCCGACGGCACGAGCGTCGCCCAGCACCTCGGGGCCTTGGCGCCGATCGAGGGGATCGAGCTCGTCGTGCGCCCGCGCGACTGGCCGGGCGTGACCGCCATGGCCACACGCCCTGACGGACCGTCCTCGCCGAAGGCCATGACGCCGGAGGAGTACGCCCGTCGGCGTCCGCGCGGGGCACCGCCGGGGACCGAACGTTGAGCGAGCTCGGGCGACGCCATGTCGCGATCGTCGGGCCGGGACGGGTCGGCTCGATCGTGGCCGCAGGCCTCGCGCGCGCCGGGCATCGTGTCACGGCCGTCGTCGGCGGGCGAGAAGCCTCGCGGCACGACTTCCGTGCTCGCCACGCCGGGGTCCGCGATCTCGGCGGAGACGTCGGCGCCGCGCGTGGGCTTGCTGACCACGCAGACCTCGTGATCGTTGCCGTCCCCGACCGGCTGGTCGGGGACGTCGTGGCAGCGCTCGGCCAGGTCGTCGACGTCCGTCACCACGTCGTGCACGTGGCCGGCGCCCACGGGCTGGGCGTGCTTGCCCCGATCGTGTCGGCGGGGGCGCGTGGGGCCGCCTGCCATCCTGCGCAGAGCGTCCCGTCTCCAGACACCGATCCTGCGACGCTGGTCGGCGCTTCGTGGGGTGTCACCGCGCTGCCCGCCGACCGTGGATGGGCCCACGAGCTCGTCACCGATCTCGGCGGGGACCCGCACGACGTCGAGGACGCGCACCGCGTGCGCTACCACGCTGCGCTCGCGGCGGCCGCGAACGCCGCCGCC
>CBDTYW010000376.1:0-2504 GCA_965364735.1 uncultured Nitriliruptoria bacterium
GAGGGCGGTGGTGGTATCGGCGGCCGCCGGCGGGGGCGTGCCGTCCCACGTCAGGACGCCGCCGCGCGACGTCATCGTCAGGTACGGATCCATCCCGACGAACGAGTACCGACCCCAGCGCAGCCCGTGCTCTGCGGACTCCAGCAGGAACGTCGGACCGTCCCCGGACGCCTTCAGCTTCGCGTAGACGGAGAGCGGCGTGTCCACGTCACCGAGGATCTCACGCCACACTGGGACGACGTCGTGCTCGGCCGCGAGCGCGGCGAACTCGTCGCGGGTCGGCCGATAGCGCACACTCGTGTCCGTTCACACCTACGGAGAGCGCATGACCGTAGCACCGGGCTGGTATCCGGACCCCACGGCACCCAGCACCCAGCGCTATCACGACGGCACCCGCTGGACGGAGCACGTCGCTCCGCTCAGCACCGGTCCCGGCGGAGAGCCCGGCTGGGCCCAGCCGACCCTGCCGACCAGCCCGTGGGCGGTCGCGTCGCTCATCCTGGCCCTCGTGTGGATCGCCGGGATCGGCTCCATCGCCGCGATCGCGGCCGGCATCAAGGCGCGCAAGGACGTCCGCGCTGGGACCCACGGAGGCAACGGGCTCGCGACTGCCGGCATCGTCATCGGGATCATCGGGCTCATCGGCGCGGGCATGGTCCTCGGCGGCGTGCTCTGGTTCCGCAACTCGGTCGTGGACCTCGAGGCCGGGCTCCCGCTGTTCGTCGTGCAGGTCGCGCAGGGCGAGTACCTCGCTCAGGAACGCACCTACGCGACGACGCTGGATGAGCTGACCACCGTCCGGACGAGCTACTCCGACGACGTGCTCCTCCCGGGGGTCGAGGTGCGCATCGTCCGAGCGAGCGACTTCTCGTTCTGCGCCGAGGCGATCGACAGCGGCGAAACCTTCCACATCCGCCAGACCGGCGGCGTCGTCCGGGGACCGTGTCCCGCCGGCTGAACGCCCGGGATGACCGCTTGAGGTTCGCCGCCCGGAGCCGACCTGACCCCTACGTGTCCAGCAGGACGCGCATCCGCCGTTGCAACAGGTTTCGCGATGAGTCGCCGCCGAGGGTGGTTCCCTGATCACTGGGACCCCAACGTGCTCCGGTACTGGGACGGCCAGCGCTGGACGGGGCGGACCGTCTCGATGAACGACATCGAGACCGGCGCCCACGTCGAGATCACGCGTCAGGCCCAGGCCGAGGCCGACGAGGAGCTCGCGGCCGAGAGCTCGCGGGTCACCGCTGGCGCTGCCACGGTGTTCGCCAACGCGGACGCTGCGCTGCGCGAGGTCTTCGGACGGCGCTCCGCAGCGGTCACGGGTGGCCCGAAGCACCAGGACAAGCCCGACGTCGCCGCGCCCACGCGCGACGAGCCGGTCTTCCAGGAGCTCCCTCACTCTGCGCCGATCGTCACCGAACGGCTGTCGCACCTCGCGCTGTTCTCCATGGTCTGCGGGATCATCGCGATCGCCGGTGCCACCCAGCTGTGGTGGGTCGGCGTCGTCCCGATGGTGCTCGCCGTCGGGGGCGCGCTGCACTCTTTCACCCGGATCAACACCATCAAGGGGCTCACGGGCCGCTGGGCAGCCAGCATCGGTCTGGTGACCGGGCTGATCGCCCTGCCGTTCATCGGCTCGGGTGCGTTCGCGCACCTCACGCGGACCGGTCAGGCACATGCCGAGGTCAGCTCGGCCAGCGCGCAGCATCCGAAGATCCTCTCCGAGCTCGCCACCTTCGTCGCCGCTCAGGAGTCGCACCGCGGCGACCTCGGAGCGTTCGCCGTCGAGACCGACTCCTTGACGACCTACGGCTACAGCCAGGACCCTGAGGTCGTGATCGGCGTGCAGGCCCACCCCGGCAGGTACTGCGTGCAGGCCCGCGCCGACCGGGGCACCGCGTGGTGGCACATGAGCTCGTCAGCGCCGACAGAGCTCATCGACGGAACCTGCCCGGAGGCGCCGACGACGGAGCCGGTCACCGGACCGTGACGCCTGCTTCGGCCATCGTCGCCTTGACGTCGCTGATCCGCAGCTCGCCGAAGTGGAAGATCGAGGCGGCGAGCACCGCGCTCGCGCCCCCCGTGAGGATGCCCTCGGCCATGTGCTGACCGGTGCCCGCGCCACCGCTCGCGATGACGGGGACCATCACCGCTGCGTCCACCGCCTGCAGCAGCTCGAGGTCGAAGCCGGTCTTGGTGCCGTCCCGGTCCATGGACGTGAGCAGGATCTCCCCGGCACCGCGCCGCGCCGCCTCGGCCGCCCACTCGATCGCGTCGCGGCCGGCCAGCTCTCGGCCGCCGTGGGTCGTGCACTCCCAGCCCTGCGACGGGTCGTCCGGGTCGCGTCGGCGCGCGTCGATTGCGCACACGACGGACTGCGACCCGAAGGCCTCGGCCGCTTCCGTGAGGAGCTCCGGACGGCGGATCGCGGCGGTGTTGAACGCGATCTTGTCGGCGCCGGCACGCAGCATGGCGATCACCGGAATGATGGTGAGGAAGATTCC
>CBDTYW010000377.1:0-2492 GCA_965364735.1 uncultured Nitriliruptoria bacterium
GCCCGCGCCGATCAGGGCGCCGGTCCGGACGCGACCGCGGGCGCGGCGGCGCTGGACCTCGGCGAAGAGGCCCGGCTCCGCGTGGACGTCGTCCGCGCGGGTCGCGAAGAGGTCGCGGAGTTCGTTGTCGAGGTCGTTCATCGCAGTGCTCCTCCGGGAACGAGGTCGCGCAGGCGGGTGGTCGCGCGCGAGGTGAGGGACTTGACGGTGCCGCTGCTGATGCCGAGGGCGTTCGCCGTCTGCTCGACGGAGAGGTCTTCCCAGTAGCGCAGCACGAGCACCTGGCGCTGCCGCTCGGACAGCTTGCTGAGGGCGGACCAGAGCTCGTCGTGCTGCACGATCTGGTCGTCGGGCTCGAGCCCGCCACGGGCGTCGCCCGTGACCCGTCGCTCGACGCGGTCGCGGTGCATCGACGTCCGTCGCCACCAGCTGTTGCGTTGGTTCACGACGGCGCGGCGCAGGTAGGCGCCCACGTCGTCGATCCGGCCGGCGTCGCGGTCGTACTGCCGCCAGGTCTTCGCGAACGCCTCCGCGGCGAGATCCTGAGCAAGCTCGGGATCTCCGCAGAGGAGGTAGGCGAGACGCACCGCACGGTCGCGGTGCTGGGCGTAGACGTCCGCGAACGACGTGGCGGTGCTGGTTGCCCGCTGGTCGGTCACGATCTGCATCCTCATCTGCCGCGCCCTGCCATGGATCTCACGGAGTGGCTGCGGCCCTCCACACGAGAAGACGCCCGACGTCAACGGCCGGTTGACGGCAGTGTTCAGGATGGTCCGTCAGGCGCGCGGAGGCAACGGTGTGAGGAGCTGGTCGACGGGGGCGAAGTCGTCGCGCAGCACCTGGGCGTCCTGGAGCCAGACCTGCAGCGCCTCGCCGGTGATCGCGGCCTCGTCGTCACCACGCCGTGAGTTGCGCGCGAGGATCTGCCCGATCGGCAGCGGGCCGTCGGACGCGATCATCACGAAGTTGCCGCCCCGCGTGGTCTGGTCGAGGCGGTCCGGCGGGCCGAGCACGGCGACGTTGGCGAACACGTCGAGCATGGTCGCGGCCTCTGCGCGGGCGAACCCGAGCGGCCGGTAGTCGATGAGGTTGATCGCGTAGACGCCGCCCGGCCTGAGCGTGTCCTTGATCTCGGTGACGAACTCTCGCGTCGTCAGGTGCCACGGCACCGACACGCCACCGAAGGCGTCGCCGATGACGAGGTCCTGCGTCCCGTCCTCCACGTCGCGGATGTTGAGGCGCGCGTCACCCGTGGTGACGCGCAGCAGCGGACCCGTGACGAGGCCCAGCTCCTGCTCGGCGATGCGCACGAGCGTCGGGTCGAGCTCCAGCACGAGGCTGTTCGTTCCGGGGCGCGTGGCCTCGAGGTAGCGCGGCACGGAGAAGCCGCCGCCACCGATGTGCAGGACGTCGAGCGCCTCGCCCGACGGCCCGATGGCCGCGAGGACGTCGCTGAGCGTCTGGGCGTACGTGAACTCGAGGTGGGTGGGATCGTCGAGGTCGACGTAGCTGTGGCGCAGCGTGTCGAGGACGAGCAGCCTGCCGCTCGGGTTCTCGGCATCCACGAGCACGGTCGCGCAGAAGTACGCCGACTCGTACTGGCAGGGCCCGACCGTCACGAACGACATCCCCAGCCCGGCGATCGCGACGATCACCATGCTCTGGTCGATGGCGGCACGTCCGCGCAGCCAGACCGTCATCGCGATCCCCAGGACGATGAGCGCGAGCGCGACGCCGCGGATGATCGGTCGGGTGGGGGCCGCGGCGACGAGCAGGAACCCGGTGACGAACGTGCCGACGAGCGCCCCGGCGGTGCCGACCGCGGACAGACGTCCAACGACTGAGCCGGTCTCCTCCAGCGACTGCAGCTGCATCTTCACGACCGCTGGTGAGACGGCGCTCAGCACCGCGGCGGGGAAGAAGAACCCGGCGGCGGCGACGATGACGATCGTCATCGGCGTGGATCGCAGGCCGCTCGAGCCGATCGTGTCGACGATCGGGATGGACATCGCGGACAGCAGCCCACCGACGATCAGCAGCGGTCCGATCAGCGTCCGTGGGTCGCGACGGTCGGCCAGGCGCCCGCCGACGAACGACCCGAGCGCGATGCCTGCGAGGATCGTCCCGATGATCCCGGTGAACGTCTCCAGCGTGACCCCGAGGTAGGGCGCGAGAAGCCGTCCGGCGAGGATCTCGAGGACGAGAACCAGCGCGGACGACGTGAAGACGAGGGCGGCGGCGGCGAGTGCAGGCATGGCCCGGACGGTACTGCCCGACCCCTCGAGGACAGTGTTCGACGGGCCGCAGGTGGTGCCGCAGCCCGTCGAACGAGGTCAACCCTAACCGACCGTCGGGGCGTCAGGTTCCCGCGGGTACTGGGGTGTCCGATAGTCGGATCCGGGGGAGACGTCCGTGATGACGCCGGTGGTCAGGAACGTCCGACGCTGGTCGCCCGAGAGCGGGTCCTTGCGCGGGTCGGAGTGCGGGTCCTG
>CBDTYW010000378.1:0-2491 GCA_965364735.1 uncultured Nitriliruptoria bacterium
GATCAGATGGAGGCGGCGCTCGCGGGGTCGCGCGCGTCGCAGGCGGCCAGCCGGCGGTTCCTGTCTGACGCCGCCCACCAGCTGCGCACCCCCGTCGCCGGGCTCCGCGCCTCCGCGGAGTCGCTGCTGCGCGACCCCACCGCGGCGGACCGCGACCGGATGCTCGCCAACATCGCCCGCGAGTCCGTCCGGGCCAGCCGGATGATCGACTCGCTGCTCCGCGTCGCGCGCCTCGACCGCGGCGAGCACACCGTCACCACCGACGTCGACCTGGCAGCGATCGTCCGGGCCGAGCACGAGCGGGCTGCATCGCTGGCGCCGTCGCTCACCGTCGAGATCGCCATCGACGACGACGCGGACGGACACGGCGTCCAGGCCGACCGCGACGGCATCGTCGACGCGATCGCGAACCTCCTCGACAACGCGCGCCGCCACGCGACGTCGTCGATCTCGATCCACGTGGGCTCTGAGCTCGGCGCGGTCCACGTGGTCGTCGATGATGACGGGCCGGGTGTCCCCGAGGGCCGGGAGGACGACGTGTTCGAGCGGTTCATCAGCCTCGCCGAGGGCAGCGGGCTCGGCCTCGCGATCGCGCGCGGCGTCGCGCGTGCCCACGGAGGCGACCTCACCGTGCGGGGGTCGCGGTTCGTGCTGGTCATCCCGCGGGTGATGATCTGATCGACGCCACGGTTGGGGAGCGGGGGCCACCACGACTAATCTGACGGGGCGTCAGAAACGTCGATGGGGAGTGCTGTGGTCGCGATCACCGAGGACATGACGATCCCCGCGATGATGCGTGCGGCGTGCGTGGAGTACGCCGATCGCGACGCGCTCGTCGACGCCGTCACCCGCGTGAAGTTCGCCGAGCTGGGGGAGATGGCGAGCCTCGCGGCGAAGGCCATGATCGGCATCGGCGTCGAGCGTGGGGACCGCGTCGCGATCTGGGCTCCCAACGTCGGCGAATGGGTCGTCATCGTCCTCGGGGCGCTGGCGGCGGGGGCCACGATCGTGCCGATCAACACGCGCTACAAGGGCCATGAGGCCGCGGACATCATCGACCGGTCCGGCGCTCGGGTCCTGTTCACGATGACGGAGTTTCTCGACACCGACTACGTCGCGATGCTGCGCGACGCCGCTGGTGGCCGCGGAGCGGAGCACCCCGTCGCTGATCTGCCGGGGCTCAAGGACATCGTCGTGATCGAAGGCCACGCGCCCGCCGGCACGATGTCGCTGGGGGAGCTCCTCCAGCTCTCGCTGTCCGTGACCGACGCCGAGCAGGCTGAGCGCGAGGCCGCGATCACCCCGGACGCGATCTCGGACATCATGTTCACGTCCGGCACGACGGGGCGCTCCAAGGGCGTCATGACGACGCACGCCCAGACGCTGCGCACCTTCGACACGTGGTCGCGGACCTTCGGGATCGAGCCGGGTGACCGCTACCTGATCGTGAACCCCTTCTTCCACACCTTCGGCTACAAGGCCGGCATCGTGGCCTGCGTCATGCGGGGCGCGACGATCATCCCGCACGCCGTCTTCGAGGCGGACTCGGTCCTGCAGATGATCGGCCGCGAGCGCGTCACCGTCCTGCCCGGACCGCCCGCCCTCTTCCAGTCGATCATGATGCATCCCGACGTCGGCGGGCATGACATCTCGACCCTGCGGCTCGCCATCACCGGCGCGGCGTCGATCCCCGTCCGCCTCATCGAGCGGATGCGGTCCGACCTGGGCTTCGACCAGGTCCTCACCGCGTACGGGCTCACGGAGTCGACCGGCGTCGTGACGATGTGCCGCCACGGCGACTCTGCCGAGACGATCGCGCTCACCTCAGGCCGCGCGATCGACGGCGTGGAGGTTCGGACGGTCGACGAGGACGGCCAGCCGACCGCTCCCGGAGTCGCCGGCGAGATCGTGCTGCGCGGGTACAACGTCATGGAGGGCTACCTCGACGATCCAGAAGCGACCGCCGCCACGATCCGAGATGGGTGGCTGCACACCGGCGACATCGGCGTCCTCGACGCGGACGGCAACCTCGACATCACGGACCGGCTCAAGGACATGTTCATCGTCGGTGGCTTCAACGCCTACCCCGCCGAGATCGAGAACGACCTCCTCGCCCACGCCGACATCGCGCAGGTTGCCGTGATCGGCGTGCCGGACGAGCGGCTCGGCGAGGTCGGCTTCGCCGTCGTCGTCCCGACCCCCGGCACGGCGCCGGACGCCGACGAGCTGCGGACCTGGGCCAAGGGTCGCCTCGCGAACTTCAAGGTCCCGAGAAGCTTCGAGATCGTCGACGCGCTGCCGATGAACGCCAGCGGCAAGGTGCTCAAGAACGAGCTGCGCGCGCGGTTCGGTGAGGTGACCGCGTGAGCGAGCGAACCAGCGCACAGCACGGCGAGCACGTACGCCTCGGCTCCGCGCTCATCACCCTGGTCGAGCCGCACCGTGGCCATGAGGTCGACTACAACCGCTGGTACGAGCGCGACCACTTCTA
>CBDTYW010000379.1:0-2482 GCA_965364735.1 uncultured Nitriliruptoria bacterium
GGACGGCGCCGAGGAGCGCGGCCTCGCCGCCGCCGTCGCCGCGTCCGTCGCGCTCGATGCAGCGGTCGCCAACACCAAGGACTGCATCCAGATCCTGGGCGGCATCGGCTACACGTGGGAACACGAGGCCCACTTCTACCTGAAGCGCGCAGCGGCGCTGCGCTCCCTGCTCAGCGGGACCGGCGGGCACCGCGCCCGTGCAGCACAGCTCGCGTTGAGCGGCGTACGTCGGGAGCTGAGCGTGACGCTCGACGAGTCGATCGCGGGCCCTGCCCGCGAGGCCGTCCGCACCTTCCTCGCCGAGATCGCCGACCTGTCGGCCGAGGAGCAGCTCGGTCGCATCGCCGACTCGGGCTACGCGGAGCCGCACTGGCCGAAGCCGTGGGGCATGGAGGCCAGCCCGATCGCGCAGGTCGTGATCGCCGAGGAGTTCTCCAGCTCCGACGTCGCGCAGCCGAACATCGTCATCGGCAAGTGGGTCCTCCCGACGATCATCCAGTACGGCACCCCGGAGCAGCAGGAGCGGTTCGTCCGCCCGACCTACACCGGTGACATCGTCTGGTGCCAGATGTTCTCCGAGCCGGGCGCCGGCTCCGACCTCGCGGCCCTGTCGACCAAGGCCGAGCGCGTCGAGGGCGGCTGGAAGCTCAACGGCCAGAAGATCTGGACCTCCCTCGCGCAGCACTCGGACTGGGGCATCTGCCTCGCACGGACCGACCGCGACGCCCCGAAGCACAAGGGCATCACGGCGTTCGTCGTCGACATGACCTCCCCGGGGCTGGACATCCGTCCGCTCAAGGAGATCACGGGACGCGAGGCGTTCAACGAGGTCTTCATCACCGACGTGTTCGTCCCCGACGACTGCGTCATCGGCGAGCCCGGCGGCGGCTGGAAGGCCGCTCGGACGACGCTCGCCAACGAGCGGGTTGCCATGAGCTCCGGCTCGACGATGGGGACCGGCGTCGAAGGTGTGGTCGCGCTCGCGAACAAGCTCGGCGTGACGAACCCGGTCGATCTCGACGCGATCGGGGCGCTGGTGTGCGAAGGCCAGGGGCTCGCGCTCCTCGGCTACCGCACCACGCTCGCCCAGCTCTCCAACGTCGACCCCGGCTCCGGGGCATCGGTCCGCAAGCTCATCGGGATGCACCACGCACAGGACGCGGCGGAGCTGTCCATGGAGCTCGCCGGGCCTGCCGCTGCGATCATCGACGGCGACGACCGCACGGCCGTGTCGCTGCGCTTCGTCAGCACTCGCTCGCTGACGATCGCCGGCGGCACGACCGAGGTCCAGAAGAACGTCGTCGCCGAACGCATCCTCGGACTCCCCCGCGGCGACGCACGCTGAAGGAACCAGCATGACGGACGATCTCAAGCTCGGACTGCAGCTCGGCTACTGGACGCGCAACCCCCCAACGGACCCGATCCACCTGGTGCTCATCGCCGAGGACCTCGGCTACGACTCCGTGTGGTGCGCCGAGTCCTGGGGCTCCGACGCGTTCTCGCCGCTCGCATGGATCGGCGCCCGTACGTCACGGATCAAGCTCGCGACCGGGCTCGTGCAGATCTCCGCACGAAGCCCCGCCGCCACGGCGATGGTCGCCGCCACGATGGACCACCTCTCCGGGGGCCGGATGATCCTCGGGCTCGGCGTGTCCGGTCCGCAGGTGGTGGAAGGCTGGTACGGCGAGCCGTTCGCGAAGCCGCTCGCGCGGACGCGCGAGTACGTCGCCCTGATCCGGCAGATCCTCGCCCGCGAAGACCACGTCACGTTCGAGGGCGACCACTACGCGCTGCCCTACGACGGGCCCGGCTCGCTCGGCCTCGGCAAGCCGCTGAAGATCATGACGCACCCGCTCCGCGCGGACCTGCCGATCTACCTCGGCGCCGAGGGACCGAAGAACGTGCGCCAGACCGCGGAGATCGCCGACGGCTGGCTGCCGATCTTCTACTCCCCCGAGCATCAGGAGCAGATGTACGGCGACGCGCTCGCCGGCGCGAACGACGGCTTCGAGGTGGCCTGCACGATCAACGTCAAGATCACTGACGACCTCGACGAGGCGCTGCGGATCGCCAAGATGTCGCTCGGGTTCTACATCGGCGGCATGGGCGCCGAGGACATGAACTTCCACAAGAACCTGATCGTGCGGATGGGCTACGCGGACGAGGCCAACAAGATCCAGGAGCTCTTCATGGCGGGTCGCCGCGACGAGGCGATCAGCGCCGTCCCGGACGAGCTCGCCGACGGCCTCGGGCTGTACGGCCCCATCGGCCGGATCAAGGAACGCCTCCAGCTCTGGCGCGACTCGCCGGTCACCACCCTGCTCGTCTCGGGGCAGACGCCCGACTCGCTGCGACAGCTCGCGGAGCTCGTCGAGATCTGATCCAACCGCGCGGATGGAGGGGACCCGGATGCGCCGCACACAGGAGAACGTGGCGACGGTGGCCGCGCCGCCGCGCGGGCCCGCCGCCGGCGGTGAGCAGC
>CBDTYW010000380.1:0-2390 GCA_965364735.1 uncultured Nitriliruptoria bacterium
CGATGGTGCGTCCGCCGTAGTTCATCTCGCCGTCGAGCACGTGGTACTCGGTGTTCGCGTGATGGATGCCGGGGCCGCGGCCCCAGTCGGTGTCGAAGTTCACGCGCAGCGAGGAGGAGCCGTCCTCCTCGTCGACGGAGAGGCGGCGCTCCGACGCGCGGCCCTCGCCACCGGGCAGCTCGGCCTGGTGCCAGACGTAGTCGTCTTCGTGGATCAGTTCGACGTGGGGACGCACAGGCGGGCTCCTCGAATGAGCGGTTCACCGAGCGTGCCACGATCCCCAAGGCTCGGGACAGGTGTACCGCTCAGTGGAACAGTGTTCCGGATGCCGAGTGAACCACCACCGCGCCGGTGCCGCAACCGGATCATCGGCTGCGGCGGCTCAGGTCCGCGGGGGTCAGCCCGGCGCGGGGGTGGCACCGACAACGGAGCCGGTGGCGCGAGGTGAGCGGGTCGGGAAACCGTGGATGACGACGAACAGGGCGCCGAGGGCGGCGGCAGCACCGATCTCGGAGGCCATCGCGCCGATCTCGACGTTCGTGAACGGGAGCGGGACCTGGAAGCCGAACAGGCCGTTGGTCTTGGTGAGCATCAGCGCGACCGCCTGCCCGATGGACAGCGCGAAGCCCGCTGCGAGCACGAGTCGGCGGGGCGAGGCGACGGTGGCCATCGCGAGCACGAACGCGGCGACGACGCCGACGATGAACAGAGTGCCGATGGTCGGGATGCCCTTGTAGCCCCCGTTCCAGAGGTCGAGGTGGATCACACCCTGGGCGACGAGGAGCAGCGCGGCCGCGGCCTGCAGAACGCGGCGCGGGGTGACGTGGGAGGACATGGACGGAACCTGAGGTGGGGCGGCGACGAGGATCGTCGCGGTCACCGGTTGTTCGTCGGCCTCGGCGCTGCGGTTGCCTGGGCGCGACGATGCGAGCGTTGTCGGGACGGGTCAGCCCGGCTCGTAGACGAGGATCTCGCCACGCTCGGTGTCGGCGGTCGCCGCGGGGATCCAGATCTGACGACCGACCCGCGCGGGCCGTCCCATCCCGATCGCCCCGGCATCGATCTCGACGCTGAGCGTGTCCGTCGCGACGAAGGCGACGTCGACGTCACCGTCGATCGGGAAGATCACTTCGTCGTCAAAGGTGACCGGTCGCTCCAGGACGGGCCCGGGGACGCGCCCGGTCTCCAGCCGCTCGATCCCGTCGACGATGACGAGCTCGCCCGTCACGACCCAGATGTCCGTCCCCACTGCCGTCGCGGACTCCGGCGAACCTCCGACCTGCACCGTGGCGACGACCTTGAGCGCGATGGGGTCGACCACCGAGAGCGTCCCGGACCTGGAGTTCGGGAACCAGAGGAGTGCGCCGAGGACCGCGGGCGCGCGCGGTCCGGACCCGACGTTGATGGTCGCGACGACCTCGCGGTTGAAGGGGTCGATGACGGTCACCGTGTCGCTGTCGGAGTTCGCGACGAACAGCCACCCGTTGGCGCCCACAGGACGTTGCGGACCGCGTCCGACCGGCACCTCGGCGACGATCTCGTAGGTGATCGGATCGAGGGCCGCGAGCAGGTCACGGGTCGCGGTCCCCGCCGTGGGAGCCCAGATGGCGCCCTGCGCCTCCACAGGTGTCGCGAGCACGGGCACGTCGATCTGCGCGACGATCTCGGCGGAGCGGGGATCGACGACCATGGTGGGAGCGTCGGCGTGGCGAATCCACAGGTGTCGACCCACGACGATCGGAGCGACCGGCAGCGGACCGACCTCAACGACCTGGAGCACCGTCCGGGAGCTGCCGTCGTACTGGTGGAGCCGCCCGTCCTCGGTCGTGAGCCAGACATCGCCGTCGATGACGGCCAGGTTCGATGGGCTTGCGGGCAGCTCGATCCGTGACGCGAGCTCTGAGGTCGGACCCTGGACCCGCGGAGTCTGCAGCGGGGTCGTCACGGCGGAGGTCGGGGGTGCCGCCTCGACGATCGTGACGGTCGTCGCCGGCGAGCGGGTGAGGGCCCAGCCGACGACGACGATGAGCGCGATGCCACCGGCCGCGAGGAGGCCGCGCCCGGCCTGCCCGAGCCCGACGGAGTCGATGATGGCCGCGCCGGGATGGTCCGGGTCAGTCGCCCGGCGGGAGGGGCCACGCCCCGGAGCGGGACGGCTGCGTGACGTCGTTGCCGGGTCCGGGCGCGGCGGACGTGATGGCTCCCCGTACGGCAGCGTCACCCCGGGGCCGTGCAGGTGTCCCATCTCGCGACCGTCAGGGCCCGCAGGCAGCGTCGCCGGTGGTGGCGGGGCGTCGGTTCCCAGGACCGCGGGACCCGTGGGCGGGAGGAGCAGTGGGTCGCTCGGCTCGGGCTGCTGGAACGGCCTTGGGGCGTGCGGCCCGACCCCG
>CBDTYW010000381.1:0-2355 GCA_965364735.1 uncultured Nitriliruptoria bacterium
CTCGGCGACGCCGCGGCGCTGGCAAGCGCGGTGGCCGTCAGCATCTACTTCGTGATAGGTCGTCGGGCACGCGGGTCGGTTGCGTCGACGACCTACTCGGCGATCGTCTTCGGATGGGCGGCTGCGGCGCTGCTCGTGGCGTGCGTCGCCACCGGCGCGCCGTTGTCCGGATACTCGCGCACCTCGACCTTGGCGCTGGTCGGGATCGTCATCGGCCCACAGCTGCTCGGCCACTCGATCTTCAACGCTCTGCTGTCGCGGGTGAGCCCCACGACGGTCTCGATCACGGTGCTGTCCGAGCCGGTGCTCGCAACGCTGCTCGCGATCGTGCTGCTCGACGAGCTCCCGTCGGCGCTGTTCTGGGTGGGCGCCCCGATCGTTGCGATCGGGATCGCGATCGGGACGCGGCGCGCTGCGAGGGACACAGGGAGCGATGACGAGGTACACCCGATCTCGCACGCCTGAACCGAGGAGCGAGTGCGATGATGGACTGGGCCGCGTTCCAGATCGAGGTCTACTTCGCAGGGATCGGCGGCGAGCTGCCGAAGCTGCCGTTCCGCTACGACGATCTGATGGCCGCGGCTCGCGAGGTTCTCGACGACCGCGCCTTCGGCTACGTCGCGGGTGGCGCCGGTCGCGACAGGACGATGGCGCACAACCGCGACGCGTTCTCCAACCATCGCATCCTGCCGCGCATGATGGTTGACATCTCGTTGCGTGACCTGTCCACGTCGGTGCTGGGCATCGACCTGCCGACGCCGATCATCCTGGCGCCGGTCGGCGTGCAGTCGATCATCCACGACCAGGGCGAGCTCGCGACCGCGCGCGGTGCGGCTGCAGTCGGGTTCCCCATGACCGCATCGACGGCCGCGTCGAACACGCTCGAGGACATCAAGACCGAGCTCGGCGACACCCCCGGGCTGTTCCAGCTCTACTGGCCGGCCAACCGCGAGCTGGCCGCGTCGCTGGTGCAGCGCGCCGAGGCCGCCGGCTACGACGCGATCGTGGTCACGCTCGACACGAAGCTCCTCGCGTGGCGGCCGTGGGATCTCGAGACGGCCTACCTCCCGTTCCTCCACGGGGAGGGCCTCGCGAACTACCGCGCAGACCCGGTGTTCCAGTCACTGCTCGCGAAGCCGTGGGACGATGACCCGGGCTCGGCGATCATCACCTGGGCGGGGCTGTTCGCCGACGCTGCGATCACGTGGGACGACATCGCGTGGCTCAAGGAGCAGACGTCGCTGCCCGTGGTGCTCAAGGGGATCCTGCACCCGGACGACGCCCGCACGGCGATCGAGCACGGAGCGGACGGGATCATCGTCTCGAACCACGGGGGCCGGCAGGTCGACAACTCCATCGCCGCGATCGACGCGCTCCCTGCGGTGGTGGCCGCAGCCGGTGACGCGCCGGTCCTGTTCGACTCCGGGATCCGGTCCGGCGCAGACGTGCTGGTCGCCTTGGCGCTCGGGGCGCGCGCGTGCTTCGTCGGTCGCCCCGTCTGCTGGGGTCTCGCGCTGGACGGCGCCGACGGGGTCACCCACGTCCTGCGCTCGCTCGCGGCCGAGCTCGACCTCTCGATGGCCCTGTCCGGCGTCACGAGGATCGACCAGATCAACCGCAGCCTCCTCGCCTGACCGCGTCTCGCGCATGCGTGTCACGCTCAGCGCGGCGGCCTCGACGTGTTCCTGACACCATCATCTCGGGCGCTCCGTCGCCCGTGGACCCAGGAGCCGTGACGTGAACTACATCTGCCTCATCTACACCGACCCGACGATCGAGCTCAGCGACGAGGCGAACGCCGAGATGATGCAGGCCTACTTCGCCTTCACGACCGAGCTCCAGGCGTCCGGGGCGATGGTCGCCGGGGAGCCGCTGCAGGGCACCGAGACCGCCACGACGGTCCGCGTCCGCAACGGGGAGACCGTCATGACCGACGGACCGTTCGCGGAGACCAAGGAGATCCTCGGCGGCTTCTACATCCTCGACGTCGACAACCTCGACGAGGCCGTCGCGTGGGCAGCGAAGATCCCGGCAAGCGCGTTCGGCTCGGTCGAGGTCCGCCCGCTCATGGAGCTGCCTGAGGCGTGACCGAGGGCATCGCCTGGCACGAGGTGCTCACCCGGACGTTCCGGCGTGAGCACGGTCGGGTCATCTCGGTGCTGATCCGCGAGCTCAGCGACTTCGACCGGGCCGAGGAGGCGCTCGCCGAGGCCACGGCCGAAGCAGTGGCGAAGTGGCCGACCACGGGCATCCCGGACAACCCCGCGGCCTGGCTGCTGACCGTTGCACGACGGCGCGCCGTCGACCACACCCGCCGTGACGTCGCGCGGCGCAACCGTCAGGACCGGGTCACGA
>CBDTYW010000382.1:0-2317 GCA_965364735.1 uncultured Nitriliruptoria bacterium
TGCTGACCGCCCAGGACGCCCTGCCGACCGAGACCATCGAGGAGCTGCGCTTCCTCAACCCGCGCCTCGTCGTGATCATCGGTGGCACCAGCGCCGTCTCGCAGGCCGTCGAGGACGACCTCGCCCGGGTGCTCGCGGAGTCCACCGCCCTGCCGTCGGGCGTCTCGCCGGACGTCGTGTCGTCACGTGTGGACAACCGCACGGTCGCCGGGGAACGTCAGGGCGACCAGACGATCCAGCTCGGCACCGTCGACGGCGAGGTCGAGGTCCTGACCAACCCTGACGCCGACCAACGCGACCTCACCGCGTTCCCGTCGCCGGACGGCAGCCGCCTCGTCTTCCTGCGTCGTGACGCGGGCTCGGACTCCTTCAGCGACGACCTCTGGTTCGTCGACGTCGTGGCCGGGGCGGGCAGCAGCCGCCGTCTGCTCCACGTCGACGAGGTCGAGGAGGGCTGCGGGATCTCTGACGTCGAGTGGGCACCGGACAGCCAGCACCTCGCCATCACCTGCCGGAACCGCGAGAACCCCGAGGACGGCGAGTCGATCGCGGACGCAGTGCTGATCATCGACGTCCGCGTCGCCGGCCACACTGTGCTGCGGATGCCGGGCACCGAGAACGCCGAGCCGATCGACGCGACCTTCGCCCCCGACGCGACCCTGGTCGTCGAGATGTTCGAGCCGTCGGAGTTCGACTTCGACCGGTTCCAGTACCACGCGTGGTCGCTCACCGACCTGACGACGTCGACGGGGCGCTACGTCTCCACGCCACAGGGCCAGTCCGGCAGCGCCGCGATCCTCGGGCCGATCATGATCACCGGCGACGGTCGCTTCCTGATCGGCTACGACGCGATCTCGGTCAACATCGTCGTGATCGACATCGACACCGACGCGAGCCGCCTCGCGCTGCCCGACGACCACCAGCCGCGCTTCGATCTGCACGACGTCACCGCCGACGGGGCGACCGCCATCGTGGTGATGAAGAACGTCGACGACGCCTTCATGCCCCTGCCGGACTCGCTGGCGACGATCGACCTCGCGACCGGCACCGTCACCGAGATCGTCCCCGGCTCAGAGCTCACCCACGGGCGCATCACCCGCGCCCAGCTCAACGCCGACGACACCCGCATCGTGTTCGACGACGTCCTCGGGACCGTCGCCATCGACGAGGGCATCATCCGGCTGATCGACGTCGACGGGACCGACGCCGAGACGCTGTTCGCCGATGACGACGTCATCCACGCCTTCCCCCGCTGGCTCACCTGAGGCTGTGACGCCGCGATGACGGGTCAGCGGGCGTCGAGCAGGACGGCGACGGCGCGGCGGGCCAGCATCGGGCCGATGAGGTTGCCGTGGCCGGAATGGCCCCCGATCGCCCAGACGCGGTCGCGGACCTCGGCGTCGACAGGCAGGCGGTCGTCGGTGAACGCTGCGGTGGCCGCCCAGCGGTGGCTGATCCGGGGCGTGTGCGGGGCGCGGGCGGTGAGCTCGGCGAGCCAGCGGTCGAGGTGTGCCTGGACGGGCGGCGTCGGGCTACGTGTGGTCGAGGCGAAGCCGTCGTCGACGTCGAGGTCACGGCCGCCACCGAGCAGGATCTCGCCCGTCGGGAGCTGCTGGGCGTAGTCCAGACCTCGACGTCGGTAGACCGGGGCATGGAGCAGCGGGGCGCACGGGGCGGACGCCGCCATCTGCAGCCTCGCGGTCCGGACGCGGGGCGCGAGCTCGGGCAGGACGCGCTCGAGGCCGCCGTCGACAGCGACGAGTACGCGCCGGGCGACGGTCGGTCGGGCTGCGTGGCGGTCGCTCGTGACGGAGAGGTCGACGGCGAGCTCGACCTGGACGTGGTCGGCCTCGGGGCGCAGGTCGGTGACGCGGGCCGGGGCGATCAGGGTCGCACCGGCGTCGACGGCGGATCGGGCCAGCGCCCGGCACCGCGCCACCGGGTTGATCGCCGCGTCCCCGAGGACCCTGAGGCCGTCGCCCTCAGGACCGTCGTAGGCCTCGGCGCCGAGGAGATCGGCGCGCAGGGCGGCAAGGTGCGCGGCGATGTCGGCACGCTCGGCGTCGTCAGCTGCGATCCGCAGGCTGCCGGTCCGTCGGACGAGGTCCGGGTGCTGCGCGACGGTGCGCGCGAGCTCCTCCTCGGTCTCCCGCCACCACCTCACGGCCGTCTCGCGGCCATGGCGCGCCACCGCGTCGTGGTGGAAGTCGGCGAGCCCCGCCAGCAGGAACCCGCCGTTGCGGCCCGCCGCGTCACCCGCGATCCCCACCGCGTCGACGACGCAGACCGACGCCCCACGGCCCGCGGCCTCGACCGC
>CBDTYW010000383.1:0-2286 GCA_965364735.1 uncultured Nitriliruptoria bacterium
GCCTCGGCGAACTCGGCGTCGCTGGCAGCGATGCCGTTGCCCGCCTCGGCGGGGCGCGCGTCGGAGCGGGGGAAGGAGCCGAGGAGCTTCACGTCGCGCTGAGTGCGGTGGATCGCGGCGAGCGCGTCGGCGACGCGTTCGTCGCTGAGGTGGCCCTCGACGTCGACGAAGAAGCAGTAGTCGCCGAGCTCGTGCTGCGTCGGTCGGGACTCGATCTTCGTCATCGAGATCCCGCGCTCGGCGAACACCTCGAGCAGGGACAGCAACGCGCCGGGACGGTTCATGTGGATGTAGACGACCAGCGAGGTCTTGTCCCAGCCGGTGCGAGCCGGGACCCCGTGTCCGACGACGACGAAGCGCGTCGTGTTGCCGACGACGTCAGCCACCGACGGGGCGATGATCTCCAGCCCGTAGCGCTCGGCGGCGAGACGGTTCGCGATCGCGGCGAGCGGTTGGTCGGTGGCCTCGGCGACGGTGCGTGCGGCGCTGGCCGTCGAGGCCGTCGGCACCTGTTCGACCTCGGCCAGGTTCGCGGCCAGCCACCGTCGGCAGCCGGCCAGCGGAACCGGGTGGGTCAGCACCTTGGAGATCTTGTCCATCGCGACGCCCGGGCGCACGCCGAGGACGAGCTCGATCGGCAGGTCGAGCTCGCCGCGGACGTGGAGGTGCGTGTCGAAGGCGAGCGCGTCGAGCGTTGCGGTGACCGCACCCTGCAGCGCGTTCTCGATCGGGACGATCCCGCGGTCGACCTCGCCCTCCTCGACGACGGTCAGCACGGTGCCGATGTCGCGGCAGGGGACGAGCTCCTCGCCGTCCCGAGCAACGAGCAGGGCAGCGCTCTCCGAGAAGGTGCCGGCAGGTCCGAGGTAGGCGAGGCTCATCGCTTCACCGTCCGCCAGGTCTCCTGCGCCTCCACGGTGGCGGTGTGATCGCCCCCGGACATCGCCTGTGTGATGGCCTCGCGCTCCTCGTCTGACAGCGGCGTCGGGCTGTCGCCGTTCAAGATCGGGCGCGCATACATCCGGCCCTCGGTGCGCCCGTTGATCGCGGTGAAGACGATCCCACGCCCCGACGGGTCCAGCATCGCTGCCGAGAACGAGAGCAGACCGCCCGTGTCGGTGAACGCGTCGTAGCGGACGAGTCCGAGACGCGAGACGGCGAGACCGGCGTCGCTCGATGCCTCGTCCGGCGGCGTCGTCGTGATCGCTCGGCGGGGGCCACGGCCCGTGCGGATCGCCCGGAGCGCGCGGCTCTGCGCCAGGACGACCACTGTCAGCAGCACCACCAGCGCGGCCACCCCGACGAGGAGGAGGTCCGCTGCTGCGTCCGACAACTCCACGTCTGCTCCTGCGACTCGGTGCGCCGCCGCACCCTAGTCCCGCGCGGCCGGCGCAAGCGTGCGATGACCGTCGACCGGGACAGGGGAACGCACAGACGATGTCAGGCGGCTGGTTGGTGGACACCCATGACGCGCGGGGCGAGGTCCCGGCGCGTAGCGTCGACGCCATGACCGAACACGCCACGCAGTCCGCCGACGATCTCCGACTCGACACGGGCCGGGCCGGGCGGACGGGCGAGCCCGAGGTCGTCTACGCCGCCGGCAAGACCCCCGAGCAGTGCCGCGACGCGATCGCGGGGCTGCTCGCCCGGACCGACGGGGCGGTCATCGCGACCCGCGTCGACGCGGACCAGGTCGCGGCGATGCGCGAGGCAGGGATCGAGGTCGAGCACGACGGGGTCGGCCGGGTCGCCGTGGCCCGCACCGACGCGACCTCGACGCCACCGGGCCGGATCGCGGTGGTGACCGCGGGAACCTCGGACCTGCCCGTCGCTCGGGAGTGCACGGCGACGTTGGCTGCGTTCCAGGCCGTGGCCGCCCTGTACGTCGACGCCGGGGTCGCCGGCATCCATCGGGTCGTGGATCTGCGCGAACAGCTCGCCGAGGCCGAGGTCGTCGTGGTCGTCGCCGGCATGGAGGGCGCCCTGCCGTCGGTGGTTGCGGGGCTGGTGAGCGCGCCGGTCATCGCCGTGCCGACGAGCGTCGGGCATGGGGCAGCGTTCGAGGGCGTGGCGGCGCTGCTCGGGATGTTGACGTCATGCGCCCCGGGCATCAGCGTGGTGAACATCGACGGTGGGTTCTCCGCGGCGATGGTCGCACTGCGGATCCTCCGGACAGGACGGGGCCGGTCATGATCACGACGCTGCACGTCGACGCGGCCGCAGGCATCGCCGGCGACATGCTCCTCGGGGCGTTGATCGACGCCGGCGCCCCGCTCGACGAGGTCC
>CBDTYW010000384.1:0-2281 GCA_965364735.1 uncultured Nitriliruptoria bacterium
GGCGATCGTCGCGGCCTCGGCGTCGAGATGGTCGGCGTCGTCGCGGGCGAGGTCCGCCAGCCGCGAGAGCGCGGCGACCGGGTCGCCTCCGAGCCGCGCGAACGCCGGGAGCACGTCATGCCGCGCCACGTTGCGACGGAACCGCAGGTCATCGTTGGTCGGGTCGTGCGCTGCGGCGAGGCCCGCATCGGTCAGGAACCGGTGCACGTCCTCGCGTCGCAGGCGGAGCATCGGGCGCACCAGGTCTCCCCGGACCGCGGCCATCCCGGCAAGACCTCGGACACCCGTGCCGCGCGCGAGCCGGAGCAGCAGCGTCTCGGCCTGGTCCTCGGCGGTGTGCCCCAGGAGGATCCAGCTGGCTCCCGCGTCGCGGGCGACCCTCCGGAGCGCGCCGTGCCGTTCACGCCGGGCGGCGGACTCGAAGCCTTCGCCGGCGACGGTGATCACGACGTCCACGATCGTCAGGGGGAGCGCCTCGGCGTCCGCGTGCGCCCGGAGGACCGCGACGTCGGCACGGTCGTCGCGCACCCCGTGGCGGACGTGGCCGAGGATGAGGGCAAGGTCGGGCCTCGCGCGTCGCGTCAGGTGCATCAGCGCGACGGAGTCCGGGCCGCCGGAGATCCCGACGAGGACCGTGCCGCCCTCCGGGATCAGCTCGAGGACGCGAGCGACCTCCGCGACCATCGCTGCGGCGTCCCTGCCGGGCGGCAGCGCGCCTGGGGTCGCGCCGAGCCGGTCGGTCATCAGCCGTCAGAACGTGGGTGCGTCGGGGGCGACCCGTGCGAGCCAGAGGGCCACGTCGTGGATCTCCTCGCCGCGCGGCAAGGCCGACGGCTCCGCGAAGGCGCGGTTGAGCGTCTCGACGCCGCCGCGCTCGACGACGTCGGTCACCCAGGCTTCGCCGTCGCGGTACTGCTTCTTCTTCATCTCGAGCCCGGCGATGGCGGTGAGCAGCCGCGCGGCCGCGTCCGGCTTGCGGGACTCGAAGGCGTCCCGGACCCCGTCGATGTCGTCGACGATGTCCTGTGCGGCGAACATCGAGGCGTTTCCGTGCCCCTCGATGACCGTCATCAGGTCCTGCGCCTGCTCCATCACCTCGCGCTGGGTCTCGCTCAGCACGATGTCCATCATCGGCAGGATGGACTTGGTCTCGCGGATCTCCGCCAACGTTGCCGGGAGCTTGTCCGCGCGCTCGAGGATCGCGGCGAAGTCGAGCCTGGTCTCGGAGAGGTAGGTGCTGAGCAGGCTCCGAAGGTGGTCGCCGAGCCATGGCACACCGTCGAACTGCAGACGGTGCGTGATCTCGTGGACGAGCACGGTCCGACGGATGTCCCCGGCGAGCACTCCGTGCTCGGCCGCGAGGTCCAGGAGGTTCGGGCCGACCACGATGAGCCGGCCGGGGCCATCGCCCGCGAGGGGCAGGACGTACTGGCCGATGACCTTGCCCGAGAGCAGTCCCAAGATCGAGCCGACCTGCGCTCCGAGGATGCGCGAGGCAACGAGCCGTGAGCCGCTCAGCTTCTCGGCGAGGGGATCGAGCACGCCTTGGAGGCCGTCGAGGTTCGCGCGGACCCAGCCGACGCGGCCGACGACGTGACACACCGTCGGCGGGAGGTCAGCTCCGAGCTGCGTCCATGCACGTGCAACTGCGTCGGCAGCAGGAACGTCCTCGGCGATGCCGTCGCGCAGCGCAGCGACCTGCGCAGGGTCCGACGAGGACCGTGGCATGACGAGGCGCGCAGCCGCGAGCGCCGCACCGGTGTGCAGCAGAGGACGCGTGGAGCGGCTCAGGTCGCCGTCTGGTTCGGGCGCACGACCTTCGCGTAATAGAGCCCTCCGAGCAGGGCGAACCCACCGGCCGTGAGGACGAGGAGCCCGACCGCGGCGCCCCACAGGTAGTTCGACTCGAACTCCGTCGGAGCGAAGGCGTTGTCCTCGTCGTTGGGGCCGGCCGGGTCGAGCCCGACCGGGGGGGCGTCGGCCTCGGTTGCGAGGATGAACGTGTCCGTGGCGACGTCGGCGAACGCAACGCCCGGCATGGCCAGGGCAGCGAAGAGGGCGACCATCGTCAACAGACGTCCGAGCACGCGGCGCATCATGGCTCCTGGAGATTGGACCGTGGGCGGTGGTAACCGTATCGCCTCCGGTCCCGGGCTCCGGTCTCGGCGGCTCGCGAAGCTGTTCAGCGCAGGACGTCGCGGAGCTGGTCCTCGACGTCCGCGCTCACGGCGCTGTCGCCGCCGAGCACGATCGCCCAGTCGAGCTGGCCGCGTCGCGCCGC
>CBDTYW010000385.1:0-2278 GCA_965364735.1 uncultured Nitriliruptoria bacterium
GTTGGAGAACGGCTCGTCGAGCAGGATCAGCTCGGGCTCAGGCGCGAGCGCGCGGGCAAGCGCCACGCGCTGCTGCTGGCCGCCGGAGAGCTGATCGACGCCCCGCGCGGCGAGATCACCGAGCCCGACCAGCCCGAGCGCCTCCATCGCGGTCGCACGACGGGCGGCGCGTGCTGTGCGCGAGCGACCGCGGCCGGGCAGCCCGTACTCGACATTGCCGAGCACGCTCAGGTGCGGGAACAGCGCGTAGTCCTGGAAGACCATGCCGACGTTGCGACGTTCCGCGGCCACGAACCCACCTGCCCCGACGACCTCACGGCCGTGGACCTCGATGGTCCCTGCGTCGGGCCGCTCGAGCCCGGCGATGCACCGCAGCAGCGTGGTCTTCCCGCAGCCCGACGGACCGAGCAGCGCCACCAGCTCACCGCGTCGGACCTCGAGGGTCACGTCGTTGACCGCACGGGCGTCAGCGAATCGCTTCACCACGCCCGTGAGCCGGAGTGCGGGAGCGTCGGCCACGTCGGGGGTCTCCGAAGGGGAAGGAGTGAGGTAAGGGTACCCTCACCTGCGCACTCCGCCGTATCCCTGCGCACCCAACGCCCGCGCACGCCCTCACGGCGCCGCGCATCAGGCCAGCCTCCTGCGCCAACGCTCACCGACACAGGGTCACACCAGATGACTGGACGTCACCCGGCGGCGAGGAACGGGGCGGGATCGGGGAAGGGGCCGACGACGGCGAGGCGCGTCATGTTCGGGAGGAGGTCGTGGGCTGCGGCGCGGACCTGGTCGAGGTCGACCGCGGCGACGTCCGCGAGGATGGCGTCGATCGAGCGCAGCTCGTGGCCGGTGGCGAGGGCCTCGCCGTTGCGTGACATGAGCGCTCCGGCGTCTTCGCAGCCGAGGACCGTGGCGCCGCGGATCTGCCCCTTGGCGCGGGCAACCTCGTCCGCCGTGATGGTGTCGGCGACGTCGGCCAGGACCTCCCGCAGCACCCTGATCGCCTCCGGCGCCTTCTCGGGTGACGTGCCGAGGTAGGCAGCGATGGAGCCGGCGTCGCGGGTCGACGACGTGTAGGCGTACGTCGAGTACGCGAGTCCCCGGGCTTCACGGATCTGCTGGAACAGGCGCGAGGACATGCCGCCCCCGATCGCGGTGGCGAGCACCCGCATCGCCCACCGGCGCGGATCATCCCGGAGGTACGCGGGACCTGCGAGGCAGATCTGGGCCTGCTCGGTCGGACGGTTGCGGACGTTGACCGCCGGGCCGTCGACGACCACCGGAGCCACGCGCTCCGGCAGCGCTCCCCCGGGCCGGCCGAGGTCGCCGAGGTGGTCGCCGACCATCTGCACGACCGTCCCGTGGTCGATCCCGCCGGATGCCGACACGACGAGGTTCTCCGGCCGGTACCAGCGGGTGAAGAAGCCATGGATCGTCGCGCGCTCGAGCGCCTCGACGGAGTCGTGGCTGCCCAGGGTCTCTCGAGCGATGGGCGCGTCGCCGTAGAGCAACGTCGCGATGTCCGCGTGGACGAGCTCCTCCGGGGTGTCGTGGTGGACGTCGAGCTCGCTGAACACGACCTCCCGCTCGATCTCGACGTGCTCGCCGGTGTTGTCCGGCCGCACCAGCATGTCGCTGATCACGTCGAACGCCAGCGGGGCGTCCTCGGCCAGGACGCGAGCGTTGAAGCAGGTGATCTCGCGCGACGTGTAGGCGTTGAGGTCACCTCCCACGGACTCGATCGACGCCGAGATCTCGTGGGCCGTGCGGTTCGGCGTGCCCTTGAAGAGCAGATGCTCGAGGAAGTGCGCGGAGCCCCACTCGGGAAGCTGCTCGTCGCGTGAGCCGACCCGCACGTACATCCCGACGGCGACCGACCGCGACGTCGTGGTCTCGGTGACCACCTCGATGCCGGTGTCGAGCAGCGTGCGTTGGATCATGGTGGTTCCCCTCATCGAGCGGTCAGGCAGCCACAACGCAGCCGACCGGGCCGCGGATGTCGGTGAGGACGATCCGGACCCGGTCGGTCATGCGTTGCTGGGTGTTGCGTCAGTCGCGCGAGCGGCTGCGCGAACGGGTGCGGGTCCGCGTGCGGTCGCCGTCGCCCGAGCCGGAGTCGTCACGCGACTCACGCTTCGGGGCCTCGTCACGCTTCTCCGCCTTGGGGGCGTCGTCACGCGACTCGCGCTTCGGCTTGTCGTCGCGGTCGCGACCGCCACCGCGGGACTCGCTGCGGCCACCACGGTCGCCGCCACGGCCACCGTCACGTCCGCCACGGCCA
>CBDTYW010000386.1:0-2277 GCA_965364735.1 uncultured Nitriliruptoria bacterium
CGCCCTGCGCGACGAGGTCGCACTGGGTGATCCCGCCGAAGACGTTGACCAGCACGCTGTTGACGCGGTCGTCGGACAGCACCAGCTTCAGCGAGGTCGCCATCGTGTCGGCGTCAGCGCCGCCGCCGATGTCGAGGAAGTTGGCGGCGCGGCCGCCGGCCTGGGCGACGACGTCAAGCGACGCCATCACGAGTCCTGCACCGTTGCCGAGGATCCCGACGTCGCCGTCGAGCTTCACGTACGCGACGTCGTTGTCCTTCGCGAACTGCTCCTGCTCGTCACGCTCCTCGACACCGGGGACGTCCCACTCCTCGTGGCCGTTGTGACGGAACGCGGCGTTGTCGTCGAGCGTCACCTTGGCGTCGAGCGCGACGATGCGGTCGTCGGGCGTGCGGATGATCGGGTTGATCTCGACGAGGGTCGCGTCCTCCTTGATCATCGCGGCGAACAGCTTCACCAGCAGGTCCGAGGCCTGGTCCACGACCTCGGCCGGGATCTTGGCCTGGGTCATGATCTCGAGCGCGGTCGCCGGGTCGAGGCCGTCCGCGGTTTCGTGCGGCAGCAGGACGCGCTTGACGACGAGCTCGGGGGTCGAGCGGTTGACCTCCTCGATGTCCATCCCGCCCTCCTTGGACGCGATGACCAGGTAGCCCTTGTTCACTCGGTCGTGGAGGATCGAGAGGTAGTACTCCTCGGAGATGTCAGAGCCCGGCTCGAGGTAGATCACGTTGACCGTGTGGCCCTTGATGTCCAGACCGAAGATCGCCTCCGCGTGCTCACGCGCCTCGTCGGGGTTCTTGGCGAGCTTGACGCCGCCGAGCTTGCCGCGGCCGCCGGCCTTGACCTGCGCCTTGACGACGGTCATCCCGCCGAACTTCTCGGCAGCAGCCACGACCTCGTCGACGGTGCGGCAGACGGCACCCTCCGGCGGGACGGGGACGCCGTTGCGTCCGAAGAGCTGCTTGCCCTGGTACTCGACGAGATCCATGCGTGAGGTTCCTTGCTCGGATGGTGGTTCGGTTCATGACGTGCTGATGCTGGGATCGAGGCGGGACGCCCCGCGGAGCCGGTCAGCCGGCTGCGGAGCGATCCGCGACGTTGCCGGCAACCCAGTCGGTGATGGCCGACATGGGCGTGCCCGGCGGGAAGATGGCCTTGACGCCGAGCTCCTGGAGCGCGGCGATGTCGTCTTCGGGGATGATCCCACCCCCGAAGACGATGATGTCGGACGCACCCTGCTCGGCGAGAAGCTCCATGACGCGGGGAAAGAGCGTCATGTGCGCGCCGGAGTGCAGCGACAGCCCGACCGCCTGGACGTCTTCCTGCACGGCAGCGGCGACCACCTGCTCCGGGGTCTGGTGCAGGCCGGTGTAGACGACTTCCATGCCGGCGTCGCGCAGCGCTCGCGCCACGACCTTCGCACCCCGATCGTGCCCGTCCAGGCCGACCTTGGCCACCACCACGCGAATCGGCACCGTCGCTGGCCCTTCGTAGCTGGCAGGTCCACCCCGTCGGGGGCGTGACGACGTCGCCGTCAGGACGACCTCGCTGGCTGGAGCGTAGCCAGCAGCCCCGCCGGCGGACGAGGCGAGCCGCGAGGCACCTGCTTCGCCGCGCGCGCTCCGGGTCATTAGCGTGCCGGGCACCGCTGAGAAGAACGAGCCTGATGAGTCGCCCAGACCCCGCTGCCGTCTTCGCCGCCGTGTCGTCCGCGGTGGACGGCATGCGCGAGATCGTCATGCCCCGCGTCGAGCCGGACCCGCTCGCCTGGCCGGGCTACATCGATGCCCGCGAAGCTGCTCGGGAACGCTCCGGAACCCACACGGGAGTCACGGCCTGGACCGCCCGAGCCCGTGACGGCGGCGGGCCGGTCGTCGTCATCCGGTGGCACTTCGATCACCTCGGCGGGTCGATGGGCAGCGCGGAAGGCCGTGCCGTGGCCGCTGCCTACGCCCAGGCCCGTGCCCGGAAGGCCGCTGTGGTCGTGGTGGCGTCCTCCGGCGGAGCTCGGATGCAGGAGGGGATGGCGTCGCTCGTGCAGATGGCCGCGACGATCGCCTCGGCGCGCGCCCATGCCGACGCGGGCCTGCTCCAGATCGCGATCCTGACCCACCCGACCACCGGCGGGGTGTTCGCCTCCCACGTGAACACCGCCGACATCCGCTGGGCGATGCCGGGCGCGACGATCGGGTTCGCCGGTCCGAGGGTGTCCGAGGCCTTCACGGGCGACGGGCTCCCTGAGGGATCGCACACCTCGACCGGCGCGGCCGCGGCCGG
>CBDTYW010000387.1:0-2259 GCA_965364735.1 uncultured Nitriliruptoria bacterium
CCGGGAGCCACGGGCTCGCCGGGCCACCGAACGCGCCGAACGTCACCTGGACGCGACCGCGCTGCAGCGGGTCGGCGACGTCGGTGACGACGCCGAGGCTCAGGGTTGCCGGCGGGGCCTCCGGCTCCGGGTCGACCGGTGCGGTCGTGAACGAGGTCGTGTGTCCGCTGCGCGAGTCGAACCGATGCAGCGCTGAGGTCAGTGTCCCGTCGACGTTTCCCCCGGGGGAGGTGACGCGCACCTTGGTGCCGGGCCGCAGCCATGCCGAGCCGACCGCGGTACCCGTGATCACCGTGGAGGCCGCGGTCTCACGAGCGTCCAACGTCCGGGCGACCTGCTCGGCGACGTCCGCGTCGAGCATCCAACCGCTGCTTCCGGACGCCGTGGCGTCGTCGGCACCGGCACGGACCGCGGCCGCCAGGTCAGGATCCCAGCCGTGGACTGCAGCCGGCGCGCGGACGTCGCGCTCCCGGACCGCGACCTCCAGCAGGTCCTCGCCGACGGCGAGGTCGATGCGGTCGCCGATCGACGGCGGGACGGCGAGGTGGACGGTGTCGCCGCGCATGGTCAGCAGCGCCCCCTCGCGCGCACACCAGCGATGCAGCAGCGCGAGGTCGGTCTCACCGTGCTGGGTGACGAACGCATGCGTCGGCAGGCTCGTGCGCGCGTGCACCTGAACTGACAGCCCGTGCTCCGTCGCGATCTCACGAGCCACGTCGGTGAGGTCGACGGCCTCTCGCGCCACGCTGCGACGAACGCGACGCAGACGATCGAGGTCGTCGTCGGCGACGAGCAGCACGGTCTGCAGCCCGTCACGCTGCCAGCGGCGTTCGACGGCATGCACGTCGCCCACGAACAACGCGGGACCGCCGTCGTCGCCCGCTGAGACGGCGATCCGCCGGATCGCACGGATGGCCGTGACCACGAGATCCTCCGTGGCCTGGAGCGTGAGCCGGAGCTGGGCGGGGCGCTGCGCTCGCTGCTCGACCTCGGCGGCGAGAACCAGCCGGGCGAGCTCAGCTGGCATCGTCACGCCGTCGACGCGGAGCCGGAGGCTCTCTCCGGGGATCATGACGCGGCCTGCGCGGGGCCCGCAGGATCCGACAGGGCGCCAAGCAACGCGACGGGTGGAACGATCAGCACGCGGCCAGCAGCCACCCATGGCGGGTCATCGATGTCGTTGAGGATCGCGAGATGACGCCAGTAGCTGGGCGAACCGAGCTCGCGTGCGGCGATGTCGTCGAGTCGCTCTCCGTCCCGGGCGTCCCCGCCGGCGCCGAGCACCTCGACATGTCGAACGCCGGGAAGCTGGGGGCGAGGGGCTCGAGGCGTCGTCGGCGTGACGGGCAGCGGAGCGACCTCGACGCGAGGCGGCGGCGCGGCCGTCTCCGCGACCCGGAGCAGCCGCAGCCGCATCCATGAGCGGCGGGGTGCACCGGTCGAGGAGAACTGCTCGAAGCGTTCCGACACGGCCTCGACGACTGCGGGAACGTTCCATCCCTTGCCCCAGACCAGACGGAGCTGCCGCGGCCCACCCCCGTCCTCGCGGTTCTCCGACAAAGCCCAGATCGGCGCGGTGAGGCTGCGGACGTCGTCGGGACGACGGCCACGCTCGATCAGCGCCACGTCGAAGACGAGGTCGAGCTCGATCTCGGTACGCCCTCCGCCGGTGGCGAGGAGGACATCGTCGTCCGAGCCATGGCCGGTGAGGGTCCCGGGCCGATCGTCGAGGACGCGCAGCCCGCTGCTGCGGCGGATGCGCACGGACGACGGGTTGAGCATCGCCGAGAGCCGGTCGCCGGTCGACTCGATCAGGAAGGCCACGCGTTCCATCAGCGTCGCTCCTGCTCGTCGTCCCAGCCGGTGCTCGTCTCGACGCGTGCTCGGACCTGGACGTGTGGGAGCGCCACCCACGTGTCAGGTGCCGGCTCGACGTCGCTCTTCGCTTCCTGCGGAAGATCCGGCCACGACGCCGCCACGGTCCCGACCTCGGTCGACCGCGCGACATCGCGCTGCGCCGTCGAGAAGGGGGGTCGTGGTGGCGTTCGCGCGGGTTCCACGCCCGCCCGCTCAGGACGATCATGCTGGACAGATCGCAGGTGCGGACGAGGTGCGGGGTCTTCGTCGATCATCGGCGCCGTTCGGATCGGCCAGGAACCTCGCGACGTCGATGCGGTCCCGTCGTCGGCGAACGACGACCACGCGGGAGCTGCGGCAGGACTCGCCTGGGGGGTGGTCGACCTCGGTCGGGCCGACGCG
>CBDTYW010000388.1:0-2184 GCA_965364735.1 uncultured Nitriliruptoria bacterium
GGCCGTTTGGAGCGGGCGAAGAAGAAGCTGCACGAGGTCGACCCGGACCTCGCCCACGAGCCACGTCTGCGCGCCGTCCGCAGCCACCTCGCGGACCTGCCGGGTGGCGCCGAGGTCGGCACGTTCGTTCACGCCGTCATGGAGCACAGCGACTTCACCGCCGATGACGCCGCGATCCGTGAGGTCGCTGAGCGCGAGATCGCGCGGAGCGGGCTCGACCTCGACGTCGACCTCGTCACCACGGGGATCCGCAACGTCCTCGCGACGCCGCTGGGCCCGGACCTGGACGACCTGACCCTCGACGCCGTCACCCACGCCGATCGGCTCGACGAGCTGATGTTCGAGCTGCCGCTGGAACGTCGCCGCGACGGCCGGCTGGCGACGATGGGCGACGTCGCAGACCTGATGTCGTTGCACCTCGACGACGACGATCCGTTCGGCGACTACGCCCGCAGCCTCCCGGACGAGCTCTGCGCCCAGACGCTGCACGGCAACCTCAACGGCTCGATCGACCTCGTGCTCCGCCGCCGAGACCCGAGCGGCCGCACGCGCTTCCACGTGATCGACCACAAGACGAACTGGCTGGCCCGCGACGACGACGAGCTGACCGCGTGGCACTACCGGCCACGCGCCCTCGTCGACGCGATGCTGCACAGCGACTACGCGATCCAGGCGATCCTCTACTCCGTCGCGCTGCACCGGTTCCTGCGCTGGCGCGTTCCCGGCCATGACGTGGCGGACCTCGGCGCGGCGCTCTACCTGTTCGTGCGTGGCATGGAAGGCGCTGACGTCGAGCGGATCGACGGCCGTCCGTGCGGGGTCTTCTCGTGGACGCCACCGCCCGCGCTCGTCCTCGCGTTGAGCGATCTCTTCGACGGGGAGGCAGGAGCATGACCGACATCAGCCTCGCGACGGCACCGGTCTCCCTGCTCACCCCGTTCAACCAGCTCGGGGTCCTCGCGGCCGCGGACGTCCACGCTGCGCGGACCCTCGGGGCGCTGGTGGACGAGACCCGTGACGCCGTCCTGCTGGCGGCCGCGCTCGCCGTGCGTGCGCCACGCCACCAGCACGTCTGCGTCGAGCTCGACGACGTCCGCGCCGGGATCCTCGAGCTCGAGGACGAGGAGCTCGATGCCCTGCCGTGGCCTGCCGACGTGGACGCATGGATCGAGCAGATCGCGACGAGCCCGCTCGTCCGGGTCCGGGTTCAGGGCAACCTCGACCATGATCCCGCGAACGACCGTCCGTTCGTCCTCGTCGGCCGGCGTCTGTACCTCGACCGGTACTGGCGCTACGAGGGTCGCGTCGCCGGCGTGCTCAGCATCCGCGCCTCGCGGGCGCCCGCAGGCGACGTCGCGCGGGTCCGCGCGTGGATGGACGCGCACCACCCTCGCACGGGTGACGAGCTCGATCTCCAGCGGGTGGCCGTCGCGATGGGCGCGGTCCAGGGCCTGACGGTGCTGGCCGGGGGACCGGGCACCGGCAAGACCACGACGACGGCACGGCTGCTCGCCCTGCTCGCCGCGATGGCACGCGAGGACGGTCGGCGGCCGTCGATCGCGGTGTGCGCCCCGACCGGGCGTGCGGCGGATCAGCTCACCAGCGCCCTGCACCGGGCGGTCGACCAGCTCACCCTGCCGGGCGAGGACGCGGCGTTCCTCCGCGAGCTCCGGGCGACGACCATCCACCGGCTCCTCGGTTGGTCGCGCGAGGAGACCCGGTTCCGGCACGGCCGCGAACACCAGCTGCCGTTCGACGTGGTGGTCGTCGACGAGACCTCGATGGTGTCGCTCCCGCTCATGGCCAAGCTGCTCGCGGCGGTTCGATCGACGACGAAGCTCGTCCTCGTCGGCGATCCGGACCAGCTCGAGTCCGTGGAGGCGGGTGCGGTCCTCGGCGACATCGTGGGCGATGCACGCTCCGGTCTGAGCATGACCACCGAGCTCGCGGCCCTCGTCGCGGCCGCGACGGGCGAGTCGCTCGAACACGCGACCGTGGCCGGTCCCCGGACGGTCCGCGACGCCGTCATCGTCCTCGAGCGGGCGCATCGCTACGCGCCCGACAGCGGCATCGACGCGCTCGCGAAGGCGGTCCGCAGCGGCGAGACCGACGCCGTCGACGCGTTGCTGGCCGACGACCGAGCGGACCTGACCTGGCTCGAGCTCGATCGTGAGGGCGGCGTCG
>CBDTYW010000389.1:0-2082 GCA_965364735.1 uncultured Nitriliruptoria bacterium
AGGGTCGCGACCAGCCCTTCCACGGACCGGATCTCCTCGCCCCGTGAGACCGTCTCGGTCGCGATCGCCGACTCGAGCTCGGCGATCTGGTCCTCGAGGGCGCTCAGTGACGCGCGCAGGGCATCGATGGCGTTGCCCGTCACCGCGGCGACCCCGGGGTCCGTGCCGGCTTCCTGCGCCCTGAGGACGTCTTCGAGCGCGACGATCCGTGCTCGCAGCTCCTCGTCGATCGCCCCCTGGGTGCTCATCTCGGTCTCGAGCGACCCGAGGTCCGCGGAGGTGGAGCAGCCCACGATCGCCATGGCCGCGAGCGGCATGGCGATCAGGCGCGAGGCGTGGGAGTACGAGAGCATGGGGCAGGGTCGCATCCGACCGCTTCCGGTGCAACGACGTGCCACTGGCCGTTCGCCGCCAGTACGGTCCCGGGCCACCCCTCCTCGACCCGGAGCACCTCCCGTGGACGCCGATCCCGCCACCGAGCTGGAGCGCGAGCTCATCGCGCTCGGCTTCACGATGGGTGGCGCATCACGGCGTGGCGGCGTCGTCTGGACGCTCGCCTTCAACAGCTACCTCGAGTTCCACCTGCACCGCTACGCCGACGCGCTCGTGATGACGTGGAGCTACGATCTCGGCGAGTACCTGACCGACCGGGGGTGGGTCATCGGGACCGGGGAGAGCTCGTTCCACTCGATGTACCCGGGCAAGGACGTCCGCATCGACGTCTCGATGCGCGCGGTCGAGGCCGAGATCACCCGTGTTCTCGGGCAGCTCCGCATCGATCTGGGTGACCCTTCGCTGTGACGACCACACCGATCATCGACTGGACCCGCACCGCGCGCCGCATGGTGCGCAGCATCGTCGTGCTCCAGCTGATCGCGGTGATGGCCTGGATCGTGACGTCGCTCGCCGGTGACGGGTTCGACCTCGGCGTCCTGGCCGGGTTCGTCGGTCTCGCGCTCCTCGCGACGTTCGCCGCGGAGGTGTTCATCGTCGGAGGCTCGGCGCTGAAGGGCATGTACCGCGCGGGGCTCGCGGGAGATCGCCTGTCGTCGAGCGACGTCGGCCTGTTGCCGGTCGTCCGTGCCGGCGGCTTGCGGCAGCTCGCCGACCAGATGTCCGGCGGTGACGAGGAGTCCGACGTCACTGGTAGCTGACGAGGCTCACCCGCGGCTCGATGGCAAGCACGCTCGCGGGGTCGAACAGGTTGGTGTCCTCGTCGTAGAAGAGCTTGAAGCCGTTGTACGACGGTCCCTCCTGCACGGCGAGCGCGTTGTAGGTGTTCATCTTCGCGCTGCGGCTCCCGAATCCGTCGATGTGGAAGTTCACCGCGAGCTCCGGCGGGGTGATGATGGCCTCGCGGTTCGAGATCATGTCACGTCGGAACTGGTGGACGACGAACAGCTTCTGTGGCAGACCCTCTTCGCGGACGATCCCGGCGACGTACTCCGCGACCGTGTTCACCTCGGCGGCCGTCACGGAACCGATCGTGCGTCCGGGCCGCTCGTTCGGCCCCATCCGCCACTCGGGGTCCAGCGCGATGCCGACGTCGGGCTCGCGGAGGAACTGGTCGAACATCTTGGCCTGGCTGAGGAAGTCGGAGCGTCCGGGCTGGAGGTCCAGCAGCAGGTACGCGCCGTGTCGGCGCGCGGCGTCGAGGTAGCGCTGCACGTCCTGAAGCGGCGAGGGGGCGGAGTAGTCGCCGTCCGCGCCCGGGCTCGCCTGGGCGACCGTCACGATGAGCTCGAACGTCGGGACGAGCGTGCGATGGTCGCGGAAGGGTTCGGCGGCCGCGATGACCCGCTCGCCGGCGGTGTCGGGGTCGGTCTCGCCGAGCACTCCCATCGCGGCGGACTGGGAGTTGCCGTAGTACGCGACGAGCAGATGGTCGGGGAACAGCGTGCTCCCACCGGATGGCAGCGCGAATCCTTGCGCTGCGACCCGGAGCTGGCGGCCGAGCTGGTCGGTGACGGCGGCCGGACCACCGACGACGGTGATCGGGCCGCCGTCCACCAGCGTCGCCATGGTCGGGGTGCCGACGAGGTCGTCGCTGGTCGCGAGCAGGATCGCGCCGCCCGCCTGCGC
>CBDTYW010000390.1:0-2061 GCA_965364735.1 uncultured Nitriliruptoria bacterium
CCTCGCCGCCGGTGCTGCCGGATGGATGGCGGCAGGGCTCTTCAGCGGCCCGGCCGCGCGCGTGACCGCGCTGGTCGCAGCCGCCCTCGGTGGCCTCGTCCAGCTGCTTTCCGGTGGACGCCGCTCGATCGCACAATGGATGCTGCTGCCCGCAGGGATCGCGCTCGGCATGGCGCTCGCCCTGCCGGATGCCGGCGCGGGAAGCGCCAACGTCGTGTCGCTCGTCCGTGAGGCGCTGAACAGCGGCGGGCTCTCCCAGCCACCCGTGCCGTTCGACCCCGGGTGGCGGGTCCTGCTGTCGATCGTGGTCACGATGCTCGCCGGGACGGCCGGGGCGATGGCGCTCGCCACCGATCGCCCGACGCTGGCCGTCGGCATCCCCGTCCCGTTCGCCCTCGGCGCAGCGCTCGCCCAGCCCGCCGGCGCCGAGACCGTGTCGGTCGCGGTCGCCGTCGTCCTCCTGCTCGCGGGATTCGTCGTGGTCACCGCGTCCGATCAGGCATCGGAGGGGACGGTTGGCTCGGCGTACGGCGTCCGTCGGTTCGCGAGCTCGATCGGTGCGCTCGCCGCCACCGGGGTGGGCGTGCTCGTCCTCGCGAACTTCGCGTCGTTCCTGCTGCCGCCGCCGCGCGACGACCAGGTGATCCCCCCGCAGCGCCCGCAGGCGTCGGCGCCGATCTCGGACCGCGAGCTGTTCACCGTCACCTCCGAACGCGCCGTGCCCTGGCGGCTCGGTGTCCTCGACGTCTACGAGGACGGGGCGTGGAAGCTCCCGCCGTTCGACCCGGCGCGCTTCGTCGATCTCGCCGCGGACACCGATCTCGGCTCGACCGACATGCCCGCGCCGCGTGACGCGTACGACGTCGTCATCACGATGAACGACCTGCCCGGCCGCCTCGTCCCGCTGCCGGCGGGGGCGCAGCTCGCCACGTTCGACGCTGCGGCGACGTACGACCCGCGGACCCAGGCGATCCGTCTCGAGGACCGGGCGGAGCAGGGGCTCACCTACACGATCGAGACCCTCCAGCCGGCCTCGGCCGAGACGCTTCGGGAGGCCGGCGCGCCACCGTCCCGGCTCGACGAGTTCCTCTCGGTCCCGGCGGCCCCACCGGCGGTCGTCGAGCTGCTCGCCGCGGTCCCGCCGGGCGTGACCAGCTTCGATCGGCTGCAGTTCGTGCGACAGGCCTACTACGACAACGTGGTCGCGTCCGGGCCCGGCGACCCGGTCGACGTCCCCGTCGGGCGCGTGCAGGAGATCCTGTCCGGCGACCTGGCCTCGCCCTACGAGATCACCGCGGTCGAGGCGCTCCTCGCCCGCTGGGCCGGCGTCCCGTCGCGCATCGGCTTCGGGTGGTTCGGCGGCGACGTCACCACCGGGACGACGAGATCGGTCCGCCCGCGGCACGGGGCGGCGTGGCTCGAGGTCTGGTTCGAGCCGACCGGGTGGATGCCGATCGTCGGACAGCCACCGCGTGCGCAGGCCTCGTTCAGCGATGCGGAGAAGAACGCGGACCAGTCGGTCCTGCCGACCGACGAGCTCGCCCTGATCACCTACGTCCCGGTGCGGCTCGAGACCCGTCAGCTGCTGGTCGACACCATTCGGTTCTGGCTCGTGCGGATCGTCCCGGTCGCCTTCCTGGTCGTCGTCGCGTTCGTGTTCGCTCCGGTGCCGGTACGTGGGCTCCGGCGCATGCGACGGCGTCGTTGGGCACGGTCGCACGGACCCCGCGGGCAGCTCGTGTTCGCCTACGCCGAGTTCCGCGATGCCCTCGAGGACCTGACGATCGGCCGGGCTGCGCTGACGCCGCTGGAGCTCGACGACGAGCTCGAGCCCGACGACGAGCATCACGAGCTCGCGTGGCTCGTCACCCGTGGGAGCCGGTTCGCGCTGGGGCTCGTGGTCGCGTCGTCGCTGCTGCACGCGTTGGCGGTCGGCAGTTTCCTGACGAGCCAGGACCGCACGCAGTTTGTGCTGATGCTGGTGATCGCGCCGTTCGTGCTCGCCACGCTGGTCGCGTCGGTGCTTGCCGTCGGCCGCGGCGAGTTGCAGCGCGCGACCGA
>CBDTYW010000391.1:0-2037 GCA_965364735.1 uncultured Nitriliruptoria bacterium
TCGGATGTTGACGGCCTCGAAGGGTGGTGTCTGCGTATTGTCGCGCGGGTACTCTCTGCGCGGACAGGCGTTGCGGTCGACCCGTCGCCGGGGACCGCGGCATACGGGGCGGCCAAGGCGGGGTTGATCAACCTGACGCAGACGCTGGCGGTCGAGTGGGCACCCAAGGTCCGCGTCAACACGGTCACGCCGGGGCTGATCCGCACCGAGCAGGCGCACCTGCACTACGGCGACGAGGCCGGGATCGCGAAGGTGGCGGCCACCGTCCCGCTCGGACGGCTCGGGCTGCCCGAGGACATCGGCGAGGCCTGCCGGTGGCTCGCCTCGGACGGGGCGGCGTACGTCTCCGGCGCGGACCTGACCATTCACGGCGGCGGTGAACGCCCCGCCTTCCTGGACGCAGCCAACGCGGACAACTGATCCGCTGACCCTCAGCACCTCCCACCCCAGACGGAGCACGACATGCGCGTGAGCATCACCGCGATGGTGACCGACCAGTCCATGACGCCGGCAGAGCTGGCTCGCGAGGTCGAGGGCCGTGGCTTCGACGGGGTCTACCTCCCCGAGCACACCCACATCCCGGTGTCGCGCGCGACGCCGGCCCCCGTCGGCGGTGACCTGCCCGAGCCGTACTACCGGACCCTCGACCCGTTCGTCGCGCTCACCGCCGCAGCCGCGGTGACCGAGCGGATCCGGGTCGGCACCGGCGTGTGCCTGGTCGCCCAGCGCGACCCCATCATCCTCGCGAAGGCCGTCGCATCCCTCGACCTCGTCTCCGGCGGGCGCTTCGTCCTCGGTGCCGGCTTCGGCTGGAACAAGGAGGAGCTGGCTGACCACGGCGTCGCCTACGCCGACCGTCGCGACGTCGTCCGCGACCGCATGCACCTGATGCGCAAGCTCTGGATGCAGGACGTCGCGCAGCACACGAGCACCCACGCGAACCTGTCGCCGTCCAACGCCTGGCCGAAGCCGGTTCAGGACGAGATCCCGGTCTGGCTCGGCGTCGGGATCGGCCCGAAGGGCCTCGCGGCCCTCGTCGACTACGCGACCGGCTGGATGCCGATCGGCGGCCGCGGCGTCCGTGAGGACCTCCCGAAGGTCATCGCGGCGTTGGAGGCGTCTGGCCGCGACTCCGCAGGCTTCGAGGTCGTCCCGTTCGGCGTCCGCCCCGACGCCGCGAAGATCGACTACCACCGCCAGACCGGCTGCTCCGAGGTGGTCCTCCTCATCGACTCGGGCCCGCGCGACCAGATGCTCGCCGAGCTCGACACCGCCTCCGCAGCGCTTGCCGCCTTCCGCGGAGCCTGAGCCACCTCGCGATCGACGAAGTCCTCGACGCGCAGACAGCGGCGGTCCGGGGGTGGCCGAGAACCGGTCCTCGGTGCGATCGAGCAGGTCAGACCGGCTCGGTCACGACCCTGGGTTCGCGGCGCTGAGTTCGGATCTGGCCGTTGTGCGCGACGGCGGTGATGCGGTCGCCGGGCATCAGCCGGTCGATCGCGGTGAAGAGCAGCTTGTCCTCGCCGCGGGTCACGACGAGCGGAAGCGTCGCCTCGTCACGCTGGAGGCGTTCGAGCATGGCCTGGCCGTCCTGCTCGGTCACCGTCACGGTCGTCACGGCGGCCTCGCCCGAGCGAAGCCGGCCCTCCCAGATCGCGAGGTCGACGCCCATGGGGACGAGCGCCTTCGCGGGGACCCGGTCGAGCATCCCGGACGAGCGCGTGATCGTCTCGGGTGTGATGCCGATGCGGATCTCGCCCGTGCGCCACTCCTCCCACACGATCTGCGCGACCAGGAGGTTCACCTCCATGTTCGGTGTCACCGCGACGACGACCCGCGCCTCGTCGGCGTGACCGTCCCGCAGCACGTCGATGTCCAGGGCGTCGCCGTGGACGACGTCGAGGCCGAGGTCGGCGGCGAGCCGGCACCGGTCCGGGTTGGCGTCGATGACCCACACCGGCACGTCCGGGCCGAGCGCGCGAGCCAGCGCGAGCCCGATGGGGCCTGCGCCGACCACCGTGATCGTGCGACGTCGGG
>CBDTYW010000392.1:0-1997 GCA_965364735.1 uncultured Nitriliruptoria bacterium
ACGAGATCGCCAGGTTGGCGGCCAACCAGGCGTTGAGGTCACCGTCGGTGATGCCGGTGACGACGACCATGCCGGCCGGGTGTACGTCCTGCGCGACGTCACGGGGGAGGCCGAGGTCGAGCGGATGAAGACCGAGTTCCTGTCCAACATCTCGCACGAGCTGCGCACGCCGCTGGTCCCGATCAAGGGCTACGCCGCGATCATGGCGAAGCGCGAGGTCTCACGAGAGCGTCAGGTCGAGTTCTCGGAGAACATCAGCGTCGCGGTGGTCCGGCTCGAGCGCATCATCGGCATGCTCGTCGATCACGCCGCGCTCGAGGCGGGCCGCATGCGCGTCCGTCTCGACGTCGTTGATGTCCGGCCCATCCTCAGCGCGCTGCTGCCGGAGCTCGACGTCGGGGAGGGCCGCAAGGTCACGCGTCGGGTCCGTCGCGACGTCCCGGACGTCCAGGTCGACCCGGGCCTCCTCGCACGCGTGGTCAGCGAGCTCGTCGACAACGCCGCCAAGTTCTCTGAGCGCGACGTCGCGATCCTGGTCGAACGCGTCGACGACCAGTGGGTCGAGCTGATCGTCCGCGACCGCGGTGACGGCCTCGAGGACGAGGAGCTCGCCGAGCTGCTGACCGACTTCAGCCAGTCCGACGGCTCTGCCACCCGCCGCTTCGGTGGTCTCGGGCTGGGCCTCTCCATCGTGACCCGGATCGTGGCACGCTTCGGCGGCGAGTTCGTCCTGCGGTCCGAGCCGGGCCGCGGCACCGACGCGGTCGTCCGGCTCCGGATCGGGGGCTCGACGTGACCGCGCTCCTGACCCGCCCCGTCACCGATCCACCGGCCGACTCCCGCGTGGATCCGCCTGCGACGATCCCGGCGCGGCGCGGCGCAGCGCTCGCGGTGCTGTTCGCGATCGTGACGCTGCTCATCGCGGTGTTCAGCGGGTCGGGGACCCCGGCCGTTCCCGGGGCAGGCCGGCTCGAGCGTGGATCCCTGGAGGTCTTCCGTGCGGCGAGCTGGGCGCTTCTGGAGCCCGGCGACGTCGTGACGACCGGTGCCCGGGTGCGCTCAGCCGACGGCGCCCGCATCGACGTGACCGGGGGCCAGCTGGAGCTGGGCGTCGGTACGAACGCCACGTTCTTCCCGGGTGCCGTGGAGCTGGCGACGGGAAGCATGCTCACGAGCGTCACCTCGCCCCGTGAGGTCCGCGCCAACGGCGCCACCGTGGAAGGCGTCGGGGTCTGGCGCGTTGATCTGGCGAGCTCCCCGCGAGTCGCGGTCTACGACGGTGGTGTCGGGGTCCTCGGCACCGTCGACGTGGCGGTCGGACGGCTCGAGCAGGCTGCGCTGCGCACCGACGACACCAGGGCCCGGCCGATGCGCATCGACCCCGCGGACGGCTGGGACGCGCGGTTCGCCGCTGAGGTGATCGCGGTCGACCGGTTCGCGGCATCGAGCCAGGTCAGCCTGGGACGGACCTACGGCGCTGATGTCCGTGAGCGTGCCTTCTACGACGACTTCGACCTGCTCGGCGAAGACCTCCAGGACGCGCTGCCGAGCCTGGCCGTGCGTCGGTCGGACACCCGCTTCGGACCACCTGACCAGATCATCCTCGGGGCCGCGGTGGCTCAGGTCCTGATCGACTTCGCGGGGATCGAGCCTGCGGCGGCCGTCGCGGCCGTCGACCTCGAGCGTGGCGACGGTGCATCGTGGGGCACCGTGCTGGTTCGCCGCGACCAGGGTGTGGCGGCGCTGCGGATCGTGCTCGACCAAGCGCTGCGCGACCGGGCGGTGGCTGCGGTCGGCCGCGGCGATGTCCCACAGCCCAGCGGGCCCGGGACCGCCAGTCCCGGCCCCGGTCCCGGTCCCGGCCCGAGTCCCGGGTCTAGATGTGAAGAAAGGGGCCGGCCGCCGTAGCGGACCGACCCCTTCGAGAGGCTGCTGTTAGACGAGCCAGGAGTTCTTCTTGACGATGGGGAGCTTACGCCACCACTTGCCAAGACCGA
>CBDTYW010000393.1:0-1954 GCA_965364735.1 uncultured Nitriliruptoria bacterium
AGGAAGCGCAGCTCCTCGATGGTCTCGGTCGGCAGGGCGTCCTGGGCGGTCAGCAGCAGCGGGGCACCGAACCGGGCGGCCGCAGGTCCGCCACCGAGGGCATCGGGGAAGGAGCCGCCGGTCGCGAGGAAGACCACGCGCGCGGCCGTGTAGGCGGATGCGGAGACCTGTGCGGCGGTGTCGTAGCGCCCCGTCCCGGCGAAGCGGGTCACGGTCGTGACGGTGTCGAGGTTGCGCAGGTCGGCCTCGACGGAGGCCGAGATCGCCGCGGTCCCGCCGAGGATGATGACCTCGGTGGCGGCGAGGGTCGTGATCGCCTCGGCGGTGTCCGTCGGCAGGACGTCGGTGGAGGCGAGCAGCAGGGCCGCGCCGTACCGGGCTGCGGCCGGGACCCCGCTCAGGGCGTCCGGGAAGTTCGTGCCGACGGCGATGTAGACGCGGTTGGTCCCGCCGGGGAAGGCGTCGACGGCGGTGTTGGCGGCGGTCGCGTAGCGGTTCTCGCCGGTGATCCGACGCACGGTGGCGCCGATGGCGACGTCGTCGGCGACCGCGTCGAACACGTCGTCGCTGACGGCGTTCGGTCCGCCGACGACGATGACCTCGTCGAGATCGAGGCGACGCAGCTCGTCGCGTGCCTCGTCGGGGAGCCGGTCCCCGCGGGTGATGATGACGGGGGCGTCCTTCGCGGCGGCCGCGGCGCCGGCTGCGAGCGCGTCCGGGAAGTTCTGGCCGGTCGCGAGGTAGGCGACGCTGACCGACTCCGGGTCCGCGAACGCGTACTGCGAGATCAACCCGCCGGTCTCGTAGCGGTCCGCGCCGGCGATCCGCTCGACGGTGACGTCGGCGTGCGCGGCCGAGACCCCCACGGTGCCGAGCAGGCTCGCCACGAGCGCGAGCGCCAGCGCCAGGACACCGGCCCGCCCCGTCGTGGTGATCGTCGTCGCGGTCATGCGCATCCTGGCGGGCTCGTCGTGGCAGGCCGCTGCTCCTGGCTGGGCTCCGGAGCGGCGGGGCGAGGGACGGTAGTCACCGCCCACGACACGATCCCCGGTTCCGCGGCTTCGGGTGTGGAGAACGGTCGCCGGTCACCGCCAGCTGCGATGCCGTCGACCTAGGCTTGTGCGCACGCAGGAGACGCTGGGATCGGGAGACGATGCGGTTCGGGGTTGCGCTGGCGATGACGCCGGCCGAGCAGATGCTGGAGGTCGCGCGCGCCACGGAGGACGCCGGCTGGGACGTGATCGCCCTGCCGGACTCGATCTTCTGGCCGGCTGACACGGTCGCGGACTACCCGTACTCGCCCGACGGGGCGCGTTTCTGGAACGAGGAGACCCCGTTCGTCGACCCGCTCACGGCGATCCCGGCGATGGCTGCGGTCACCGAGCGGATCACGTTCACGACCAACGTCCTGAAGCTGCCGATCCGCGAGCCGCTGGCGGTGGCGAAGTCGGTCGGTACGGCCGCGGTGATGTCCAACGACCGCATCTCGCTCGGGGTGGGTCTGAGCTGGATGCCCGAGGAGTTCGCCTGGACGGGGACCGAGAAGCGCACCCGCGGCAAGCGCATCGACGAGCAGATCGCGATCCTGCGAGCGTGCCTGGACCCGGACGTCGAGTGGGCCGAGCACCACGGCGAGCACTACGACGTCGGCCCGCTCAAGATGCGCCCACGTCCCGCGCGCAAGGTCCCGATCCACGTCGGGGGCCTGTCGGATCCGGCGCTGGACCGCGCAGCGAGGCTCGGTGACGGCTGGGTCTCGATCATGAACACGCCCGACGAGATCGCCGAGATCGTCCCACGTCTGCACGCGCTGCGTGCCGAGCACGGTCGCACGGACGCCGACACCGCGCGGGGCGAGTTCCAGATCCTCGTGACCCCGCTCGTCGGCCCGGACGTCGACGAGTTCTGCCGGCTCGCGGAGCTCGGTGTGACCGATGTCCTGCTGATCCCGTGG
>CBDTYW010000394.1:0-1939 GCA_965364735.1 uncultured Nitriliruptoria bacterium
CGCCGGGCTCGCGCACCACGTCGTCCTCGCGGTTCCCGTCAACGCCGATCAGTTCGGGTCGATCGCCTTGCTTCGTGCCGCCCGGGTCCTGATCGACCGTGTCCTCGACGTCGCGGACGTGCCCGCCGACCAGCGGCGGCTCCGCGTCCGCGCGGTCTCGTCGCGCCGCATGGCGACGGTCCGTGATCCGTGGGTGAACCTGCTGCGCGGCACGGTCGCGACGTTCGCCGGCGCGGTCGGTGGCGCCGACGCGATCACGCTCGACCCGTTCGACCGCCGCCTCGGTCACCCCGGTGAGCTCGGCCGCCGCCTCGCCCGCAACACCCAGATCGTGCTCATGGAGGAGTCGAACCTCTTCCGCGTCGCCGACCCGGGCTCGGGCTCCTGGTACCTCGAGGACCTGACCCGCCAGACCGCCGAGGCGGCATGGGCGGAGCTCCAGCGCATCGAGGCTTCCGGAGGCATCCTTGCGGCGCTCGCGGACGGCAGCCTCGCCGGACGCATCGACGCGGCCCGGGCCGAGCGCGAGGACGCGGTCGCGCGTCGACGTCACCCGATCACCGGGGTCAGTGAGTTCCCGCTGCTCGACGAGGACCTGCCCGAGGTCGAGGCGCGGACCGCTGCGACCGTGCCGGTGCACCCCGACGCCGACGTCGTGCCGCTGCCCGTGGTCCACGACGCCGACCAGTTCGAGCAGCTCCGCGACGTCGCCGAGCACGGGGAGCGGCCGAGCGTCTTCCTCGCCAACATGGGGACGTTGCAGACCTTCAACGCTCGCGCGGGCTTCGCGACCAACGCCTACGCCGTCGCCGGGATCGCCACGATCAGCAACGACGGGTTCGCGGACGCTGATGCTGCCGCCCGGGCGTTCACCGCGTCCGGTGCGAGCATCGCGTGCATCTGCTCGTCGGACGGCGTCTACGCAGAGCAGGCCGCCGATGTCGCGAAGGCGCTCAAGGGCGCAGGTGCGACGCAGGTCCACCTCGCCGGACGTCCCGGCGAGCAGACGCAGGCGTGGGCGGATGCAGGCGTCGATGACTACGTCGGCGTCGGCATCGACCTCCACGCCTTCCTGGCGCGGACGCTCGGACAGCCGGTCGGCTGATCCGCGGGGGGTCGCGCTGCTCTCCGCGGAGTCGAGTCGGAACCGGAGGCGCTCTACCCTCCGGTCAGTGTGAGCATGTGGGCGGACAACCTCGGTACAGGCGGTGTGATGACGATCCCGGATCTCTCGACGATCGCTCTGGACGCAGACGCGCCCGCATCGCGTCCGGCAACGGGCGGACCGGTCTGGACGACGCCCGAGGGCATTGACGTCAAGCCCTCCTACGGCCCGGAGGACACCGAGGGACTCGACTTCCTCGACACGCTGCCCGGCTTCGCGCCGTTCCTGCGCGGGCCGTACTCGACGATGTACACCACCCGTCCGTGGACGGTCCGGCAGTACGCCGGGTTCTCGACGGCCGAGGAGTCCAACGCCTTCTACCGGCGCAACCTCGAGGCGGGCCAGAAGGGCCTCTCGATCGCGTTCGACCTTGCGACGCACCGTGGCTACGACTCCGATCACCCGCGCGTCCACGGCGACGTCGGCATGGCCGGTGTCGCGATCGACTCCATCCTCGACATGCGCCAGCTGTTCGACGGGATCCCGCTCGACAAGATGTCGGTGTCGATGACGATGAACGGGGCGGTGCTCCCGATCATGGCGCTCTACGTCGTGGCTGGGGAGGAGCAGGGCGTCGAGCACTCCCAGCTCAGCGGGACCATCCAGAACGACATCCTGAAGGAGTTCATGGTCCGCAACACCTACATCTACCCGCCGGCTCCGTCGATGCGGATCATCAGCGACATCTTCTCCTACACCTCGACGGAGATGCCGCGGTTCAACTCGATCTCGATCTCCGGCTACCACATGCAGGAGGCCGGGGCGACGGCCGAC
>CBDTYW010000395.1:0-1933 GCA_965364735.1 uncultured Nitriliruptoria bacterium
GGTCGACGCCTTCCGCGGCCCGACGTTGCTCGTCCCACAGCAGGTGCTCGTCGTGCGCGGATGACCCCAGCGTGTAGATCGCGTCGTGCTCAAGGGTCAGCAGCTGGTCCGGGACCTCGTCGGCCTGGCGCTGGGCCACCAGCTCGCGCTGCAGGTCCCATGCCCGCGCGTAGGGGACCTGCCCGAGGTGTCGATGCACCACGGGCCCGTCCGCATCCATCCGCAGCTGAGTCACGGTCGCATCCTACGCCGCGTCGGGCGTGCGCTTCCCCCGCCGACAGCATCGAGCGCGGGATCCCGGTTGGCGCGGACCCGGCACGGGCAGCCTGATCACGAACCCTCGACGCGAAGGTCAGAACATGTCCTCAGACTGGTACGCGATCGACGCCTCGGCTGCGGTCGGCATCGTGGCGACGACGGCGGCGCTCTACCTCGTCCTCGTGCTGCTCGTCCGGATCTACGGGCTGCGCAGCTTCTCGAAGATGTCGAGCTACGACTTCGCCGGCACGGTCGCTGTGGGCTCGGTGCTCGCAACCGCGATCAGCAGCGAGTCCCCGTCGCTGATGAACGGCGTCCTCGCCATCGGATCGCTCTTCGCCATGCAGCGCTTGTTCGCGTTCCTGCGGCTTCGCGGTGATGCGAACCGCGTCGACAACCAGCCGGTCCTGCTGATGCGTGATGGCGAGCTGATCCACGACAACCTCGACGCGACCCGCGTGTCTGAGGGTGACGTCCGCGCGAAGCTCCGCGAGGCCAACGTGATGCAGTTCTCCGAGGTCCGCGCCGTCGTCCTGGAGTCCACCGGCGACATCTCCGTCCTCCACGGAGACCCCGACCTGTTCGACCCGACCCTCCTCGACGGCGTGGCTGACTCCGCCTGACCCGCGAACAAGGTTCGGCGACGATCCTCCGTCGTCGCGTTTCCCGGTTGGCGGGCTTGGTTGTCGTGGTTCCCGAGCGGGGCGCGGTTTCGACGACGATCCATGCCGTGGGCAGGTTTCGGCGACATCCGCGGTGGGGCCGGAAGACGCGACAACCGACGCGCGGGGCGTCGGTTGTCGTGGGAACGTGCTGTGTGCGTCAGGCGAGCTCGTGCGAGAAGTCGTGGTTCTCGAGGATGAACTTGAGGTCCTGGAGGAACCGGGCCGCGTCGGCGCCGTCCACCTGACGGTGGTCGTAGCTGAGGCAGAGGTAGGTCATCCAGCGGATCGCGATCGAGTCGCCGAGGCCGTCGTTGACGACCACGGGACGCTTCTCGATCGCGCAGGTCGCGAGGATGGCGACCTCCGGCGGGTTGAGGATCGGCGTGTCGAACAGGGTTCCGACGGAGCCGGTGTTCGTGATCGTGAACGTGCCGCCGGAGATCTCATCGGGCTGGAGGCCCTTGCCGCGGGTGCGCTTCGCGAGATCGGAGATCCGCTGGGCGATCGCGGGGATCGTGAGGTCCTGGGCGTCCTTGATGTTCGGGACGAGCAGCCCGCGCTCCGTGTCGACGGCCATGCCGAGGTTCACGTAGCGGTGGTAGGTCGTGGTGCCGTCGTCGGTGTTGATCGAGGAGTTCAAGACCGGGTGGCGGGGCAGCGTCATCAGCACCGCGCGCGAGATGATCGGCAGCGGCGAGAGCGATGCCCCGTACTTCGCCTTGAAGGCGTCCTTGTGGGCGAGGCGGGTGTTCATGACGCGGGTCACGTCGACCTCGACGCCCGCGGTCAGCTGGGCCGTGGTCTGCATCGAGTTCATCATCGACTTCGCGATGGCCACGCGGACGCGCGAGAGCTTGTTCGTCACGGAGCGCTCGCCGCCGAAGTCGATCTGGGTCGGGGACGCTGCGGGACGGTCGGTGCGCGGCGGGGCGGCGGCCGACTGGATGCCGACAGGACCGCTCGCAGCTGCGGCGGACGCCGCGACGGGGGCAGCAGATGCGGACGTGGCA
>CBDTYW010000396.1:0-1927 GCA_965364735.1 uncultured Nitriliruptoria bacterium
GGATGAACTCGCCGAACGGGACCGGCTTGTTCTTCACGTAGCGATCGACCGTCGTGAGGTCGTCACCGAACAGCGTGAGGGTGTTGCTGTAGGTGTTCTCGCCCGCGACCTCCCGCCGCACTCCTGCCAGCAGGCGGCCCTCGGTGAGCGCGACGGCTTGACGGACCGGTTCGGCCAGGTCCGCGCCGGTCGGCTCCGTGACGTCGCGGTCGATCGAGTACTCGGGCCACACGACGAGGTCTGCCGGACCATCAGCTGCGATCGCCGCCCGCGTGCCCTCGAGGAGCTGGTCGACGATGATCCGGTCGGCTTCCCGGCCGCTGACGTCATAGACCTCGCGGTCGTTGCCCTGGAGCGCGAGGATGTCCAGCGTCCCGGTCGGAGCGGGGGCTCCGATGCGCGTGAGCGTCCCGACGGCGAGGATCGCGACGCCGACACCTGCGTGTCGTTGTCCGTGGTTGAGCGACGCGAGGATCCTCTGGGCAACGGTGCCCTCCGCGTGTCGGGATGCGTCGAACATCTCGAGGACCGCGGCGAACAGGGCCGTTCCAGCGGCGACGGTCACCAGGGTGAGCCCCCGTCCGCCGAGCACACGCGCCATCGGGAGCAGCCAGGAGCCCGACGTGTGGGCGACGTCGAGCGTCGCCCAGCCGAAGCCGGTGTACGGCCACGTCGATCGGATCGCCTCGATCCCGGTCCAGGCGATGGGCGCGACGACGATCAGCCATCCCGACCTGATCCAGCGCCGGACGATGATGGCGAACAACGCGAGCCAGCTGGCCTGGATCAGGCTGAGCAGGGCCCAGGCGACGGCCGTGGCAGGTGCGATGAGCCAGGTGAGCATGATCAGGTTCGTGACGAGGCCCGACACGAGCCCCCATCGGGCAACGCCGCGGTCGTGATCCTCCGCGACGAGGATCGCTCCGAGCAGGAGTGGCGCGACCAGGAACGCGAACGGCCACGCACCGACGGGCTCCTGTGCGAACAGGGCGGCGAGCCCGGATGCGATGGCGAGAGCGGGGGCCGCTGCCCGGGCGTGGATCTGCGGCATGCCCTCAGGCGCAGTCGCGACAGAGCTGGCCGGCCTTGTCGAAGATCATCTTCTCCTTGACGACCAGGAAGCAGCTTCGGCACTGGATCTCGCCCGGCCGCATCCCGTCGACGTCCGGTTCGTCCTCGTCATCGATGATGATGGGGTCGTCGCCCGGAAGCGTGATGGGAAGATCGTCGTCGTCTCCGCCTTCGTTCGTCGGCGTGGGCACGTCGTTCTCGCCGGGCTTGTCCTCGTCGTCGTCCTCGACGAGCACGACGTCGTCCTCGTCGTCATCACCGGTGATCGACCCGTCGTCATCGAGCCCGAGCTCCTCGAAGTCGCCATCGCTGGCGTCTTCGGACATGTCGGGGTCACTGTCGATCTCTTCGGCGTCGAAGTCGTCGGAATCGGACACGAGCGATGCTCCTGAAGGTTGTCTGGCGCGTTTGCGTACCACCCGCCGCCGGGTGTGGCAAACACCTGTGACCTGCTGCGGTGCGCGCAATCAGCTGAGGTGGTCGTCAGAACGTGGCACGGGCTGGTCGTTGTTCCCGGTGCTCACGGCTTCCCGGACGTCGTCGGCGACTGCGGTCAGGGTGAGGTCGTCCGCTTCCGCCTCGACCACGCGGCGCTCGTAGTCGGACCAAGCGAGGGGCACCGACGTGTGACCTGCAGCGACCAGGCCGATGGCGTGGAGCGGGTCGCACCCATTCCGTGCCGCGATCAGGACCGCCGCGAACCGGGTGCCGGTGGCGAGCATCCCGGCGGCGTCGAGCGCGCGGACGAACGCCGTCGCGTCGGTGGCGGTGGCGCCGATCGATGCGGCGACGAGCGCTTCGTCTCGCGCGGAGGTGAACCCGGTCACTCGGCGTTCCAGCGAGGCAGCGGATGGCC
>CBDTYW010000397.1:0-1924 GCA_965364735.1 uncultured Nitriliruptoria bacterium
TCTCGCTGACCCGCCGATGTCGGCCGACCTCTCCGACCGCCTGCGTGCGGCCGTGCAGGCAGAGCTCGACGCGACGCCGGTCGGCCAGCTCTCCGCGGTCCCTGTCGACGAGCTCGCCGCTCGTCGCTCCCGGCGTGCCCAGCCACGCTGGGTGCGCTCCGTCGGCGCTGCCGCCGCCGCGGTCGTCGTGATCGCTGGTGGCGCGGTGGCGCTGAACAGCCTCGGCCGCGACGAGACCAGCCCGACGGCGAGCGACGCGTTCGAGAGCGAGATGGCCGCGGTTCCGCCGGGCCTCTCGGAGTCCGGGCTGGCCGACGTGCAGCGCGACGACGGTGCTGCGGGCATCACCGGCATCGCGCCGCAGAGCGACGACCTCGGCTCCGCGGCCGCGCCGGCCGAGAACGACGACGGACCGATCGTCTTCGCCTCCCGCGCGACCTACGACGAGGACGGCCTGCGTCGCCTCCCTTCGGAGTTCGACCTCGACGCCACCCGCGTCCAGCAGATCGCCGACTCCCCCCGCACCCAGGAGGTCTTCGGCCTCTCCGACCTCGACACCGCACGCTCCCGCGATGCTGGCGACGCCGAGTCCGCCCCGTCCGATCCGGACGACGACGTCCGCACCTCCGAGGACGACGAGCGCGTCGAGCGCGCCGCCCACAACCTCGCGACGAACCTCGAGGTCCCCGTCGAGGTCGCCCGGGCCACCATCGGCTGCATCCCGTCGTTCATCGGCAACGGCGGGGTCCCCGTCCTGCTCGACGTCGCCTCCGACGAGGACGGTCAACCCGTGATCGTGCTCGTCGTCGCCCGCGACACCGCGGGCGACGGCACCCGCGACGACTTCCTCGTCACCACCTTCCGCCCCGACCGCGACTGCACGGCGATCACGTCCGTCGAGGCCTGACGCAGCCTTGGGGCGTGGTCAGCTTCGCAGCCGAAGGTCACGGCCGAGGGCCTGAGAGCCCGGATACACGCCGTCAGACCCGCGTCCACGCCCCGTAGGCGGCAGCCGGGTAGGCGAGCATGATGATGCCGCTCGGGATGGGGCTGCCGTAGGTCGCGACGATGGCGATGCCGGCAGCGGCGAGGGCCGCGCCCGCGGCGAGACGTCGGGTTGCGTCGGAGCGGTTGCCGCCGGCCGCGCGGACGATGTAGGTGCCCTGAACGGCCCCCATGGCGTAGGCCGCGATGAAGACGAGGAACCCGACCGTGGTCATCCACAGCGCCAGCAGCACGCCGCCCAGCAGGGCCGATCCGGCCGCGACCGGGACGGCGCGTCCCGCCTGGGCCACCTTCAGGCCCGGGGTCGCCGCCTTCGGCTGCCTGGTGCAGTCCGGGCACTTGTGACCGACCGGCGTCTCGACCATGCAGCGCGGGCAGATCGGTGCGCCGCACGACGTACACGTCACGCGCGTGGCCGCGCCGTGGCGGGCGCAGGACAGCTCGTCGGAGACGGTCACTGGGCGATCCTCAGGGGTGCAGGACGGGTCTGACGGCAACGCGGCACGGCCCACGCGCGTTCCCGCACGCCCCGCACGCCCCGCACCATCCACGGAATGTCAGCGCGGAGCACCCGGTTAGGCTTCCCACGCCACTGTCGCACCGTACCGATCGAGCCCGACATGACCGACGCCCAGACCGCCCCGACGACGCACGACGTCGTCATCATCGGATCCGGTCCGGCGGGCCTCACCGCCGCCGTCTACGCCGCGCGGGCGAACCTCGAGCCGCTCGTCATCGAGGGCCTCGTGGTCGGCGGTCCGACCGGCGGCCAGCTGACGCTGACGACCGACGTCGAGAACTACCCCGGCTTCCCCGAGGGCATCATGGGCCCGCAGCTGATCATGGACATGCGCGCCCAGGCGGCCCGGTTCGGCACCCAGTTCATCACCGCCGACGTCCGCAAGATCGACACCACCAC
>CBDTYW010000398.1:0-1884 GCA_965364735.1 uncultured Nitriliruptoria bacterium
TGCCGCCCGGAGCGCTTGGAGCGGCCGGAGACGGCCGCAGAGCGCGATCGCGAAGCGTAGCAGCCCTGCCGTGGTCCTCGCCGAGACCGGCGCGCGGTCGCCGCGCGGAGGTCAGCCCTCGAGCGCGCGCTCGGACGGCTCCTCGAAGGCCGGCGGCTCCGGCGGTGACGGGCGCAGCTCCGCGCGCCCTCGCTGGACCTCGGCCCGGACCTTCTCCAGCGCGACCTCGAAGAGCCCGAGCTGGCGGTCGAGGTAGTCGTCGGCACCGGAGCGGATCTCGGTGGCGGACTGCTCGGCCTCGGCGAGGATCTCGGCGGCACGAACCTCCGCGGCCTCGACGACCTTGCTCCGCGCGATGAGCAGGCGACGGCGGTCCTCGGCCTCGGCGATCATCTCGCCGACCTTGGCGTCGCTGCCGGCGATCACGTCCTTCGCCGCGACGATCTCCGCCGGAAGGCTCGCGCGGATCCGCTGGATGACGGTCTTCATCGTCCCCCGGTCGATCATCACCGTCGAGGACATCGGGACGCTGCGCGCCGAGGCCAGCAACGTCTCGAGCGCCACCAGATGGCGCTCGACGCCACCGACCAGGTCCGACGGAGCTCCCGTCGTCCCGGTACGCACGTCGTCGACCTGTGTCATCCCGCTCCCGCTCTCCACCTGAACCGCCGCTGGCTCAACCGTAGCGTTCACGCAACTCGCGCTCGACGCGCTCGGGCACCGTTCCTGTGAGCGGGCCGCCGAACCGAGCGACCTCCTTCACCAGGGACGAGGAGAGGTAGCCGTACTCGGGGCTGGTCGTGAGGAACATCGTCTCCACGTCGCCCATGCGCTGGTTCATCTGCGCCATCTGGAGCTCGTACTCGAAGTCGCTCACGGCGCGCAGACCCTTGCAGATGACCCTGATGTCGCGGTCGTGACAGAAGTTCACGAGCAGCCCGGTGAACTGGTCGACGGTGACGTTGTCGAGGTGCGCGCACGTCTCGGCGATGAGCTCCATCCGCTCCTCCACCGTGAAGAGGGCCTGCTTGCTCGGGTTGCTCAGCACCGCCACGGTGACGGAGTCGAAGCGCGACGCCGCACGCTCGATGATGTCGATGTGCCCGAGCGTGATCGGGTCGAAGCTTCCTGGACAGACCGCGGAGACCGTCATGGTCGTTGCGCCCTTCTACGGGGTGGCGGGGACGACGTCGGCGAGATGCATCGCGGCGGCACCGTACCGGCGGGGCTCGCGCGCCCGCAGACCATCCGGGAACGTCGGCGCGACGTCGCGATGACCGCGCTCGACGACGACGATCGCCTCGTCCGACAGCCACGGACGCAGGCGCTCGAGCAGGACGGTGACGTCGTCGTCACCGAGGTCGTAGGGCGGGTCGACGAGGACGACGTCGAACGGGCCACCCGGCGGCATCGAGAGCAGCGCCCGCGCGGCGTCGCCGACCACGACGTGGGCGCGGTCCTCGAGGCCGAGGTCGGCGAGGTTGCCCTCGATCCCGTCGATCGAGCGTCGCCCGGCGTCGACGAAGGTCGCGGACACCGCCCCTCGCGAGAGCGCCTCGATGCCGAGCGCGCCCGACCCGGCGAACAGATCAAGCACCCGCGCGTCGAGCAGCGCCGTCTGGAGCATGGAGAACAGCGCCTCCTTGGCCCGGTCCCCCGTCGGACGAACGCCGTCCGGGACAGGGCGAAGCCGACGTCCACCGACGGTCCCTGCGATCACTCTCGGCACGGTGTGCTCCACGTCGGTCCGGGTCGCCACGGTAACGAGCCGGATGGCTCAGCCCGTCTCGAGGGCTGCGAACTCCTCCGCGCCCCCCGGGAACCGGCGTCGGACCTCTGCGAGCAGCCGTGGATGGGTGATCAGGGTCGGGTCGACACCGACGA
>CBDTYW010000399.1:0-1827 GCA_965364735.1 uncultured Nitriliruptoria bacterium
GCAGCTCCATGATCTCGACGTGCGGCAGGTGCTTCGCCGCGGCCTGGGCGAACTGCATCATCAGGACGGCGCCGATCGCGAAGTTCGGGGCGATCAGCACGTTCGCGGTCGACGCCGCGGCACGCGCTCGCAGGTCGTCGAGCTCGTCAGCCGGGATCCCGGTCGTGCCCACGACCGCGTGGATGCCCGCGTCGACGAGCCAGCGCATGTTCGCGACGACGACGTCCGGGTGGGTGAAGTCCACGGCTGCCTCGACGCCTGCCTCCCGCAGCGCCTCGAGCTCACCCGCGACGACGAGGTCCGGCAGCTCGATGCCCGGCGCGCCGGCGACGTCGCTGACGGCCTTGCCGGTCGCGGTCGGGTCGACGGCGCACACGAGGTCGAGCCCGTCTGCCGCGGCGACGGCACGCACGACCTCGGCGCCCATGCGCCCTGCTGCTCCGATGACCCCGACCCGCATCGCTCTCCGCCTCGTCCTGTGGTGTCCGGCCGTCATCCTAGAGGTCTCCGGCGTGAGGACTCGGACGCCTCCACCCCCATGCGCCACACTGGCGCCGTCCAACCTGAGGGGCCTGCCGAGATGTCCACCACCAACGCGCTGCGCGTGCGTCCGCTCCGCGCGGACGACCGTGCCGAGTGGGACGTGCTCTGGGGGAAGTACCAGGCGTTCTACGACGTGACGGTGAAGCCGTCGGTGTCCGATCACGTCTACACGACGATGATCTCCGACGACACCTCCATGCTCGGGCTCGGCGCCACCGCGGGTCGTCACCTCGTCGGGTTCGCCCACATCGTCGTGCACCCGTCGACGTGGTCGGTCCGCTCCGACGGCTACCTCGAGGACCTGTTCGTCCTCGACGGGGTCCGCGGCCAAGGCGTCGGACGGGCGCTGATCACCGGAGCCATGGCGGTCGGCCGGGGCCAGGGATGGCGTCGCGTCCACTGGCACACCGAGCACGACAACCTCGCCGCCCGCGGCCTCTACGACCAGGTCGCGGACCTCTCCGGCTACGTCCGCTACATGAAGCCGATCGCCGCCGAGCGCTGATCAGAGGACGTCGGCACGCCGGATGACGAGGAACCACGTCAGCAGCCCGGACACCGCGATCAGCAGCAGCGCTCCGATGGATGCGTCGGCGATGAAGGACTCCTGGCTCGCCGTCCAGATCCGCGTCGCGAGCGTCTGCACGCCCGGCGGGGACAGCAGCAACGTCGCCGGCAGCTCCTTCATCGTGGAGAGCAGCACGAGCCCCGCGCCCGCCAGCAGGCCCGGGAGCATCAGCGGGACGTTCACGGTGGCGAAGCGCCGCAGCGTCCCGGCGCCGAGCAGCTGCGCGGCCTCGTCGATGCGGGTCGGGACGGACGCGACGGCGATCTCCGCGGCGCGCAGCGCCTGCGCCCCGAAGTGCACGACGTAGGCGAACACCAGCAGCATCTCGGTGTTGAACAGCCACCGCAGCGCGGGGGTCTTGAGCGTCCAGAACGTCAGCGCCAACGCGAGCGCGATGCCGGGGAGCGCGAAGCCAACGACGACGATCGCGTTCGCGGTCCCCCCGACGCGCGAGCTGTATCGGACCGAGAGCCACGCGACGGGCAGCACGACGACGGTCGCCACGATCGCGGCCACGATGCCGAGGCGGACGGTCGTGATCGCAGGCTCGACGAGCGCCGACGGGTCCGCGGCGATGGCCGACGCGCGCGACGTCCCGCGCAGCAGACCCCTGGCCGCCCAGAAGAGCAGCACGGAGACCGGCGCGATCAGCGAGAAGACGATCAGCGACCACACGCCGACCGCGCCCGCAGCGCGCCACCGGCCGAGCGGCACGA
>CBDTYW010000400.1:0-1807 GCA_965364735.1 uncultured Nitriliruptoria bacterium
GGCATCGGCGTCGCTGCGCCGACGAGCACGTCCGCATGGTCGGGGTCCCCGGCGATGGGCCGGATCGCCACGTGGCTGAACCCACGGCCCAGCCGGATGACGATGCCCGGCCAGCCGTCATCGGAGATCAGCAGGTTCGAGCCCCGTCCGATGACCGTCCAGGGCACACGATGCTCAGCTGCCACCCGCCCGACCGCGACCAGGTCGGCGTCGTCCTCCGCCTCGACCATGAGCGCCGCCGCTCCCCCGACCCTCAGCGTCGTCCGGGACGCGAGCTCCGCCTGCGCCGTGACCGTGCCGGTCAACTGCGCGCGCAGGGCGTCCTCGGCGGACGCGAGTGCGTCAGCCATCGCTGGCGAGGATCCCGAGCAGCTCCGGCCCGACCTGCGTCACGTCGCCCGCCCCGGTCACGAGCACGAGGTCGCCGGGCCGGACGATCTCGGCGAGCCGTTTGGCGACCTCGGCGAGGTGCGGCTCGTAGTGCACGACGCTGCCCGCGCTGCTCGCCGCCGCGGCGACGAGCTGACCCGAGACCCCGGGAACCGGAGCCTCGCTGGATGCGTAGACGTCCGTGACGACGACGACCTCGGCGACGGCCGCAGCCCGCCCGAGCGCACCGCCGAGCGCCTGCGTTCGGCTGTAGCGGTGCGGCTGGACGACGAGCACGATCCGGTCGCGTCCGAGCTGTCGCGCAGCGGCCAGCGTCGCGGCGAGCTCGGTCGGGTGATGGGCGTAGTCGTCGACGACGAGCACGCCCCGCTCCTCGCCCAACGTCTGGAACCGGCGCACCACACCGCCGAACCGGCGCAGGCCGATGACGCCCGCAGCAGGCTCCGCGCCGAGCTGCTGGAGCGCCGCGATCGCCGCGGTCGCGTTCAGGAGGTTGTGATGGCCGGGGACGGCGAGCTGGAGCGCGACGACGTCGCGATCCTCGCCCGCGGTCCGGACGCGGGCGCCGGACTCGTCGACGAGCAGCCGCACGTCGGCTTCGGGGTCGGTCCCGTAGGTCACGACCGGCGGAGCCATCTGGGGCAGCAGCCGTCGAACGCCGGGGTCGTCGAGGCACACGACCGCGACACCGCCCGGGGCGCGCCGGCTGAGGAAGTCGAGGAAGACCGCATCGACGTCATCGTCGTCGACGTACTCGTCCGGATGGTCGAGCTCGATGTTCGTCACGATCGCGACGTCGGAGGTGTAGACGAGGAACGACCGGTCCGACTCGTCGGCCTCGGCGATGAAGACCGGGTCGCCGCCGGCCATGGCGTTGCTGCCCGTCTCGTTCAGCTGGCCGCCGATGGCGTAGCTCGGGTCGACGTCCGCGGACTGGAGCGCGACGGTCAGCATCGAGGTGGTCGTCGTCTTGCCATGGGTTCCCGCGACGAGCACGCGCGTGGAGCCCTCCATCAAGGCGGCGAGCAGGTGCGCCCGCGGCAGGACCGGCAGTCCCCGATCAACCGCCGCCACGATCTCGGGGTTGGCGTCCGGGACGGCGTTGGAGCGCACCACGACCTCGGCGTCGCCGAGGGCATCCGCCGAGTGCGGGACGTGGATCCGCGCCCCCATCTCCTGCAGCACCGGCAGGGCCCGGCCCTGATGGAGGTCGGAGCCGCTGACGGTGTGACCGCGCATCAGCAGGATGCGGGCGAGCCCGCTCATGCCGGCGCCACCGATCCCGACGAGGTGGACACGTCGGGGTCGGCTCAGGTCGAGCAGATCGGTCATGTTGAGCTCCTTCGCCCGGAGGCGGTCACGCGGCGCCTGCCACGGCCAGGACCTGTCGCGCGACGAGCGCCGCGGCGTCCCGCCG
>CBDTYW010000401.1:0-1807 GCA_965364735.1 uncultured Nitriliruptoria bacterium
GTCCAGGACTCCGGGCCCCGTCGACGCCTCACCGATGACCTCGCCGCCTCCCGCAGCGCGTTGGCGCGGATCCAGCGGATCGCCCACGTCGCGGGGGTTGACGGCGGCACCCCGTCATGGACGCCCGGTGAGCGGATCGTGCTGCACGCCGTCGGTCACCATGCGACCGCCGACCTCGTGGACGTCACCTCCCGAACGCAGGAGCCCGCATGAGCGCCCCGACCCCCGACGAGATCATGAACGCGATGTCGCGGCTGACCAGGACGCTGCAGGATCCCGCGGTCTCGGTCGAGGAGTGGATCGCCGCGGCAGAGGAGTCCGCGCAGATCATCCCGCTCGCCGCCGAGCTCACCGCACGTCTCGACGACGTCGCCGCCGCGGTGGCACGCTCCGCGGCGGACTTCCAGGGGCCCGGCGACGATGACTGAGCCTGTCGCGGAGCCCGCCCCGGTCGTCACCACGCTGCTCGCCGGCCTCGCCGGTGGGCTCGTCGCGGGGACCTTCGGCGTCGGCGGCGGGATCCTGCTGGTCCCGGTCCTCGCGCTGGTGCTGCACCGGTCCCAGCACGTGGCGCATGCGACGTCGCTCGTCGCCGTGGTGCTCGCATCGCTGGCCGGCGTCGTCGGGTTCGCTCTGGACGACGCGGTGAACCTGCCAGGTGCCGGCGCGCTCGCGTTGGGCGCCGTCATCGGCGCGCGGCTCGGCGCGACGTTCCTGCCGAAGATGACCGACTCGGTCCTGAAGCAGGCCTTCGCGGTGCTCTTGTTCGTCGTGGCCCTGCGGTTCCTGCTCGTCGGCGCGAGCGCGGAGGCGGCGGCCAACGGGCTCTTCGTCCCGGAGCTCGACGGCGTCGGGATCGCCCTGCACGCGGCTGGCGGCCTCGCGGCGGGGATCGTGTCGTCGGTCCTCGGCGTCGGAGGCGGCGTCATCATGGTCCCGCTCCTCGCCGCCGGGTTCGGCTACGGCCAGCAGATCGCGCAGGGCACCTCGCTCGCCGTGATCGTCCCGACCGCGCTCACCGGCGCGCTCGCCCACCACCGCAACGGCTACACCGACGTCCCGCTCGGCCTCCGTCTCGGCGGCGCCGCGCTCGTCGGCTCCTTCGCGGGCTCCCAGGTCGCCCTGGCGTTGTCGCCCGAGGTGTTGGCCAAGATGTTCGGGGCGCTGCTGACCGTCGCCAGCCTCCTGATGCTCCGGGCGGTCACGAAGGCCCGCACCACCGCCCCGCCCGCCTGACCCCCCACCCCATCCCACTCCGGCGAGCGATGCATTTCCCTGCGTGGTGCAGGTTTCGACATCGCTCGGCGAAGCGGCTCCCCCGCCCTCCCGCGCCGAGCGATGGATTTCCCCGCGTGGTGCAGGTTTCGACATCGCTCGGCGAACTGGCTGCCACGGCGAGCGATGGATATTCCTGCGTGGTGCAGGTTTTGACGTCGCTCGGCGGGTGGGGTCAGCGGGTGATGGGGTCGGGGCGGAGGTCGAAGAGGGGCCAGGCGTCGTCGACGGGCTGGTCGCCGCCTGCGTCGCGTGCGGTCCAGGGCCCATCGAGGGCGGACGCCAGCAGCGTGGTGTCGCCGCCGCCCCGCCAGACACGACCGACGAGTCGATCGACCGTCCCCGATGACGCCCCGATCGTGGCGAGGTGCTCGGCGAGGGTGACCGTCTCGGGGCCGTCGGCGCTCAGGACGAGGTGGCCGACGTGAGCGCTCGAGCGAATGTCGTCGAGCGCGACCAGCAGGGCTGCGAGGTCCGCGCCCCGCACCGGCGCGACCCGTCGCTGCAGCGACGCCGCCGACGGTCGCGCCGC
>CBDTYW010000402.1:0-1766 GCA_965364735.1 uncultured Nitriliruptoria bacterium
CGCAGCACCCGCTCGACGCCGTCGAGCGCGCCGCTCGCGAGCGTCAGATGGCTGACGTCGACCCCCTCTGCCGCCAGCCGGTCGGCGAGCAACGTGGCGAGGTCCGGGAGAACGGGCGGGTGCTGGTAGAGCGTCTTCGGGGCGTCGGCGGTCGCCGCGAGGACGGGGCCGAGGTCGGGGAGGAGGTCGGCGTCGGGGTCGCCGTGGGCGAGGTCGAGCATCGTGTCCGGGACCGCCAGCATGGGTGCCGCGGTGCGGGGCGCGAGGTCGGCGACGAACGTCCCCGCGCGGCCACGGCCTTCGGTGAGGCCCCGTCCGGCGAGCTCGCGGTAGGCCGCCGCGACGGTGTTCGGAGCGAGGTCGACGGCTTCGGCGAGCGCCCGGACCGTGGGCAGGCGCGTGCCCGGGACGAGCGTGCCGTCGGAGATCGCCCGTTCCACCCAGCGCGCGACGTCGCTTGCTGATCCGAGCCCGGTCGGTACATTTTGTATCAGAGTCATTGCAGCACTGTACCAGAACAATGACCGTACCGAGCGGTTTGTATGAGAGGGGTCGCGATGTCGACCGACCAGCAGCAGGACAGGGGCACGAGCCCCAGCTCACGCGCACGGGTCCGCAAGGACACCCGCGCCCACTACGTCCGCGAGACGGTCAACGCGATCCTCGACGAGGCACCGGTCGCCCACGTCGGCATCGTCGTCGACGGCGCCCCCGTCGTCATCCCGATGCTGCACGTCCGCGACGGCGACCGCCTCCTGCTCCACGGCTCCGGTACCGGACGGCTGATCCGGGCCGCGGCCGGCGCCGAGATCTGCGTCACCGTCACGCTCGTCGATGCCTGGGTGCTCGCCCGCTCGGCGTTCCACCACTCCGCGAACTACCGCAGCGTGGTCGTGCACGGGGTCGCCGAGATCGTCGACGGCTTCGACGAGCGGCGGGTCGCCCTCGACGCGTTCACCGACAAGATCGTCCCCGGACGGCGCGAGCACCTGCGCGAGATGACCGACCGCGAGGTCACGTCCACGGGCGTTCTGGCGCTCTCGCTCGACGAGTCCGCCGCGAAGATCCGCAGCGGGGGACCGATCGACGAGCCAGCCGACCTCGACCTGCCGATCTGGGCGGGCGTGCTGCCGCTTCGGACGGTTGCCGACGCCCCGATCCCGTCGCCGGACCTCCCGGACGGCCTCGCCGTCCCCGAGCACGTGCACGACCTCGCCGAGCAGATCAGCGCAACCACGACCCAGGGAGCCGCGTGATGATGGATCTCGTGTCCAACCGCGTGACCAACCCCGTGCTCGCCACTGCGCCGGCATCGAGCGACGATGCAGCCCGTCACTTCGCGGAGCTGCTGGCGTTCGAGGCCGACTGCTGGGACGTCCACGCCTCCAGCCCGGGCGGGGTCCCCACGGGCTTCGTACTGCTCGACGTCCGCTCGCCGGAGCTCTTCGCCGAGGGGCACGTCCCCGGCGCGGTGAACCTCCCGCACGGCCGGATCGTCGAGCGCAACCTCGCTGACTGGCCCGCCGACACGCTGTTCGTGACCTACTGCAACGGGCCGCACTGCAACGGCGCCGACAAGGGCGCGCTGCGCCTCGCCCGTCTGGGCCGCCCGGTGAAGAAGATGATCGGTGGCGTCACCGGCTGGCTCGACGAGGGCTTCTCGCTGGTCACCGACTGAGCTCGGTCCCCAGAGCAGGACTGTCCGCCCGGCCGACGGGGCAGCTGACCGGAACGGAGCAGCTGGGCAACCGTGCGGTCATCATCGC
>CBDTYW010000403.1:0-1742 GCA_965364735.1 uncultured Nitriliruptoria bacterium
CCCTTCACCCATCAGCACGAGCGCGGAGTGGCTGAGCGGGGCGAGGTCGCCGGAGCAGCCGAGCGAGCCGTACTCGTGCACGGCCGGGGTGATGCCGGCGTTGAGCATCGCGGCCATCGTCTCGACCACGATCGGCCGGACACCGGTGTGGCCGGACGCGATGGTCTTGAGCCGCAGCGACACCATCGCCCGGACGACCTCACGCTCGACGAGCGGACCGGAGCCGGCGGCGTGGGACCGCACGAGCCCACGCTGCAGCTGACGGCGGCGCTCCGGCGGGATGGAGGTGGTGGCGAGCGCTCCGAATCCCGTCGAGATGCCGTATGCCGGGACGGGCGAGGCTGCGAGGTCGTCGATGACGGCGCGGGCCGCGGCGACACGGTCGCGGACGGCGTCATCGACGTCGATCCCGGCGTCGGCGCGGGCGATCCGCACGACGTCGACGGTCGTGAGCTGGCTGAGGGAGATGCGCGTGGTGTCCATGTCCGACATCTTGCTCGCACGCGCGCCCCGGCGCGCCGAAACCGGGAGCCCTACTGTCTCGCATCCGAGACAACCACCCCGAGGCGACCCCCATGGCCCAGGTCCCCGCCGCCGAGCGCACCGTCGCGATCCTGCTCCATCTCGCCGCCCACGCACGCCCCGTCTCGGCGGCAGCGATCGCGCGTGATCTGGGGCTGCCCCGCTCCAGCACCTACCACCTGCTCACGACGCTGGAGCGCTCCCGCTTCGTCACGCACCTCAGCGACGAGCAGACCTGGGCGCTCGGCGTCGGGGCGTTCGAGCTCGGCCAGTCCTACCTCCGCGACACCCAGCTCGAGCGCCTGGGCAGGCCGCTTCTCCACCGCCTCGCCAACGACACCGGGATCGCGTCGCATCTCGCGATCATCGACGGCCGCGACGTCGTCTACATCGTCGCCGAGCACCCGTCATCGACGGTCCCCCTCGTCGTCGACGTCGGCATCCGGCTCCCCGCCCATCTCACCGCGAGCGGCCGCGCGCTCCTGGCCGCCCAGCCCGAGGCCCAGGTCCGCGCAACGTTCCCGGACCGCGCGAGCCTCCCGACGCGCACGGAGATCGGCTCCGCGACCCCGACCGCACTGCGCCAGCTCCTCACCCGCGTGCGCGCGAGCGGCGTCGGCACCGAGGACGGCGAGATCGCCGACGGCCTCGCCTCGGTCGCCGTCGCCGCCCATGACCACGCCGGTCGGGCAGTTGCCGCGGTCACGCTGACCTTCCGCTCCACCGAGCACGACGACGCGTCACGCGAGGCCCTCGTCGACGCCGCCCGCGCGACCGCGAAGGCGCTCACGGCTCGGCTCAGCTGACCGGCAGCCTCGGAGCTGCCTCAGCGGTGGCCTGGCGATACGCCAGCCAGAACAGCGGGAGCTGGAACGGCAGGCGGAGCCACGCCGCCGTGGCCGATCCGGCGAAGCCGGCGAGGTGCGACATCCCACCGTCGAGCGCGGACTGGATGTTCGCCGGGAACACCGCGACGAACGTCGCGAGCGCCGCCCAGCCACCGACACGACGGGTCCGCGGGTGCAGCAGCAGCGCTCCGGACAAGATCTCGGGGATCGCCGAGGCGGCCACGACGAGCTCGGGGTCGGCAGGCATCCACGCTGGCACCAGCGGGAGGAAGAAGTCGGGGTTCGTGAAGTGCGACACCCCGGCGCCGATCAGGAACGCGGCGAGGCCCCAGCGCTCGGCCGGATGTGGCCGGCTCACGAGCGAGCCTCGTC
>CBDTYW010000404.1:0-1723 GCA_965364735.1 uncultured Nitriliruptoria bacterium
GCTCGCCGTAGCGAGCGAGCTCCGCGGCGCAGATGCTCTCGAACGGCGCCCAGTCCGGGACCGCCCCGTCGCCACCCCAGATCCAGCCTTCGACGTCGCCGTGCTCGACCGACGACTGTGAGGCGCCCGTGCTCGCGCGCCGGAACCCGTCGTCGCCCCGCTCGCCGCGCGCGTAGTTCCAGTAGGCCTGCCCATCGCAGAAGCACGCGCTGCCGTTGCCGCAGCCGGTGTCGCAGAGCTCGCAGACGGCCTCACCGAAGCTGAACGCCTCGAACCGGACCTGCACCCCGGAGTCGCGGAGCACCTGGGTCCCTGAGCGCTGGGCCGCCTGGAGCCGGACGCAGCGGTACTTGACCTCATCGCCGGTGTCGATCGCCAGCGCAGCGAACCCGTGCGGGGCTTCGTCCGCCTGGGCGGCGGCGTTCACCTGCGTCGACGGCCCGAGCAACGTCGCCGGCGTGACCTCGGGTGCCGCCCGGAACGCGTTCTGCAGGACCACGGAGGATGGCGTCGAGGTGACGGGGTCGGTCGCCTCGACAGCTGACGCCCCGCCGGACGCGAGCACGGCGAGCAGCGACAGCAACGCCACGACCGCACGCCCCGCGCCTCGCGCGCCCCGGTGGGGAGAGGTCGTCATCGTGGCGCTCGCTGCGGTCGCTGGTCCCGGTGCACCCGGGGCCGCGCACGGTAACGACCCGCCCCGCCGACGCGAACCGGGAACGGCGACGATCGCGCGGTGTCGCCGAACCCGGTCACCTCCGGCGATCGTCGCGGAAACGGTGCAGGGCACGGGATACCCGACGATCCTCCACGGCAACCGGGATCGGCGACAACCGGGGAGCGCACGTTCGGGGCGGGGCGGGGACGCCCCGTGCGACGGGGACCGGGCATCATGGCCACGTGCAGCGCCCCGCGGACCAAGCAGCCGATCGTGACCCAGACCGAGACGACCGTCGACCGACGTGAGGGCACGCCCCTGCACGCGGGCGTGTGGGTCGTCTGGGCGATCGCGGCGGTGGCATCGGTGCAGCTCGCCACCTCTCCGACCTCCGCGCTCGTCGTCGTCGCCGTTGCGGTGCTCGTCGCGTCGACCCAGCCACGGATCGGGGCGCTGTCACGAGCGATGCCGATCCTGCTCTCCCTCGTCGCCGCCTTCCTCGCGATCCGGGTCTCGATCGCCGTGCTCACGACACACCCGGTCGACGGGACGACGATCCTGACCCTCCCGGAGGCGACCCTGCCGAGGCTCGCCGGCGGCTTCACGATCGGCGGGGCGGTCGACCTCGACGTGCTGCTGCGCGCCACCGGCGAGGCCGTCGGGATCTTCGCGGTCCTCACCGCGCTGGTCGCCTTCAACACCGTCGTCGCCCACCACGAGCTGCTCCGTGCCCTCCCTCGCGCCTTCCACGAGCTGGGCCTCGTCGTGACCGTGGCCGTCGCCTTCCTGCCGGGCCTGGTCGCCTCGGTCGGTGAGGTCCGCGAGGCCGACACCGCCCGCACCGGCGGCCGTGGATCGCGCCGTCACCGGTGGCGTCGCACGCTCGTGCCCGTGCTCGAGGGCGCCATCGAGCGAGCGCTGCGGCTGGCCGAGTCGATGGACGCCCGCGGGTTCGCGAGACAGGCCGCCGTCGCCTCGAGCATGACCGCGCGCGTCACGACAGCCGCCGGGCTCACCGGGCTGCTCGTCGCGTTCGGGGCGCTCGTCAGCGGGGCGCGCGTGACC
>CBDTYW010000405.1:0-1702 GCA_965364735.1 uncultured Nitriliruptoria bacterium
CGCCGTCGGCGAGAGCCGTCCGAACCTCGCGGTGACCCGCCTGCAGGCCGTCCCGATCGGCGCCGGCACCAACCAGGTGTTCGTCCAGGCCCGCAACCTCGGGCCGCTCCCGTCGCGCGGCCGGCTCACCCTCGCGGTGTCCGGGACCGACGTGCTGGAGCAGACGCTCGACCTCGGCCCGCGCGCCAGCGAGGATCTCGTCCTCGAGGTCAGCGGTGGCGACGGCGACGTTCTTGTCGCACGGATCGAGCCGATCGGCAACGACCTGCTCGGCAACCCGAACGCCGACGCGCTCTCGATCGACGACCGCGCCTACGCGCTCCTCGCCGCGCCCCGCGAGCTCGACGTCACCATCGCCGGGCCCGGCAACGTCTTCCTCGAGGCGGCGTTCCGCGCCGTCCCCGGCGTGACCGTCACCACCGTCGCGGTCGTCCCCGGCGACCTCCGCGACGTCGACCTGCTCGTCGTCGACCGCGTCCCCTCGCCGCCCACCCCGACCGTCCCCACGCTGCTCGTCGCCCCGACGATCCTGCCCGTCGGGCTCACCACGTCCGGTGACGTCGAACGCCCCGCGATCACCTTCCAGGCGCCGAACCACGAGCTGCTCATCGACGTCGACCTGTCCGAGGTCGCGATCGCCACGGCGCGCGTCGTCGAGGCTCCCGCGCTCACCACGATCGCCGGCGGGTCGAAGGCCGCGCTCATGGTCGCCGGACGTCTCGACGGCGTCCCGACGGTGATGCTGAACTTCAACCTCCTCGAGTCGAACCTGCCGCTGCTCCCGGCATGGCCGGTGTTCGTCGGCAACGCCGTGACGTGGCTCGCTGGAGCACCCGTGCCGGCCTCCGCGACCGCCGGCGACCTCGTCACCGTGCAGCCACCGGTCGGCGCGACGGGCGTGCTCGTGTCGCCGCCGAGCGGCGACGCGATCCGCCTCGACGTCGCGACCCCGCGCATCGACGTCAACCAGGTCGGTCTGTGGCGCCTCGCCGCCGAAGGACTCGCCGAGGACGTCCGCTCGTCGCTGCCGGACGGGATCGCGGTCAACCCCGACCCCGCCGAGTCCGACCTGTCCCGCGAGCAGCCGGACCCGGTCGAGCGTCGCGACGACCTCAACGACAACGTCGTCGCCTCGGTCGGCCGTGACGAGTTCGGCCGCGACATGCTCGCGATCGTGCTGTTCCTCGCCGCGCTCGAGTGGGCGTGGGCATTCGGGATCGCACCGTGGCGGCGTCGCCGGAAGGCCGCCAAGCGCGCTGCTGCCGGGATGGTCGTCGACGGTCCAGCCGCCAACGCCCCGCCAGGTGAGACCCGTGAACCGGTCGCCGTCGGCGCCGAGAAGAAGGACGTCTGATGCCGTTGACGTTCGATCTCCCGCTCTGGCTCATCGCGCTCGTGCTCGTGCCGTTCGTGCTGCTGCTCGGACGCCGCGGATCCTCCGCGATCCCGTGGAAGCAGCTGCGTACCGCGTCGATCCTGCGCGCCGTCGGGGTGATCGCGCTCGTGCTCGCGCTCGCCGGTCCGCGCTGGGCGTCGGCGGGGCGTGAGGTCGACGTCGCGTTCCTCATCGACGCCTCCGACAGCGTCGGGATCGCCCGGACACAGGCGCTCGACTGGATTGACGAAGCCCTCGCGAACAAGCCTGCCGAGGACCGTGCCGCGCTCGCGCTCTTCGGCTCCGACGCCCGCCTCGAGTACACGC
>CBDTYW010000406.1:0-1609 GCA_965364735.1 uncultured Nitriliruptoria bacterium
GCGACGAGCGCGTCCGGGAAGTTCCGGCCCGTGGCAACCCATCGGTTGTGGATTCCGGCGCCGCGTGCAACCGCCCAGTCGTAGACCGCGGCGGAGGTCGCGTAGCGGTCGTCGCCGGCCAGACGGGTGATCTCGTCCTCGTCGATGCCTGCAGCCACGAGCTCGGTGACGACGTCAGCGGACACCGCAGCTTCGCCGCCGACGATCACGGCCTTGGTCGCGCCGATCTCCGCGATCGCGGCGCTGATCTCGCTGGGAACCGAGCCGGTGCGGACCGGGAGGATCGGAGCGCCCATCTGGGCGGCGATCCACGCGGCGGACACCGCGTCAGGCCAGCCGCGGGTCGGGTTCGCGTCGATCCCGTGGACGATGAAGACCGTGTCGGTCTGCTCGTCGATCTCGACGGTGCCGTTGCCGTCGACGTCGAGCGTCGCGCGGGCGATCGCCGCGGAGGTCGCGAAGCGGGTGTCACCGGCAATGCGCACCACGTTGGAGTCGTCGTCGAGGCGGTCCTCGACGGCCTGGCTCACCGCGGCGGTCCCGCCGAGGACGTGGACGTTGTCCGGATCGAGCCGTGAGATCTCGTCAAGGACTGCCGCTGAGACGGTGTCACGGCCGACGAGCAGGATGGGCCCGCCGAGCCGCTTCGCGAGCACCGCTCCTGCGAGTGCGTCTGGGTAGTTGAACCCGAAGGCGACGACAACGTCGTTGACCGCACCCGGGTCGGTGAACGCTCGCTGCGACACGGCGATCGCCGTGGCGAAGCGGTCGGCCCCCGCCACCTCGGTGACGACCGGCGCAGCGCCGGTGTCGTTCGCGGTCTGGAAGACCGCCCCCTCGGTCTCCACGGCCGGGGTCGCAGCGTGCTGCGCGACGTCAGGACCCGCGGCGGCGGGAAGCGTCACGAGCGCGGCGGCCGTGGACAGGGCCGTGAGCGCTGCGAGGCGGCGAAGAGCGAGACGGGTGCGTGACATGAAGTCCCCGGATCATCGAGGTCGGTGTGAAGAACGCCGACGCTAGAACGTCAACCGCATGGTCTGCCACCGATTTTGCTCCGGCGGGCAAGAAAGTTCGTCCGCCACCACCCGGCGTGACACACCGGCGACGTCGCGTGGCTGATCCGGGACGGCCGCAGCTCGATGTCAGAGGGTGACTCAGAGCAGGACGCGGAACGCGGCAGTCGCGGCCGCGGCGATGACGATCACGGCGACGAACCCGGCCCCCCGCCACAGCGCGACCCCCGCCGCGATCACGCCCACGATCCGGGCGTCCACGACGAGCCGAGCACCGTCCGCTGCCGACGCCGTGACGACCAGCGCTGCCAGGAGCGCGGCCGGGAGCAACGCCGCGACCTGCGACAACAGCGGCGGCAGGTCCCGTCCCCCCAGCAGCAGGGGGCCTGCAGCCTTGAGCGCGTACGTCACGGCGGCCAGTCCGAGGATCGTCCCCCACGCGGCTGTCACGATCGCACCTCGCCATCTCGACCGGGGCGCAGGACGGCGACCACCGCGAGGCCAGCACCGAGGATCGGCACCCCGGGAGGCGCGACGGGAACCAGCACGATGGCGATCATCGCTCCCGACAGCGCGACCACCCGCTGCCGTCCGTC
>CBDTYW010000407.1:0-1595 GCA_965364735.1 uncultured Nitriliruptoria bacterium
GGGGGCAGGACCCCGAGGTCCACGTCGTCCTCGCCGCCGAGGTACGCGGCCGCGAGGTCATCGCCGGCGAGCTCCGCCGGCGTTCCGTCGGCGATCACGCGCCCCTGCTCGAGGACGACCACGCGGTCCGCGACGCCCATCGCCTGGCCGACGAACTGCTCGACGAGCACGACGGTGATCCCGCGCTCCTTGAGCTCGCCGATCACGACGAACAGCTCCTCGACGATCGACGGCGCGAGCCCCATCGACATCTCGTCGAGCATGAGCAGCTTCGGACGCTGGAGCAGCGAGCGGCCGATCGTGAGCATCTGCTGCTGACCACCGGACAGGTTGCCGGCCGGCTGGGCGGTCCGCTCGCGCAGGATCGGGAACATGTCGAGGATGTCCTCGAGGTCTGAGGCCGCCTCAGGCGTCCCGTCACGACCGGCGCCGTAGAGGCCCATCCGCAGGTTCTCGCCGACGCTCAGGGTCGGGAAGATCCCGCGGTTGTCGGGGACGTGGGCGACCTGCATCGTGGCGATCTTCTCAGGCCGCATCCCGGTGACGTCCGTGCCGTCGATCCGGACGGTGCCCGCGCGTGCCGGCTCGAGCCCGGAGATCCCGCGCAGGAGCGAGGTCTTGCCCGCACCGTTGGCACCGAGGATGGCCATCGTCTGTCCGGCCTCGAGCGTGAGGCTGACCTCCCGCACCGCGACGACCGCGCCGTACGCGATCTTCAGGCCGTCGACCTCGAGCATGGGGGCGGTCATGCGGCACCCCCGAGGTAGGAGCGGATGACCTCAGGATGGTTGCGGACCTCGCGGGGCGTCCCGTCGGCGAGCGGCGTGCCGAAGTTCATCGCGTAGATGTGGTCGCACAGCGGCATGACGACGGACATGTCGTGCTCGACCAGCAGGATGCCGCAGCCGATGACCGAGCGGATGCGCGCGAGCAGACGCGCGAAGTCCGCGGTCTCCGACGGGTCGAGCCCGGAGGCCGGCTCGTCGAGGAGCAGGATCGCCGGGCGCAGCGCAAGGGCGCGTGCCAGCTCGACCATGCGGGCCTGCCCGATCGTCAGCTGATCTGCCGGGACCTCGGCGATGTCGGTGAGCTCCATGAACTCGAGCACCGCGTCCGCCCGCTCGCCCGCCTCGGCGAGGGCTCGGCTGCGCCATGGCAGACGCAGCGCGTCGGAGATCGCCCCCGACGAGGTGTGCCGGTGCGCGGCGACCATCAGGTTCTCTCGCACCGACATCCCGCTGAACAGCTGGATGATCTGGAAGGTCCGTCCGAGCCCCATGGCCGTGCGCATGTGCGGCGCGGCGGCGGTGATGTCCTCACCGCCGAGCAGCACGCTGCCCTCGGTCGGCTTCATCAACCCCGTGATGACGTTGAACGACACGGTCTTGCCGGCGCCGTTCGGACCGATGAGGCCGACGATCTCGGCCGGGTTGACCGTGAGCGACAGCCCGTTGACGGCCGTGATGGCGCCGAACTTCACGACGATGTTCCGGAGCTCGAGCGCGGTCATGCCTGACCCCCGTCCGCCCCGACGAGCGCCGGCTCGGCGGCCTCGGCCACCGACGGCGGCGGCGTGTCGCCCGAGCCACCTCGCC
>CBDTYW010000408.1:0-1590 GCA_965364735.1 uncultured Nitriliruptoria bacterium
TCGGGGCGGACCACGCTCAGCGCAAAGCTCGTCGCGACCGCCGCGTCAACCGCGCGACGTCGTCACGACGAGCGCCACCCGGGCATCGCGCGGCGCCTCGACGACGTGCGCACCCTCGACCCGACGCTGTGGCGGTGGCGTCCGCGCCCGGAGGACGCCCCCTTCCAGGCGACGATCGGACACGGTGACGTCGCCGCGACCCTGACCACCCGAGCTCCGAACGGCAGCCCGCACCCGGACGACCTCGCCGCCGTTCGCAGCGCCTCGACGATGCACGACGCCGCGGTCACCGTCGACCTCGGACCCGGACGCTGCGTCGCGATCGCCGGCGTCGGTGCGGAGGCGCTCGTCCACGCGCTGCTCGTCGATCTCGCCGCGGCGCACGGACCGGCCGACCTCGTCATCGACCGTTCGCGCTGGGCCGATCCCGACCTCGTCTGGACGTCGTGGCTCCCCCACGTCGCCACGGCCGAAACACGCCCCGATGGCGGTCACCGCCTCCACGTCATCGACGCCCGCACCGACCGTGAGGCCTGCGCCACGATCTCCGACCTTCTCGGTGCAGGCGACGCCGTGCTCGTGCTCGTCGCCGTTTCTGACGACCTGCCCGCCGCCGCGACCGCGACCGCGGTGCTCGACACCACCGGTCTGGACCTGCGCTCGACGCGACGACAGCGCGTCGTCCCGGTCCTGCTCGCCGACGACCTCGCGCTCGAGGCTGCCGTCGCGCTGCACGGGCTCCGTGATCCCGACACCGTCGACGGCGTCATCCCGCGCGCAGCGACCGACCTCACCGCGGCGCGCGACGGACGCGACGACGCCGCCACGGTCCGCGCGGCGTGGGCCCGAGGTCCGGGGATCCGTCCCGTCCCGATCGGGTTCTCCGGCGCCACCGCATGTCAGCTCGACCTCGCGGTCGACGGTCCCCATGGCCTCGTCGCCGGGACGACCGGAGCTGGCAAGTCCGTACTGCTCCAAGCGGTCGTGACGTCGCTCGCGCTCGAGCACGCCCCGTCCGACCTCAGCTTCCTGCTCGTCGACTTCAAGGGCGGCAGCGCCTTCGGGCCGCTCGTCGACCTGCCGCACGTCGTCGGGCTCGTCACCGACCTCGACGACGCCACGGGCCGACTCCTCCGCTGTCTCGACGCGGAGCTGCGCGCCCGCGAGGGAGCCCTCGCAGACGCCGGCCAGCCTGACCTCGCCGCCTGGGAACGCACCGGGGCAACGTCCACTGACCCGACCACCCGCCCCGCGCGGCTCGTCATCGTCGTCGACGAGTTCGCCACCCTCGCGACCGAGCACCCGGAGCAGCTCGCCTCGCTCGTCGGGATCGCCCAGCGCGGTCGCTCGCTCGGCATGCACCTGCTGCTCGCGACCCAGCGACCCGCCGGCGTCGTCAGCGAACAGATCCGCGCGAACACGAACCTGCGGATCGCCCTGCGGACCCAGTCCGCGGCCGACAGCATCGACGTCGTCGGGATCTCCGACGCCGCCCACCTTCCCGCCAGCGAGCCCGGCGCCGCCCTGCTCCAGATCGGCAACGCCGCACCGGTCCGCGTCCGTGTCGCCGACGTCCTCGCACGCCACGAC
>CBDTYW010000409.1:0-1542 GCA_965364735.1 uncultured Nitriliruptoria bacterium
GATCGCGACGACGTCGACGTCGTCGAGCTCGGCCGCGGGCGCCATGAGCGCGCCGGCGACGATGCGCCCGGTGCCGAGGACGCCCACGCGCAGGCTGGTCTGGGTCATGTCGGGTCCGAGGTCGGGGCGACGAGTGTGCCGCTCCGCGGCGTGGTCGACCTCAGCCTGGCATCGTCCATCGGATCGCACGGAGCCAGCCGTCGATGTGGCGCTCGATGAACCCGGCGTCGAGCGGGGCTGCGAGCATGAAGCGTCGGTGCATGATCGGCCCCAGGAACCAGCCCTCGACCTCGCCGAGGTCCGAGTCCGCAGGAACCTCACCGCGCTCCATGGCCGCTGACACGATCGCGCGCAGCGGTCCGATCCCGACCAGCGCCAGCGTTGCGCGAACCTCCGCGTACACCGGGTCGTGCTGCGCCCGGTCGAGGAGCCCGAACATGGCGCGGTGCAGCGGGTCCTCGTCGACCTGCTCCGCGAACGTCGCGAGCAACAGGTGCGCCGCATCGCGCAGCGACAGCTCAGCAAGCGGTGTCGAAACCCGCGCGGCGCGGCGTTGGTGGATGGAGCCGATCGCTTCGACGAGCAGGGCGGAGAGGTCCGGCCAGTGCCGATAGAGCGTCGCACGACCGACATCGGCCTCACGAGCAACGCGCGAGTGCGTGACCGCGTCGAGGTCCTCGTTCGTGAGCAGCATCTCGACCGCCTCGAACACGCGCTCACGCGTCCGCACGACCCGTGGGTCAGTTTCCGAGCGATCCCCCCCCATCAGATCGCTTCCCCGCGAGCGATGAGGCGACGCGCCCACACCAGCAGGATCGCCGGCTGCAGGACGACGACGGCGAACAGCGACAGCGCCACGGCGTAGATCGTCACGTAGCCGAGCCGGACGAAGGGCAGCAGGGACCCCGTGGTCAGCACGGCGAACCCGAGCACCGTCGTCAGCGCGGAGCCCGCCAGCGCCGAGCCGGTGTGCGTGATGCTCGCCTCCAGCGCCGCCGCCGGATCGGTCGGGGTGAGGCGCAGGTCCTCGACGAAGCGTTCACCCAGGTGGATCGTGAAGTCGATGCCGACACCGATGACGAGCGCGGCGATGACCGCGGTGATCGGATCGAACGGGATCCCCGTCACCCGCATCAGGCCGAGCGTGCAGAACACGACGGCGATCACGGGCAGCATGAGCAGGGTCCCGAACTCCCAGCGTCCGAGCCGCACCCGGTAGACGAGCGTCAGGAGCCCGAGGACGACGCCCAGCGCGATCAGCACGCCTCGGACCTGCGACGAGCTGAGCAGGTCGATGACCTTGTCGTTCACGATCAGGTCGGACGCGACGACGACCTCCGGCCCCGCCGCCCGGAGCGGGGCAAGCGCGCTCGCGAACCCCGTCGTGATCGTGTCCACGCCGACCCGCGTCGTCTGGGTGCCGATCGCCATGCGGGCGACCCCGGCGTCGAGGTCGATGACGCCGTCGAGATCGGCCACGTCCCAGAGCGCGCCGTAGGCCGCGCCGACATCACCGGTGATGGTGCCGTCGGGCCGCAGGCC
>CBDTYW010000410.1:0-1537 GCA_965364735.1 uncultured Nitriliruptoria bacterium
CGGGCCTTGGAGCCCTCGTTCGGGCCGACGACGCCGAGCTCCTCGAGCTCGTCCATGAGACGCCCCGCGCGGGCGAAGCCGATGCGGAGCTTGCGCTGCAGCATCGAGGTCGAGCCGAGGCCGGACTCCGCGACCTGCATCGCGGCGCGACGCAGGAGCGCCTCGTCGGAGTCGTCGTCAGAACCACGGGCGGTGTCCATCTTGGCGGCAGCCTCGCCCTCCTTGATGACGCCCTCGACGTACTGCGCCTCTCGCTGGTCGACGCAGTGCTGGACGATCGGGAGGATCTCGGTCTCGGAGACGAAGCAGCCCTGCAGCCGCGAGGGCTTGCCCTGCGACGCCGGGAGGAACAGCAGGTCACCGTTGCCGACGAGCTTCTCGGCGCCACCGGCGTCGAGGATCGTCCGGGAGTCCGTGACCGACGCGACCTGCAGCGCGAGGCGCGACGGGATGTTCGCCTTGATCAGGCCCGTGATGACGTCGACCGACGGACGCTGCGTGGCGATGACCATGTGGATGCCGACGGCGCGCGCCATCTGGGCGATCCGGCAGATCGACTCCTCGACGTCGCGCGGGGCGACCAGCATGAGGTCGGCGAGCTCGTCGATGACGAGGAGGATGTACGGCATCGGCCGGTAGGTGGCCTTCTCCTCCTCGGTCTCGAGGCGCAGCTCGTTGTTCTCGACGGCCTCGTTGTAGCCGTCGATGTTGCGGTAGCCGAGACGTGAGAGCGTGTCGTAGCGCAGCTCCATCTCCTTGACGGCCCACTGGATCGCGTCGGCGGCGCGCTTGGGGTCGGTGACGACCGGGGTGAGCAGGTGCGGGGCGCCCTCGTACGAGGTGAGCTCCACGCGCTTCGGATCCACGAGGATCATCCGGACCTGGTCCGGACGAGCCCGCATGATGATCGAGGTGAGCATCGCGTTGAGCGTGACGGACTTGCCGGAGCCGGTCGCACCGGAGACGAGCAGGTGCGGCATCGACGCGAGGTTGACCATCGCGGCGTTGCCGTTGGAGTCGACGCCGAGGGCGACGAACAGCGGGTGGTCGTTCGCCTTGGCGGTGTCGGAGCGGAGCACGTCGCCGAGGGTGATCATGTCGCGGTGACGGTTCGGGACCTCGACGCCGATCGCGGACTTGCCCGGGATCGGGGCGACGATGCGGACGTCCGGGGCGGCAAGCGCGTAGGCGATGTCGTCGCCCATGGACGCGACCTTCTTGACCTGCACGCCCGGTCCGAGCTCGATCTCGTAGGTCGTGACGGTCGGGCCGCGCGAGTAGCGGGCGACGTGCGCGTCGATACGGAACTGGTCGAACGTCGCCTGCAGGGCTTCGACCTGGGCCTCGACGTGACGCTCGGACTGGTGTCCGGCGGACCGGCCGACCTTCAGCAGGTCGGTCGAGGGCAGCTGGTAGTCGTCCCAGGAGGTGATCGGGGCGACCTTCTTGGCCTTGCGCTGACCGTCTGCGGTCAGCTCCGACGGGGACGGCAGCGCGGACGGCGGGGCGGGGATGGCGGCGGCGGCGCGGTCGGCGT
>CBDTYW010000411.1:0-1508 GCA_965364735.1 uncultured Nitriliruptoria bacterium
GCACCCGCGCCCGTCGACCGGACGAGCCGGACCCGACCAGCCGCGCCACCGAGAGGCGGACAGCCGACGTTCGCCGTGCATGGGCGCCCCGACCGGGCACCCTGCTCACGGCACCGCACACGGACCAGCGCCCCCTCACCCCAGGAGCAGCACGATGATCGGTTTCCTCATTGCCGGCCTGATCATCGGGTGGCTCGCGCGCAAGCTCAAGAGCGGCAAGCACGACCTCAGCCTCGTCGCCACGCTCGCGCTCGGCGTCGTCGGCTCCCTGATCGGCGGGACGATCGCCAACGCGCTCGGCACCGGCGACATCTGGGAGCTCAACATCGTCGGCTTCGTCGCGTCGGTCGTCGCCGCCAGCATGCTCATCGGCACCGCCGAGGCGATCACCTCACGCGGGCCGCGCTGACCTCACGCGCTGACCTCAACAGCGCGATCCGACGAACGCCCCGCTCAGAAGTCCAGGTCGCTCAGAAATTCAGGTCGCTCAGAAATTCAGGTCGAAGTGCGGCTGCGGCAGACGCAACGTGCGGTCCAGCGCCGCGAGCAGCTCGGGCGGGCCGATGAGGTCGTCGGTCATCGCGAGGCCCGTCGCTGAGCGCACCCCGAACCACATGCGCGTCGCGGCGTTGACCGAGGCCTGCAGCACCGGAAGCTCCGCCACCGCGGTGTCATCCACGATGCGCGACGCCCGCGACAGCGAGCCCAGCGTCACCAGCCAACGCCCCGCGACTCCCTTCCAGCGCGGCCGCTCGGCGGCCCACGTCGCGGCGTCGGCGAGCAGCGCCCCGACGGGGTCGGTCAGCTCGAGCACGAACGACAGCTCCGGGCCGTCGACCGAGACCGCCGCGAAGCAGGCCGGCACGTCGAGCATGCGGATCTGCGTCCACGCCATCGCCCGGAACCCGAGCGGGTGCTCGGAGCGGTGGCTGAGGTCACGCAGGCGGATCGGCTGGTCGAGCAGGTCCTGCAGCGAGACGTCGGGCGGCGTGTAGACGTGACACGACCGCACCTGGTCGCCGAGCGAGCGCAGCACCGCCATCAGCTGACGGAACTGCACAGGCGTCCGGTAGACCATCCGGTCGACGTTGTACGGGCCGTGCTCGCCCTTGGCGCGCAGCCACAGGAAGTGGGTCAGCTCGCCGTCGTCGTCGGAGAAGCCGAGGCCGAACCCGCCGTCCTCCCAGATGAGCTCGGCGCGCAGGATCCGCTCGTCGTCGACGATCGCCCGCCCGTGTGACGCGCGGCGGCGCACCATCGCGCGGTGCATCCGGCCGACGTCGGCCTCGATCGTCAGCCGCTCAGGACGGCCCGGCGACTCCGCCACACGGATGGCCCCGGGGTCGATGGTCGTGGCGATGATCGGCGGCATCGCCCCGAACCCGAGCCGGTCGTAGTAGCCCTGCTCGAACATCCCGAGCGTCGCCACCGCGCAGCCGCGCTCGGCGCCCCGCGCGAGCTGCAGCGCCGTGGCCTTCGAGCCGAGCCCGAGCCCCCGCGCGACCCGA